>DIUL01000078.1 GCA_002422345.1 Acetobacteraceae bacterium UBA6159
GCCGCTGGCCCGAGCTTGTTTTTTAGCTGGTCCAACCCCATGTCCGGTGAGGAAGGACTCTTTCCGGGAAGCGCCCCCGCGGTCTCTCGGCATCGGTCCGTGCCGCAACACCCCCCACCCCAGCCCTCCCCCTCAAGGGGGGAGGGGGCGTAGGGAAGACGACCCCATGACGGTTGAACCACACCCTGGCTTCCACCCCCCAACGCGGAGCGACCACCCATGACCACGCTCATCGGCAAGCGAGTCCTGCTCATCGTCGCGGGGGGGATCGCGGCCTATAAATCCCTCGAACTCATCCGCCTGCTCCGCAAGGAAGGCTGCGGGGTCACCTGCGTCCTGACCCGCGCGGGCGCGCAGTTCGTCACGCCCCTATCGCTCCAGGCACTCAGCGAATCGAAGGTCTACACCGACCTGTTCTCGCTGACCGACGAATCAGAGATGGGCCACATCCAGCTTTCCCGCGCCGCCGACCTGCTGGTTGTCGCCCCGGCCACCGCCGACCTGCTGGCGCGGATGACCGCGGGCATGGCGGATGACCTGGCCGCCACCGTCCTGCTTGCCACCGACAAGCCGGTCCTGGTCGCCCCCGCGATGAACGTCCGCATGTGGGAACATGCAGCCACCCAGGCCAACATCCGCACCCTGTCCCAGCGCGGCGTCCATGTCGTCGGCCCCGATGAAGGCGCGATGGCCTGCAACGAGTTCGGCGCCGGCCGCCTGGCCGAACCGCCCGCCATCCTGGCCGCCATAGAATCTTTGCTGGCCGGCCCGAAGCCCCTCGCCGGCAAGCACGCGATTGTCACCAGCGGCCCGACGCATGAGCCGATCGATCCGGTGCGCTATATCGCCAACCGCTCCTCCGGCCGCCAGGGCCACGCGATCGCGGCGGCTTTGGCTGACCTCGGCGCCCGCGTCACCCTGGTCAGCGGCCCGGTGACCGTCCCCGACCCGGCGGGCGTCACCGTCCGCCCAGTGGAAAGCGCGCGGGAGATGCTGGAGGCCTGCCAGGCCGCCTTGCCCGCCGATATCGCGATCTTCGCCGCCGCCGTCGCCGATTGGCGGGTCGCCAACGCGGCCGAGGGCAAGATCAAGAAGCAGGCCGGCCAGCCCGCCCCCGCGCTGGAACTGGTTCCCAACCCCGACATCCTGGCGACGATCGCCGCCTCGGGCCCGAACCGGCCCCGGCTGGTGGTCGGATTTGCCGCGGAAACCAATGATCTGATGGAGAATGCCCAGGCCAAGCGGCAGCGTAAGAACGCCGACTGGATCGTGGCGAACGATGTCTCCCCGGCGACGGGCATCATGGGGGGAGAGGAAAACGCGGTCCACATCCTGTCCGCCGAGGGTGTTGAGGACTGGCCCCGCGTCAAGAAAACCGAAGTCGCCCGCCGCCTGGCCGAGAAGATCGCCCAGAAGCTGGGGTGACCCTGGGGGCTTATCAGGCCCGCCCGGTGCTCCCGGTCCGGCCAGGCGCCTCGGCCGGCAGGTCCAGCGTCGCCACGGTGTGCCCGTCCGAGCGGAGTGAGAGCGTGCCGCCGAATTCGTCCGCGAGGGTGCGGGCGACGCTGAGGCCTTCGCCGAAGCGGGGACGTCCGTGAAAGCCGTTGCCGTCATCGGTGACGGTCAGGCGGGTGCGGCCATCGGGTTCGCTGTGCAGGCGCACCGTGATCCGCCCGCGCGCCCGCCGACGCATCCCGTGCTTGAGCGCGTTGCCCATGAGTTCATGGGTCACCCGCACCACGGTGTCGCGCAGATGGGCCGGGCATTCGCCGCGGACCGAAACGCCAACCTGGATCACCTGCGTCGGGTCGGACAGCAGGTCGGCCACGTTGGCGCAGAGCGTCCGCAGCCGGTCGGTCATCGAGGCGGGCGCCCGGGTCAGGCCGAACAGCGCGTCCGAGATCGAGGCGGAAAGCTGGATCCGACGCTCCAGTTCGGCGGCGATATGCGCCCCCTGCGGCGTATCGAGTAGGCCGGGCGCCTGGGAGACCAGGCCGATGATGCGCTGAAGGGCGTTCTTGGTGTGGTGGCGCAACTGCCGCAGGTCGATATCGGTCTCGGCTTCCGGCCGGCCGGTCGCGGCTTCCTCATCCATCAGGAAGTCGAGTTCGACCACCGGCACCCGCCGGCTTTCCGTCCGCGCCCGTGGGGAAGCCTTGAAACCGGCATCCGGCGTTCGCATCAGAATCGACGCGCTCTCAGAGAAAGGCATGTCGCTCTCCGTCCCGTTGGTTGGCAGACCACACGACCCCGTGACCGTGCCGACGCAGGCACCGTATGTGGGAAAAATTCCCACGTCAACCGCCTGGATACACTTTGTGGGTATTTTTCCCACAATAGCTATGGTATGGATCACACTATCCTAAACAAGGTCTGCTTTCGGATGTCCTTCACCGATCCGGTCGCGTTGCCAGGGGCCAATGCCATGGTGGCCGCCACGCGCCGCATGCTGCGTCCGTTGGTGAAGCTGTTGATCCGCCGAGGCATTACCTTCCCGGTCGTCGCCGACCTGCTGCGCGGCCTGTATGTCGATGTCGCCGCGACCGACCTGCTGCCCGATCCCAAGGCGCGGACCGACAGCCGCATCAGCCTGATGACCGGCGTACACCGCAAGGAAATCCGCCGCCTCCGCTCCGCCGACCATCAGGACCAGGCCGAACCGGGCGTGGTCACGGTGGCGACCCAGGTGATCGCCCGCTGGCTCGCCTTGTCCGAAAGCGGCGCGCCCCCCGCGCTGCCCCGTTCGGCCGAGGGGGCCGCCACGTCGTTCGAAGGCCTGGTCGCCGCGGTCACCACCGATGTCCGCCCCCGCGCGCTGCTGGAGGAATGGGTGGGCCAGGGCCTGATCCGCCTGGATGACGAAGACCGGGTCCATCTGAACGTCGCCGCCTTCCTGCCCGATCCGGGGGGGGAGGAGCAGGCATTCTTCCTTGGTCGCAACCTGCACGACCACATCGCGGCCGGTACGGCCAACGTCCTGGCCCAGGGCACGCCGCCCTTCCTCGATCGTTCGGCCCATTACGACCGCGTATCCCCCGAAACCGCCCGCCGGATCGAGGCGGAGGCGCGCGAAATCGCGATGCGCGCGCTGTGGGACATCAACCGCTCCGCGCTGGCGATGATCGACGCGGAGGAAGCGGGTGGCGTCCCCAGCCCGGATACCAGCCGGCAGGACAATGACGAGGGCGGGTCCTTCAGGGCGGCCGCGGCCCGCGTCAATGTCGGGGTCTATGTCTACCGGGAAGACGAGACCCGCGCCGCCTGATCCCTAGCCGGGCGACGTGCCGCGCAGGCAGGTCCGGTGCAGCACCCGCGGATGCAGGGCGGCGTCGAAGTTCGCGTCGGCCCGGTGCAGCAGGCAGCGATTGTCCCACATCAGCATGTCGCCGGCCCGCCAGGTGTGCCGGTACAGGAACCGGTCCTGGGTCGCGAAGGCCTCCAGTTCCGCCAGCAAGGCGCGTCCCTCGGCCATCGGCCGGCCCTCGATGTGGGAGGCATGCTCGCCCATGAACAGCGATTTGCGGCCGGAGTCCGGATGGATCCGCACCAGCGGATGGGCCATGGGCGGGGCGTCGGCGATTTCCTCGGGCGGGGCCTGGATGCCCTTTTTGGCCAGGGAGAGTTCCCAGCTATGGATCACCCGCAACCCGTCCAGTTCGGCGCGCCGTTCGGCCGGCAGGGCTGCATAGGCGGATTCCATGTCGGCGAAGCAGGTGTCCCCGCCCTGGGGCGGCATGGTCACGGCATGCAGGATGGTGGCGAGCGACGGCTCCGGCCGGAACGACTTGTCGGAATGCCAGGTCTGGGAGCCGACCTTGCCGCTGGGCTTCCCGTCGGCGCCCAGGTTCGAAACGATATGGACCAGCGGATTGCCGGAGGAGCGGTTGCGGGCGATGTGCCGCTCCAGGCTGCCGAACTGGATTGAGAAGGCGATCTGCTCATCCTGGCTCAGGGCCTGATCGCGGAAGCAGAGGACATGGTAGCGGACGAAGGCATCATACACGGCCTGCTTCGTGACCGGGTCGAGCGGCTGGCGCAGGTCGAGGCCCACGACCTCCGCCGCGAACAGGGGAGAGAGGGGATTGACCGTAAAGGCCGCCGCGGGGCGGGCTTCGAGTGTTGCGGACATGGACGCCTCCTGTTTTGGTTGGAGGTATCCTGCGCCGGTGCGGCCCGGATTGCCAAGTCCGATGCGTCGGCGCGCTTGCCTCGTTGATGTGCTGCATGGCATTGATGCAACCATCACGGGTAGGGAACGTGTCCTGACACCAAAGGCCGACTCCTCGAGCGCGCAGATCTTCCTCTCCTATTCGGGCGCCGACGCGTTCGAGGCTGGGTTGCTGCAATATGCGGCCGAACGGATGCTCGCGCCCTTGTCGGCCGCCGTTTGGACCTATCAGCGCGATCAGCCGACGGATCAGCGTGATGTCGCGGTCAGTCTCAAGGAACAGGTTCGCCAGTCCGCCGCGCTGGTCTTTCTGCTGACGCCGACGACCCTGGTGTCCGGTGCGACGCAATGGATGGAATTGGCCTACGCCGATGCCTATGATGTTCCTATATGGGTGTTGCTGCATCGGGTTCCGTTCACGGAATTGCGGGCGCGGGAGAGCGGGGTTCCGCCATTGTTGCTGGCCGGACAATGCAACCCCGCCACCGAGTGGAAGCGGGTCATCCATGAGATCGAGGCGCGCCTGACCGTGGTCGCGAAGCCAGGAGAATAGGAAGTGGGAAAGGTATTCGTCTCCCACGTGCGTCAGGACCAGAAGAAGGTCGGGGCTGTCCTGAAGGAACTTGTCCGCCGTCGGCTGATCAGCCAGTCCGACCGCACCAACACGTTCGAGCCGATCCCTGGCAGCGACATTCGCGGCGACCTCAAGCAGGCGATTAGGGACTCATCATCGATGGTCGTCCTCTGGAGCGAGGCGGCGCGTCAATCCGCCTGGGTCAATTACGAGATGGGCCTGGCCGACGCCCTGGGCATACCGATCGTCGCGGTGAACGTGGATGGCGGCAAGCAGCCACCGCCGGCGGAACTGTCGGACGTCCGCCTGATCGACCTGGATGCCGAGGCCGGTCTGGCCCGACCGTGACGACCCGCTAATGACGGTGTAGGGTACCGCCCGACCCGCCACTCCGGCGGTTCCTCCGCCAACCATCCAGAGGGGTTCGGCATGCCCGACCACATGGACGATCTGGAGTTCGCCGTCGAACACGACGTGCCAATTCCATACATCAGACGAATAAGTACCTACTACCAGACGCTGGGGTACGGAAAACCCTATCGCTGGGCCCAGTATCGGGACGTGCCCTTCACGCCCCTGAAGAAGCCGCTCTCCGAAAGCCGCGTGTCGCTGATCACGACCGCCGCCCCCTACCAGCCCGACAAGGGCGACCAGGGACCCGGCGCGCCGTACAACGCCGCCGCCAAGTTCTACCGCGTCTATACCGACAGCATCGAGGGAGAGCCGGACGTCCGCATCTCCCACATCGGCATCGACCGGAAGCACACGACCGCGACCGACATCAACACCTGGTTCCCGCTCAAGCAGCTCAAGCGGCTGGCGGCCGAGGGACGGATCGGCGAACTGGCCCCCCAGTTCATCGGCGCCCCCACGAACCGGAGCCAGAAGGTCACGATCGAACAGGACGCGGTCGAGATCCTCGCCCATGTCCGCGCTGCCCGTTCCGACGTGGCGGTGCTGGTTGCCAATTGACCCGTGTGTCACCAAACCGTGAGTCTGGTCGCACGTCATCTTGAGGCAAACGGCATCCCCACCGTCATCATGGGCGGGGCAAAGGACATTGTGGAGTTCTGCGGCGTTCCGCGCCTGTCGTTCAGCGACTTCCCGCTGGGCAACGCGGCCGGCCGTCCGCAAGACGTGGCCTCCCAGGCCTTCACCATGGAGCATGCCCTGAAGGTGCTGGAATCGGCATCGGGTCCGCGCACCACCGTGCAGTCTCCGCTGCGCTGGAGCGACAATCCGGACTGGAAGCTGGATTTCAGCAACATCGATCAGCTCTCGGCCGAGGAAATCGCCCGACGCCGAGCGGAATTCGATGCAAACAAGGAAGTGGCTCGCCAACAGCGGGTCGCCGACGGCGTCGCCAAGACCGAGTAGCCGTGACCAAGCATCCCCCTCCCCTTGTGGGAGGGGGATGTCTTCAAAACTGAACGTCCAAACGAATAAGCGAGGAACCGTGACCGCACCTCTTCCCCTGGCTGGCATCCGCGTGCTGGACATCGGCACCCTCATCGCAGGCCCCTTCGGCGCGACCATGCTGGGTGACTTCGGCGCCGAGGTCATCAAGGTCGAGCAGCCTGGCATCGGCGATGCCCTGCGCGGCACCCCCAAGGACGGCAAGGCCTCCCGCTCCGGCAACTGGCTGGTGGAAGGCCGCAACAAGAAATCCGTCACGCTGAACATGCGCGTGAAGGAAGGCCAGGACATCCTGAAGGAACTGGTCAAGCACACCGACATCCTGATCGAGAACTTCACCCCCGGCACGCTGGAGCGCTGGAACCTTGGGTGGGAGGATCTCCGCAAGGTCAATGCGCGCCTGATCATGGTGCGCGTGTCCGGCTACGGGCAGGTCGGGCCCTATGCCAAGCGCTCGGGCTATGACCGGATCGCGCTGGGTTTCTCGGGTTACATGTATCCGACGGGCTTCCCGGATCGCTTCCCCGTCCGCCCCGCCTTCGCGACCGCGGACTACAACACCGGGACCTTCGGCGCCCTGTCGGCGATGTTCGCCCTCTACAACCGCGACGCCCGTGGCGGCGAGGGGCAGATGATCGACCTCGCGCTGTATGAGGCGCCGTTCCGCATCACGTCCGACCTGATGGTCAAGTATGCGGAGACCGGGGAAATCCGCGAACGCATCGGCAACCGCAACCCGACCTTCTCCCCCGCCGGCACCTTCCAGACCAAGGACGGCCGCTACGTCCAGATCGCCGCCGGCGGCGACAATGTCTGGCAGCGCCTGGCCGAGGCGATCGACATGGCTCCCCTGGCCACCGATCCGCGCTACGCCAAAAGCCGCGACCGGATCGAACGCGCGGATGAGCTGGAAGGCCTGCTCGCCGACTGGATCGCCGAACACGATTTCGCCGACATCGAGGCTCGGCTTGCCAAGGCCAATGTTCCGTTCGGCGGTATCTACACGGCGGCGGATATCGCGCAGGACCCGCACTACAAGGCGCGGAACAACATCGCCGTGATCCCGGATGAGGAACTCGGCCCCGTGACCATGCCCGCGGTCGTGCCGCAGATGCGGGGCACGCCAGGCCGCATCACTCATGCCGGCCCGCCGCTGGGCAGCCACAACGCGGAAATCTACGCCGGCCTGTTGGGCAAGTCGGAGGCGGAACTGGAAACCCTGCGGGCGGCTGGCATCATCTGACCCTGGGGTGTTTTATCCTTCCGCCTGTAACGCCGGACGGGTTTGACAGACTGACGGGACATGATCTCGGTCGTGATCCCGACTTTGAACGAAGCCGCCAACATCGGCGGGCTCCTGCGTGCCCTCCGCGCACAGGGGCCTGCCTGTGAGATCATCGTCGCGGATGGCGGCAGCACCGACGATACCGTGGCTTTGGCGAGAACGGCCGGGGCCGATGCTGTCATCCTGGCGCCCCGCGGCCGTGGTCAGCAATTGGCCGCGGGCGCCGACCGCGCCAGCGGCGATATCATCTGGTTCCTCCATGCGGACACGATTGTGCCGGCCGGTGCCCTTGCGGCGCTGGACCAGGCCATGGCCGGCGACCCGGCCTGCCCCGGCGGGAATTTCCGCCTGCTGTTCGACGGGGATGACGGCTTTTCCCGTTGGCTCGACGGGTTCTACGCCTGGCTGCGCCGCCGTGGGTTCTACTACGGGGACAGCGGCATCTTCATCCGGCGCTCGGTCTTGGAGGCCTTGGGCGGGATTCGGCCGATCGCCTTGATGGAGGATCACGATCTGGTCCGCCGCCTGGAACGTATAGGCGAGACAATGTGTATCGCGGACCCACCATTGCTGACATCGTCCCGCCGCTTCGCAGGCCGCCCGCCCGCCCAGATCATCGCCGGCTGGGTGTGCATCCACCTCGCCTATTATTGCAGGACCGCCCCCGCGCGCCTCGCCGAGCTTTACGACTCCGAACGGAAGCGGCGTTGACCGTCGCGCGGACGCTGTTGGTGGCTCTTCTCACGATGGGCTGTGGGACCGCCCCATGGGGGGACGCACCGCCCGGTTGGATCATGGCGGGGGTTCCGGGCAAGCGAACCACGGCGTTCACGACGTCGCCGGATGGCGTGATCATGATCCGCGCCGATCAGTCCGTCGGCTTCCTGGTGCGGGAGACACCGGAGGCGCCGGCTCTGGACCCACGCCTGACCTGGCGATGGCGGGTCGAACAGGCGCCGCCCCCCGTTTCCCCCGCCGCTGAGGGAAAGGACGATCGGCCCGCCGCCGTGCATGTGATCTTCGCCGGCACCGACGATGGGGCGGGGCTGGTGACCGGCCTCCGCCGCTGGCTGCGCGGCACCATGGTGCATGGCGCTTTCACCGGCCGCTCCCTCACCTATATGTGGGGCGGAACGTTGCCGGCCGGGACGCGGCTGCCCAATCCCTATCTGCCGAATGACGGCTGGATCATCGTGCGGCGGGGACCCGAGACACCCAACGGCGGATGGCGGACCGAGACCATCGATCCCGCCGCCGATTACCGCGCTTTGTTCGGATCGCCGGCGCCGCGGGTCACGCACCTCGCCTTGTCGGCCGATACCGAGAACAGCGGCGGCTGCGCGGTGTCCTGGATTGAGCCGCCGCGTTTCGTCCCGATGATTGGAGGCTCCAGGTGAACCATTCTCCTTTCGGCCGACGCGCGGCCCTGGCCGGGCTGGGGGTCGCGGCGGTCGTTCGGCCTGTTGCGGCGGCGCCTTCCTTCATCGAGTCCTTGTTCGCGCCCTCCGCGAAACTCTGGCCCCGTTGGCAGGCGCATGACCCGGCCTCAACCCGCTTGGTCGATCACAGCGCCTGGAACGTGTTCCTGCAACGCCGGGTGCGGCGCCGTGTGGATGGGGTCATGGGGGTCGAATACCAGGCCGTGACCGCCGAGGAGCGGGGTGCCCTGCGCGACTATCTCGACCGGCTGGCGGCTGTGCCGGTATCGGCCCTCGCGCGCCCCGAACAATATGCGTTCTGGGTGAACCTCTATAACGCGTTGACGGTCCGGATCGTGCTGGACCACCCGGGCAAGGCGAGCATCCGCGACATCGCCCTCTCGGGCGGTCTGTTCGACAGCGGTCCCTGGTCCACGCGCGTGATCACGGTCGAAGCCGAGGCGCTGACGCTGAACGATATCGAACATCGCATCCTCCGCCCGATCTGGCGGGACCCGCGGACCCACTATGCGCTGAACTGTGCCTCGGTCGGCTGTCCCGATCTGCGGGCGACCGCCTACACGGCGGCAGGGCTGGCGGGCGCGCTGGATGCGGCGGCGCAGGCCTATGTCAATCATCCCCGCGGGGTTGAGGCGGGGCCCGATGGCCTGACCTTGTCCAGCATCTACAACTGGTTCGCCGATGATTTCGGGGGGGAGGCGGGGGTTCTGGCGCATCTCCGCCGGTACGCCGCGCCGGCCTTGCTGGCCGCGATCGACCGCGCCCCGCGGGTGATTGGCTATCGGTATGATTGGACGCTGAACAGCGTCGCGTCAGCCCCGCGATAGGCGACGGCGCAGCCCGGCGATCCCGGCAAGCGCGGTGCCGAACAGAGCCAGGCTGGCCGGCTCCGGCACCGCGGTCAGGGTCAAGGTGAAGCTGTTGCCGAAACCCAGCGAAAGGCCATGCATGTCGACCATGACCGAGTCGGCGGTGAACATGACGCGGCTCAGGTCCAGGCCGGCGATCCCGGTGACCAGCGTCACGTCCGTGATGGGCGCGTCCAGGTCGAGGTCGAGGAAGCTGAACATGTTCGGCAGGACGTTGTCGAAGCCGGACGGCTGCCCCGTGGTCGAGGTGAAGGCATAGGTGATCGTGTTGTCGCCGAAATCGACCGTCTGGGTCGGCGCGGAAAGGGCGTTGCAGAGGTCGAAGCCTCCGGGACAGGTCATCTCGATCCCCGCGCCGACCGTCACGCTGTCGGTATAGGTGGGATTGCCGCTGTAGTTGTAGTTGACCGTCACGGTCTTGCCGAGGAGCCCGGCCTGGGCTGGGAGGGCGGCGCAGACGGCACCCAGGATGGTGATCGCGGCGACGGGCAGGCGCATCAGCGTGGACTCCGAGGGCTCCGATCTGTCTGCGTATCAAAAAACGTGTCTTCTCGCAAGATGGTGCACTGATGTGATCCATCCCGGTCCTGGCCAGCGGCCCGGCATGCCCCGCGTTGACCCTGCCGGCCCGCGGGGGTAAGCAACCTGTAACGTCCGGCACCCGATCCGGAATCCACACCGGTGCCGGCCAAAACTGGAGCGATCCGTGAGAGACGTACGCGACGCGCTGATGGTGGCGCGCAACACGGACGGCAAGCTGGTCCGCCGCCCTCTGTCCCCGCATATCCAGGTCTATCGCTGGCCCATCAGCATGGCCCTGTCGATCCTGCACCGAGCCTCGGGCGTCGCCCTGGGCGTCGGCACGCTTCTGATGACCTGGTGGCTTGTCGCCGCCGCGACATCGCCGGCGGCCTTCGACACGGCGCAATGGTTCATTGCCTCGCCGCTGGGCCTGCTGTGCCTGTTCGGCTGGACCGGTGCCCTGATGTTCCACTTCTTCAGTGGCATCCGCCATCTGATCTGGGACCTGGGGCACGGCTTCGAGTCGCCTGCCTACAACAATTCGGCCTGGGCGGTCGTGATCGCCACCGTTGTGACGACGGTGTTGATCTGGGTCGTCGGCCTCGCGGTCTGGTGAGGGTCTGATGTCTGATTCAAACAAGGCCCCGCATGTCGACATGCTGCGCTCCCCCCTCGGGCGCGCGCGCGGTCTCGGGGCGGCGCATGCAGGGTCCCATCACTGGTGGGTGCAACGCCTGACCGCCGTGGCCCTGGTGCCGCTGACGGTCTGGTTCATCTTCGCGGTGCTCGGGCATCTGGGCGCATCCCAGGCCGACATGATGGCCTGGATGGGATCGCCCATCACCATGGTCCTGATGCTCGCGCTGATCATTGCGACATTTCACCACCTGCAACTGGGTTTGCAGACCGTGATTGAGGACTATGTGCACGAGGACGGCACCCGGCTGTTCGCCATGCTGGCCATGAAGGCCGCATGCGTCCTGCTGGCGCTGGCCTGCATCATTTCCGTTCTCAGGCTTGGCCTGTAGCGCGAGGGACATATACGGATGAACGCGATTACGCTGCCTTCGTCGCGCGCCTACAACATCGTCGACCACACCTATGACGTCGTCGTCGTCGGTGCCGGCGGGTCGGGCCTGCGCGCCACCTTCGGGATGGGCGCCGCCGGCCTGAAAACCGCCTGCATCACCAAGGTCTTCCCCACCCGCAGCCACACCGTCGCCGCCCAAGGTGGGATCGGCGCCGCGCTCGGCAACATGGGCGAGGACGACTGGCGCTGGCATATGTTCGACACCGTCAAGGGGTCGGACTGGCTGGACGACCAGGATGCCATCGAATCTCTGGTGCGGAACGCACCGGCAGCGGTCTATGTGCTGGAGCACTGGGGCGT
>DIUL01000204.1 GCA_002422345.1 Acetobacteraceae bacterium UBA6159
TTCATAGCGTTGAACAGCCTTGTGGTCTATCCCAAGGCCGACACGCTGGCCGAGTTCAAGGCGCGCCAGGAACGCCAGCTTGTCTATTTCGGCGACATCATCAAGCGGGCGAAGATCACGTTGGACTGATCCGCGACGCACGGATCGCTTGAACCGGGGGCGCGCGGGTGTCAGCATCCGCCCTGGATAAGGCCAAACGCGCCATCCCCGGTTCAACCGGCAAACGAATCATGGAGGAAACAATGCGGACCAATCGCCGCGCCTTGGCTGCCGCGACCCTGTTCTCGGCGGTCGCGCTCGGACTGCCCGCCGCCGCGATGGCGGACAGCAAGAAAAAGGATGAAGCTTCCGTCGCCGCCGCGGTGGAGGCGTTCCGGGTCGCGATGCACAACTCGGACACAGCGGCGTTCGAGAAGCTGTGCTCGGATGCCTTGAGCTACGGACACTCCGCCGGAAAGATCGAGACCAAGGCCGAGGTCATCGCCGCCGCCGCGAGCCGGAAATCGGTGTGGAAGACGATCACTTTCAGTGATGTCACGAACAAGGTGGTCGGCGATGAGGCGATTTCGCGTTTCATGCTGACGGGCCAGACCGAAAGCAACGGCAAGACCAACGACATCAAGATCGGTGTGCTGATGGTCTGGCGCGAGGAAAAGGACCAGTGGAAGCTGCTGGCCCGCCAGGCGTTCAAGATGTGACCAGCCGGGGCGGCCCCGCCAGGGACCGCCCCGCTGTTTTCGGCGCGCCCCTGCCAAGGTGGCCCCGGGATGTCCGCCCGAACCACGGTCGCGCGTCGGCCGTCGGACCAGATCAGGCGTCTCCCCCCGGTCAGGCGTCGCCATCGGTCGGCTGCACCCCCGGTCAGGCGTCTCTCCGGTCGGGCGTCAACCCGGTCGTGCTTCACCCCCGGTCGGGCGTCTCGTCGGTCAGGCGGCACCCTCGGTCAGGCGTCACCCCGGCCGACACAATACGTCATCCCCGGCCTTGTGCCGGGGACCAACACCCGCACCCCTCCCACGCTCGTCCCCCCCCATCGGAGGACCTCCATGGACCAGCCCCTCCCCACCCCCGGCACAGTCCCGCTCGGCCTCACCCGCCCGGATCACGACTGGCCCCCCGGCCTCACCCGCATCCCCTTCTGGGTCTACCGCGACCCGGACGTCGCCCGCGCCGAACAGGCCAACATCTTCGAAGGCCACGCCTGGAACTACCTCTGCCTGGAAGCCGACATCCCCAACACGGGCGATTTCCGCACCAACTTCATCGGCACCATGCCGATCATCGTCGTCCGCGCCGAGGACGGCACCATCGCCGCCTTCGAGAACCGCTGCGTCCATCGCGGCGCCCTGATCTGTCTGGACGATTGTGGCACGGTCAAGGACTTCCACTGCGTCTACCACGCCTGGCGCTATGACCTGCGCGGCAACCTCACCTCCATCGCCTTCCGCCGCGGGGTGAACGGGCAGGGGGGTATGCCCGACGATTTCCGCATGGAGGATCACCGCCCCCGCGCCGTCCGCACCACCACGCTCTGCGGCCTCGTGTTCGGCACGCTGTCCGACGACGCACCGCCGATCGAGGATTATATCGGCCCCGAGATCACCGCCCGCGTCCGCCGTGTCCTGCGCGCGCCGGTGGAAATCCTCGGCCGCTTCACCCAGCCGATGCCGAACAACTGGAAGCTGTACATGGAGAACGTGCGTGATACCTACCACGCCTCCCTGCTGCATCTGTTCTTCACGACCTTCCGCATTACCCGGCTGTCATCCGGCGGCGGCGTGCTGGTCAGCGACAACGGCATCGCCCATGCCTCCGCCACCCGCGGCGCGCCCCCCCAACACGATACGGCGTATGAGGGGATGCGGGCGGCCGATGACGCCTTCAAGCTGGTCGATCCCAGCTTCATGAACGCGCGCAACGAATTCGGCGACGACATCCAGTTGCAGATCCTGACCGTCTTCCCCGGCTTCGTGCTGCAGCAGATCAACAACTGCCTCGCGATCCGCCAGGCACTGCCGACCGGCGTCGATACGATGGACCTGCACTGGACCTATATCGGCTTCGCCGACGACCCCCCCGACCTACGCGCCATGCGGCTGAAACAGGCCAACCTGGTGGGCCCCGCCGGCTATGTGTCCCTGGAAGACGGCGCTGTTGGCGGCTTCGTCCAGCGCGGCATCGCCGCCGCCGACGACGTGGACTCGATCGTCGAGATGGGCGGGCGGGAGGCCGACAGCCAGGAAACCCGCGCCACCGAGGCCTCGGTCCGCGGCTTCTGGAAAGCCTATCGCCGCTTCATGGGGCTGTAGGCGATGATCGACGCGGATGCCCTGTTCCGGATATCGGGCCTGAACGCGGCCTACGGCGCCGCAATCGACGCCGATCGGCTGGAGGACTGGCCCGGCTTCTTCACGGAAGACTGCCTCTATCGCATCACCACCGCCGACAACCACGCCCGCGGCTACCCGGCCGGGGTCATCCATGCCGAGGGACGCGGCATGCTGACCGATCGCGTCACCGCGCTGCGCAGCGCCAACATCTACGAACGCCAACGCTACCGCCACATCATCGGCATGCCGGTGCTGGGCGAAACCTCCGATGGCCTGATCCGAACCGAAACCCCGTTCCTGGTGGTCCGCACGATGCGGAACGGCCACATGGACCTGTTCGCCACGGGCCTGTACCTGGACCGCGTCACCCTGAACGGCCCCCGCCTGGCCGAACGCGTGGTCGTCTGCGACAGCGACCGGTTCGACACGCTGCTGGCTATTCCGTTGTAGGGGGAAGGGCGGGGCTTTGCCCCGGACCCCACGAGGGGGCTTTGCCCCCTCGACCCCCACCAAGGGCCGAGCCCTTGGAACCGTGAGTTGGTGGGATGACGGGAGGGGGCTA
>DIUL01000218.1 GCA_002422345.1 Acetobacteraceae bacterium UBA6159
TCGTGTGAGAAATGCGGGCTAACGGATCGACCTCCGAGGGTAGTTCTCTGTGACTTGAGACCACGCCGTTCGCAGTTGCCGTTCCGAAGCACCTGTCGCTGCTCTGCAGTCGGCCTTGGCCACCTCGTATTTGGGCCTGCGGCCGGAACCGGATTGCCATTTCTCGAACATGGCCTCGAAAGACGCGATGACCACCTCAATGGGCGGCAGTCCGCGAGGCACCGTCGGCTTCGGCGTTTCGTGAATCAAGCCCCGCAAGCCGACCACGCGCTTCCACTCGTCCGGCTGAAACACGCGCACGGAATTGTAGATCGTGGAATTGAAGAGATGGCGTGCCTCGCTGATCACGAAGTCCCAGTCGAAGACTGAGATCACAGTTGGTTCAATCCGCGTGTAACGGGCAGCGGGCGACGCCTGCGAGACGCCTCCGAGCACTACTTCACCTCGCCGCGCCGCTGAAAGGGTTGGCTCCGTGATCCGGAATAAATGGGAGGCGCCAATCGGGTCGTGAGGTAAATGGACGCGCAGTTCGCGCTCCAAGGTCGGATCGATTTTCCTGCAAACCGCTTGGCTGAACGGAGTTCCGATCAGGCCATCTTCGGGCGTACCTCGCCCCATGATCCGTTGCTTCTGGAGACAGTAGTTGTTCTGCAACACGAGCGTGTCGCCTTCCTGCTTCTGAAGCACGTGGACAAAATATTGTCCGTTGCGTGATGAAAGGAAGACCAAGATTCCTGCTTGGAACATCAAAACCTCCACGCTATCGCCTGTGAGCCCCGCGTCCTCGACCTACCGCTCTTCCTGATGAGCTGATCACTGCCTTGACGATGACGACCATGCTCAGGAACCACATCCTCTAATCATACAAACGATCTCTTGATACTGCTTTCTTTTTCGATCCAGTTCTACAGATATTTGTTTTAATTTGTCCTTTTGATCTGGCGATGCAAAATCGTAACCATGCTCTCCCAGCCGAATCGGCATCTCCCACCCCACCTGCAGGAACTCTGCACCCTCCTGGCTCGTGGCCTGCTGCGGCTGCGCAGCCGCATGGCGGAGGAAGCCGCCGGTCAAACCGATGACCCGGGAGACAATTCGCTACGCGATACCGCCCCCCAGCGCCGTCATGCGAACCCGACCTCACGGAGACGCCCATGACCCGAAAGACCAAGGCCGGCACACAGCCGACGCCGCCGATCCCCTCGATCCCACCGACGGATGTGCTGGGCCGATTGGCGGCACTGACCACGATGGCCACGCCCGACCTCAGACAGCAATGGCGCGACCTGTTCGGCACGGAGCCACCGCCATACAACCAGAAATTCCTCCGCAACCGCCTGGCCTACCGGGTGCAGGAACTGGCCTGGGGCGGCCTGAAGCCGGCGACCATCGCCCGCCTCGAAGCCTTGGGCGAGCAACTCGACGGCGGCAACCTCACCATCCGCCGTATTCGCGCGGACCGGAAACCAATCGCCGGCACGACCCTGGTGCGGGAATACCAGGGCGTCGAGCACCGCGTGACGGTGCGGGTCGACGACTACGAATACCAGGGCAGGGGGTTCCGCTCGCTGTCCGCCATCGCCCGCGCCATCACCGGCACCCGCTGGAACGGGCTGGTGTTCTTCGGCCTGAAGCACCGGCAGGGCGCGCCATGACCCGCAAGCCAACCACCATCGGGATGCCGGCTTCGGTGCAGAAACGGCGCTGCGCGATCTACACCAGGAAGTCGAGCGAGGAAGGTCTCGACATGGAGTTCAACTCCCTCGACGCCCAGCGCGAGGCGTGCGAGGCCTACATCGCCAGCCAGCGGGCCGAGGGCTGGGTTCTGGTTCGGGATCGCTACGACGACGGCGGCGTCTCCGGCGGGACACTGGAAAGGCCCGCGCTGAAACGCCTGCTGGCCGACGTCGAGGAAGGCCTGGTCGACGTGATCGTCGTCTACAAGATCGATCGGTTGTCGCGGGCTTTGATGGACTTCGCGAAGCTGGTGGAAGTGTTCGATCGCAACAATGCGACCTTCGTTAGCATCACACAGGCCTTCAACACCACGACGTCGATGGGGCGGCTGACGCTGAACATCCTGCTCAGCTTCGCCCAGTTCGAGCGGGACGTGATCGGTGAACGCATCCGCGACAAGGTCGCCGCCTCGCGCAAGCGCGGGATTTGGATGGGCGGGTTCGTGCCGCTCGGCTACGACGTGCGGGACCGCAAGCTGGTGGTGAACGACGCCGAGTCGGACCTGGTGCGCGCGGTGTTCACGGGCTTTGTCGAGACCCGCTCCGGCACGGTTGTGTTGCGGCGGTTGCGGGAGGCCGGGGCGACCACCAAGCGGGGCAAGCCGTTCACCAAGACCGACATCTATCGGGTGCTGAACAACCGGGTGTACCTCGGAGAGGCTGTGCATAAGGGGACCGCCTATCCTGGCGAGCACGATGCGATCGTCAGCCCGGCGCAGTGGGAGGCGGCGCACGCGGTGTTGCAGGTCAGCCCGCGGGTGCGGCGCAACCAGACGGTGAGCCAGACACCAGCGCTGCTGCGGGGACTGATCTTCGGCTCCGACGGCCGGGCGATGTCGCCCACCCATGCGCGGGGTAAGCGTGGGCAGATCTATAAGTATTACGTCAGCCAGTCGGTGCTGAAGGGGAGCGCGGCGGATGGGCCGGAGGTCGCCCGGGTGCCGGCAGGCGAGATCGAGGCGGCGGTGGTAACGCAGGTGAGGGCGTTGGTGCGCCAGCCGGAGGTGATCGTCGGCACCTGGCAGGCTGCGCGCGCCGCTTCCCCGGACCTCACGGAGCACGCGGTCAGGGAGGCGCTGGACCAACTGGACCCGCTCTGGGACGAACTGTTCCCGGTGGAGCAGGCGCGTATCATCCACCTGCTGGTGGACCGGGTCGAGATCGGCGCCGGCGGGGCGACGGTCCGGCTGCGGCTGGAGGGGCTGGCGAGCCTCGTGCACGACCTCGGTGCCCGTGACCGCCAGGAGGCCGCATGACCGCGACCGCGCCGATGCTGACGGTGCATATCCCGCTGACGGTCCGCCGGCGTGGGGGACGGAAGGTGGTGATCGCGCCGGACGGGACGGAAGCACCCGCTATCGGTGGCGCCGCCCGGATCGACAGCACGCTGGTCAAGGCGCTGGCCCGGGCGTTCCGGTGGCGGCGGATGTTGGAAAGCGGGGTGGTCTCCACCGTGGGCGAGATCGCGGTGCGTGAGAAGATCAACAAATCCTACGTGTCGCGGGTGTTGCGGCTGACGCTGCTGGCACCTCAGATCGTCGAGGCAATCCTTGATGGAAGGCAGTCGCCGGAGTTAACGCTCCCGGTACTGAAGAAGGCGTTTCCTGTGGGATGGGGGGAGCAGCGGGCCACGGTGGCAGCCTGGGAGTATGCGCCCAGGTGCGTCGTGTAACCGTGCAACCCTAC
>DIUL01000217.1 GCA_002422345.1 Acetobacteraceae bacterium UBA6159
GCCGTCAACCGGACAGTAGTGGTAGGGCAATGTAAATTTTTGTATTCCTGACTTGGAAAAACACTCCGCCGGGGCCTATGTATGCTGGACACGCTCTGGAGGCCGTCATGGCCCGTGGCCAGGAGAACTTGATGTCGGACCGCACACCCGCACTCACCTCGACGCCGACCGAAGCCTCGCGCGCGGTCCGTCTGCTGGGTGAGCGGGAGTTGGCCCTGCTGAGCGCCGCCGTCGTCGATGTCGCGCCCGACTGGTCGGTCGAACTGTGCGGCACCGATACCCACGACCGCAGCCTTCTCGTGATGCCCGAGGGCGCTGACGACATGATCGGCCCCACCTTCATGATCCATGCGGTGAATGGCGCCATCCGGCTCGACCAGCTTCGGTTTGACGACATTCAGATCCTGGCCGAACGGGCGCATCTGTCGGAGATTGTCCACATCCTGCGCGTGCGGCTCGCGAGCCTGTCACTGATGGCCGTCTCGGCCTCCACCACACGGCACTGACCCGCCGGCCGGGGTGGAAAAGGGGAGAGCAACCATGGCAATCCTGTCCCGCCTTCGGCCCCGCCTGACGATCCCCCTTTGTGCCCTGCTGATCGGCGGCGGGTTCGCACTGGCCGAGGCCCAGCCCAAGACCGCCATCACCATCAGCCCGGATGCGGTCTGGGTCTATTATACCTCCCTCTGCGCCCGCCCGGGCGATACCAGCGAATGCGCCGTGGTCCAGACCCCGCGGCGACCGAGCTTCGAGAGCCATCAGGCGTGTTCGGCGCATCGGGACGAGGATCTGGGTCGGGAGGCGAACCCCCGCCTGATGGGAAGCTGCCAGAAACAGCACGAGGCCTGAGCGCCCTCTACAGGTCGTTCGCGCCAGCCGCGCGTTCGGCCAGGCGCATCAAGACCGGGACAGCGTCGACGAGTTCGGCGATCCGGACATGCTCGATCGGCGTGTGCGCCACCCCGATATCACCTGGCCCGAGGACCACGCAGGGCGCGATGGCCTGAAGCTCGGACGCGTCGGTGCCATAGGGCGCGGTGCGCGGACCGGCGCCGGTGATGCCGACGCAGAGTTGGACCAGCGGATGATCGGCCGGCAGTTCGGGCGGGGTGCCTTCCCGGGCCTCGGTCACCGCGACATCGTGGCGGGCGGCGGCTTCGCGGACGGCGGTCAGGATGGGCGCGGGATCAACCTTGGCCGAGTAGCGGAACTTGATCTTCGCGGTGGCCGTGGGGACGGTGACGTTCACCGCGGCGCCGTGGTTGTCGATGATCGGGTTGAAGTCGCTGAAGGGCGGCTCGTAGTCCGTGTCCTGGAGGGATGTGTCGGTCCGCAGCCGCTCAAAGATCGTCTTCATGTCCATCATGAACGGGATCAGGGACCAGTTGGCGTTGCGGCCCTTGCCGGTGCTGCTGTGGGCCTGGATGCCGGTGGCCACGCAGGTGAACTGGATATGGCTGCGATGGCCGCGGACGGGACCCATGCTGGTGGGCTCCACCACGATGATCCCCACGGGTTTGACGCGCCGCACGAGTTCGGAGCGCTGGGCCATGATGCGAGCGCCCTGCTTGGTGGTTTCCTCATCCGTGGTGATCAGCAGGGTGACGGGAACGGTCTCGGGCAGGGATTTGGCAGCCAGGATCGCGGCCGCGACGGGCCCCTTCATGTCGGTGGTGCCCAGGCCGTGCATCACGCCATCTTCGTCCACGCGGGCGGACCAGGGG
The DNA here is from genome assembly GCA_002422345.1 of Acetobacteraceae bacterium UBA6159. GTDB lineage: Bacteria > Pseudomonadota > Alphaproteobacteria > Acetobacterales > Acetobacteraceae > Rhodopila. Next base: position 1,725 of record DIUL01000217.1, read on the forward strand.
TCGGTGGTCCAGCCGGTGTCCGGCACGGTATCCATGTGGCCCGAGAAGGCGATGCCCCCCGGCCCACCGCGATGCGCGACCAGGACCCGCTTCGCCACGCCCGCGGGGTCGGTGTAGTCGAGCCGCTCGATCTCAAACCCGGCCAGTTCCGCCTCGATCCGGGCGGCGACGGGCAGGTTGGAAAGGAAGCTGCGGCTGTCCAGGCGCACCAGGTCGGCGGTGAGGGTGGTGATCCGGGCGGTGAGGTCGGTCATGCGGTGGCTCCTGGGACAGGGGGCATTGTTGGCTTGTGACTTAACAGGTTCGGGCCGGGCGGCTAGAACCTGGATCATCAACCAGGGCTGGAACATCGAATGACCGATATCAAGGTTGGCACGGGCGACCTCGCCGAGGCCGGCAACAACGTGACCGTCCACTACACGGGGTGGCTGCACGACGCCTCCGCGCCCGAGAACAAGGGCCGGAAGTTCGACAGCTCCCGCGATCGGGGCGACCCGTTCCGCTTCACGCTGGGCGTGGGCCAAGTGATCGCCGGCTGGGACCAGGGCGTGGCCGGCATGAAGGTCGGCGGGCAGCGCGTGCTGACGATCCCGCCGGAACTCGGGTACGGCGCGCGCGGCGCCGGTGGGGTGATCCCGCCCAACGCGACGCTGATCTTCGACGTGGAACTGCTGGCCGTCGGCTGAGGCCATGGAGCGGTGGGGGGACACCTCACCGCTCGGTTCAGTAATGATAGCGGCATAGGACGATGATGACTCGTTGTTCGTCAGGTCCCTTGCCCTCGACCGTGTAGACCAGACGGTGTTCACCCGTAATGCGGCGTGACCAGAAGCCGGTCAGGTCACCCTTCAGCGGCTCCGGCTTGCCGATCCCTTTGAAGGGAGATCGGCGGATATCCTCGATCAGTTCATTGACCCGAGCGTGAGTTTTTGGATCGAGACGGCTCCAGTGCAGATAGTCGGCCCAGCCGTGATCCGTGAAATGGACCCTCAAGCACCCGGCTCGGTCAGGGTCCGTTCGGTCGCGGCGCCCGCCCGCGCCTGCCGCACCGATTCCGCCAGCCGTTCGGCGTTCCCGGGGCTGCTGAGCAGGTGGACCGTTTCCTGCCAGCCGGCAAATTCGGCCTCGGACAGGACCACGACATTGCCCTTCCCACCCTGCCGCGTGACGACCAGCGGTTCGCGGCTTTCCGTGACCTGATCGAAGTACTGCGCCATCCGATGGCGCAGCTCCGTGAATGTGACGTGGCTCATGGGCGCCTCCGCGCGTCTCCAGCCGAACATGTGCATCCCGATCCGCCCGGTCAATGCCGATCGGGGATGACGCGGGGGCCGCGCCTGTGCCATTCACAGGGCAACCTAAGACCCGGGAGAAACCGCCCATGCGCAGCGCCGTCATCGTCTCCACCGCCCGCACGCCGATCGGCCGAGCCTATCGGGGGGCGTTCAATGATACGCAGCCTCAGGCGTTGGCGGGACATGCCATCGCCCAGGCGGTGAAGCGGGCCGGCATCGACCCGGCCGAGGTCGATGACGTCATCATGGGCGCCGCCCTCCAGCAGGGCGCGCAGGGATCGAACGTCGCCCGACAGGCCGCGCTGCGGGCGGGCCTTCCGGCCACCGTCGCCGGCATGTCGCTGGACCGGCAATGCGCCTCCGGCATGATGGCCATCGCCACGGCCGCCAAGCAGATCATCCACGACGACATGACCGTCGCGATCGGCGGCGGGGTCGAGTCCATCTCCCTCGTCCAGACCCCGGACATGAACATCATCCGGATGCGGGACCCCGTGCTGGATCACGACATCCCCGGCATCTACATGTCGATGCTGGAAACGGCCGAGATCGTCTCCGACCGCTACAACGTCTCCCGCGACGCCCAGGACGAATACGCCCTGCGCTCCCAGCAGCGGACCGCCGCGGCCCAGCAGGCCGGCGCCTTCGATGATGAAATCGTGGCGATGACCTCCGAAATGCTGGTCGCTGACAAGGCCACCGGCGAAATCTCCCGCCGGACCGTCACCCTGGGCAAGGACGAGGGCAACCGGCCCGAGACCAACCTGCCCGGCCTCAACAGCCTCAAGCCCGTCTTCGCCGATGGCCACACGGTCAAGACCGGGCGCTTCATCACCGCCGGCAACGCGTCCCAGCTTTCCGACGGGGCCTCGGCCAGCGTTCTCATGGAAGCCCGCGAAGCCGAACGCCGCGGCCTCCAGCCGCTCGGCATCTACCGCGGCATGGCGGTGGCGGGGTGTGAGCCGGACGAGATGGGCATTGGCCCCGTCTTCGCCGTCCCCAAGCTGCTCGCCAAGCACGGCCTGAAGATCGAGGACATCGACCTGTGGGAACTGAACGAGGCCTTCGCCTGCCAGGTCCTGTATTGCCGCGACCGCCTGGGCATCCCGCATGACCGGCTGAACGTGAACGGCGGGGCGATCTCGATCGGCCACCCCTATGGCATGTCCGGCGCGCGCATGGTTGGCCACGCCTTGATCGAGGGCAAGCGCCGCGGGGCCAAGCTGGTCGTCGTGACCATGTGTGTCGGCGGCGGCATGGGCGCGGCCGGCCTGTTCGAGGTCGCCTGACCATGCCGGTCGATCCCCAGATCCAGCTTCTGCTGAATCTGCGCGCCGCCCTTCCGCCGCTGCACACCCTGTCGGTGGAGGAGGCCCGGGCCCAGATGGCCGCCCGCGCCATTCCGGGGCTGCGGATTCCGGAGGTCGCCTCCGTCGTGAACCGCGACATGCAGGGGCCTGGCGGGTCCCTGCCGTTGCGGATCTACACGCCCGAGGGCACCGGCCCCTTCCCCCTGGTCGTGTTCTTCCATGGCAGCGGCTTCGTCGTGTGCAGCCTGGACACGCATGACCCGATGTGCCGGAACCTGTGCGCCGGGGCCGGCTGCGTCGTCGTCTCGGTCGACTACCGCCTGGCACCCGAGCACAAGTTCCCCGCCGCCCCGGACGACTCCCTCGCGGCGACGCGCTGGGCGGTGGACAATGCCGGCGCTCTGAACGCCGATCCGTCCCGCGTGGTCGTGGCCGGGGACAGCGCCGGCGGCAACCTCGCGGCGGTGACCGCCCTGCGCATCCGGGATGAGGGCGGGCCGAAGCTGGCCGGCCAGCTTCTGATCTACCCGGTCACGGATTATTACGACCCCGGCACGCCCTCTATGACCGAGAACGCCGAGGGCTATGGCCTGACCCGCAAAGGCATGGAGTGGTTCTGGAACCACTATCTGGCCGACCCGTCCCAGGCCGCCCACCCGCATGCCAGCCCGATCAAGGCCAATGACCTGAGCCGGCTGCCCCCGGCCTATGTCATCAGCGCCGAATACGATCCTCTGCGGGATGAGGCCGAATACTACGCCGACGCCCTGACCCGGGCCGGGGTGGAAACGAAGATGCGCCGGTGGGACGGGATGAACCACGGGTTCTTCTTCTTCCCCGGGATCGTGGACAAGGCGAGTGCGGCTTTGGATGACTCCTGTGAGTGGCTGAAGGAGATTTTCAGCCGCGGTTGAAGACTGGCCCGGAGGGCCGAACCGGTGAGGACTGGGGCGGAATCCTCACCGGACATGGGGTTGGACCGTGCGGAAAATGTTCGTGGGTCCGGGAGGGGCCGCGGGCTGGATTTCCCTGGTGCATGGGAAGCACGGAGAAGGAGGGAGGAGTCACGAAGGCCGGGGAGGAAAAAGGGGTTGGTCGCAAGGGCCGGAATCCAGATACCCTCCGCTTCCCTCCGTGACGCCCTCCCTTCTCCTCCGTGCTGATCAGCGGTCGGTGATCCCCCCCAACCCCCCGATTCCTCACCGGACATGGGGTAGCACCATCCGAAAAAATCACGCCGCCACCGCCATGGCCGCCAACCGGCGCGCCATGCGGAGCAGAAGCTGCCGGTCCTCGGGGCTGCATTCCCGGTAAAGCCGCAGCATCGCCAGTTCATCCCCCTGGCTGGCGACGGTTGGCGCGCGCTTGTCGCCGCCATGCATCAGGAACTCCACCCCGACATCCAGCGTCGCCGCGATCCGGGTCAGGTTCCCGGTGACCTGGCCGGCCCGCCCTGTCTCCCACTGCGCGACGGCGCTGCGGGAGACATCGACGGCATGGGCCAACTGGTCCTGGGTCCAGCCCTTGGCCTGACGAGCCTCCTTGATGCGGAGGCCGATGGAAGTGGGATCGCTCATGAATGTTAGTATAACTGCCATCTGTTAGCAGCGCCACATTTTTCTGGTCCCCTGGCCAGCCCTGGCCGTCAGAACCTCTACCATCGAATGTTATTTTTATTGACCAATCACGTCACATCCACTAACACCGCGTCCGTTCCTGATTTGTTCAAACGCCGCGGAGCCCCGTCATGCCGAGAAAGATCACCTGGACCGAAGCACAGGACATGCAGATCCGACGCCTGCGCGCCGAAGGACGCACCTGGGACGAAATCGGCGCCGCCATGGGCCTGACCCGCTGGACCGTGATCGAGCGCGGCCGCCGCGTCGGCGCCAAGCCCCCGCCGCCCGACTTCGTGCCCGCGCCCCCCGATCCGAACCGCGATCCGCTGCCCGCCGGAAGCCCTGTCACCTGGGCCGCCATCACCCAGGACACCGTTCTGGCCGGCGTCCCGTTCAAGCAGATCCGCCCCCGCTGACACAGGAGCCGCCGATGACCGATACTCTCTCGAAACGCACGCCCTCGGGCCGTTTCCAGTACGAGATCGACGCCGATTTCGTCGTCTACCGGCTGGAGGAAGCCGGTGCGACCGTACTCGCCTTGCCCGGATCAGGGTGGACCACGCGCATGCGTACGTCCTCGATCGATATCGTGCGCACGGCGCTCGACAGCTATGGCTGGAGCAGCGACCGCATCCGCCCGCCCGCGCCAAGCTCGGAGAAGATCACCCGGATGGATGAGGCAATGTCCTGGCTCAGCCTGATCCCGCAGGAACGCTATGTCCTGCGCCGCGTCGTCGGCGCCCGGTCGCTGGTCCACCCGATCACCGACCGGCATCTGTTTCCCTGGCGGCGGCTGGGCGCGGCGCTGGGGGCCGATCACAAGGCGGTGCAGCGCTGGCACGCGCAGGGCATCGACATGATCGTCAAGGGACTCAAGGCCGCGGCCTGATCCATCCGGCCGAGCGGTCCGCCGCTCGGCCGTGATACCGTCGCCCTTGTTGCGCCAAACCGCTTCCGTCAGGATGACTCCCAAAGAGGGAGCAGTTCCATGACCGATCTCGTCATCCGCAACGGCACCGTCATCGACGGCACGGGCGCGGAGCCATTCCAAGCCGACATCGCCATCCAGGACGGCAAGATCACCGCCGTCGGGAAAGTCTCGGCCCGCGGGCGGGAGGAAATCGACGCCAAGGGCCGCATCGTGACCCCCGGCTTCATCGACCCCCATTCCCACTACGACGCCCAGGTCACCTGGAGCAGCCAGATCACCCCGTCATCCTGGAACGGCGTCACCACGACGCTGATCGGCAATTGCGGCGTCGGCTTCGCGCCCTGCCGGCCCGAGGAACGGGACATGCTCGTCAAGCTGATGGAGGGTGTGGAAGACATCCCCGAAGTCGTGCTGACCGAAGGCCTGCCCTGGAACTGGCACAGCTTCCCCGACTACCTGAACGCCCTGGAAGCCCGCCCCTTCGACCTGGATGTTGCCACACAGGTCCCGCACGCCGCCGTCCGCGTCTATGTGATGGGCAAGCGCGGCCTGGACCGTGAACCCGCGACCGCCGCCGATGCCGCCGCCATGGCCCGCATCGCCGCCGACGGCATCAAGGCCGGTGCGCTCGGCTTTTCCACATCCCGCACCATCAACCACAAGACCAAGGCCGGCGAACTGATCCCGACCCTGGAAGCCGAGGAAGCCGAACTCACAACCATCGCCCGCGCGCTGCACGAGATCGATGCGGGCTGGCTGCAGGTCATCTCCGACTTCGATGACGCGGAAAGCGAGTTCGCGATGCTGCGCCGCCTGACGGCCGCGGCCGAACGGCCGATGGCGATCACCATCCTGCAGCGCGACGCCAAGCCCGAGGAATGGCGCAAGATCACCGGCTGGATCGCCGAGGCCAACCACGCCGGCGTGCCCATGCTCGGCCAGGTGCTGACGCGGCCGACCGGGATCATCCTGGGCTTCGAGGTCTCCCAAAGCCCGTTCAGCGGCCGCCCGTCCTACGACGCGCTGATGAACCAGCCGTTCGAGGCGCGCATCGCCGCGCTGCGCGACCCCGCCCTGCGCGCCCGCATCCGGGCCGAGACCTGCGACGACGCCTCGCTGGCCCGCCGCGTGTCGCGCTGGGATCGCATCTTCCCGATGTCCGATCCGCCGAACTACGAACCCGCGCCCGAGGACAGTGTCGCCGCGATCGCCCAGCGCCAGGGCCGCGACCCCGAGGACCTGGCCTATGACCTGCTGCTCGCCGATGGTGGGCACACGCTGATGTACCGGCCGCTGTCGAACTACACCTATGGGGACCTGGGCAGCGTCCACGACATGCTGACGCATGATGCAACGATCGTCGGCCTGGGCGACGGCGGCGCGCATGTCGGCATCCTGTGCGATGCCAGCGCAATCAGCACGATGCTGACCCATTGGACGCGCGACCGGACTCGCGGGCCGAAGGTGTCGCTGCCCTGGGCGGTGAAGCGGGTGACGCGGGACAGCGCCTTCGCGATCGGGCTGCGGGATCGCGGCGTGATTGCCCCCGGCTACAAGGCCGATCTGAACGTGATCGACTATGACGGGCTGCGGGTGTCGGTGCCTCGGGTGGTCTATGACCTGCCGAGCGGGGGGAAGCGGCTGATCCAGACGGCGACGGGGTATGATGCGACGATCGTTTCGGGGGTGATCGTCTCTCGGGATGGGCAGGCGACCGGGGCGTTGCCGGGCCGGCTGGTGCGCGGCGCCAAGGCGGCACCGTGATCGACGCGTTCCCCGCCTCGGTCCTGCCCGCGGGCGTGCGGTCCCGCTTCGTTGAGAACATCAACGGGCTGCGGGTGCATATGCTGGAGGCCGGGTTTGAAACCCCCGGCCGCCCGCTGGTCGTGCTGCTGCATGGCTTCCCGGAGATCGCGTGGTCGTGGCGCAAGGTGATCGGGCCGCTGGCCGCGGCGGGGTATCACGTCATCGCGCCGGACCAGCGGGGGTATGGACGCACGACCGGTTGGGACCCGGACTATGACGGCGACCTGCGATCCTTCGGCATTCCAAATCTGGTACGGGATGTCCTGGGGCTGGTCTTTGCCCTCGGCTATCGGACCACGGCCGCGGTGGTGGGGCATGACTTCGGTGCCTCAGTCGCCGCCTGGTGCGGGGTGATCCGGCCGGATGTGTTCCAGCGGGTCTCGATCATGAGCGCGCCGTTCGCCGGCCCGCCCGCCTTGCCCTTTGATACCGACCGCGTGCCTGTTCGGGCCGCTCCGGACGGGGTCCATGCGGCGATGGCGGCGTTGGAGCGGCCTCGGAAGCATTATCACCAATACTACTCGACCCGGCCGGCCAACACGGACATGTGGCGGTGCCGGCAGGGGGTGCATGACTTCCTGCGCGCCTATTACCACCACAAAAGCGCCGACTGGGCCGCCAACAAACCGTTCCGCCTGGCTGGCTGGACGGCGGGTGAACTGGCGAAGATGCCGACCTACTACATCATGGACCTGCACGAGGACATGGCGGCGACGGTGGCGCATGAGATGCCCTCGGCCGAACAGATCGCGGCCTGCGGCTGGCTGACCGAGGCGGAGCTGCGTGTCTACAGCGGTGAATACGAGCGCACCGGCTTCCAGGGCGGGCTGCAATGGTATCGCGTCCGCACCGAGGAAGCCGACCTCGCGTATCTGCAACTGTTCTCCGGCCGGACGATCGACCAGCCGTTCCTGTTCGTGGCCGGATCAGCGGACTGGGGCGTGTATCAGCGGCCTGGCGCGTTCGAGCGGATGCAGGAAGCCGCCTGCACCCGCGTGGTGGGCTGCCATCTGCTGGACGGCGCCGGCCATTGGGTGCAGCAGGAGCAGCCGGCGCGGGTGACCGAACTGCTGCTGGGTCTGCTCCGGACAAGCTAGCGCTTTGTTTGATCGCATGATTCACGGCCTGTGACGTGGACGCTCAGGCCGATCATGCGATGCCGATCAGTCCCGGCGCCATCGCCGCCGGGATGCGGTCCGGCCCGATCCCGCCGGGCCGGCCAACAGACTCCAGCCAGGCCTCGAACTCCGGTGCCGGTTTCAGGCCGAGGGCCGCGCGGAGGTAGAGGGCGTCATGGAATGAGGTGCTCTGGTAGGAGAGCATGACGTCATCCGCCCCCGGCACGCCCATCACATAGGTGACGCCGGCGACGCCCAGCAGGGTCAGCAGGCCGTCCATGTCGTCCTGGTCGGCTTCGGCATGGTTCGTGTAGCAGACATCGACCCCCATCGGCAGGCCGAGGAGCTTGCCGCAGAAATGATCCTCCAGCCCCGCGCGGGTGATCTGCTTGCCATCATAAAGGTACTCGGGGCCGATGAAGCCGACGACCGTATTCACCAGCAGAGGGTGGAAGGCGCGGGCGACGGCATAAGCCCGGGCCTCGATGGTCTGCTGGTCGACGCCATGGTGGGTGTCGGATGACAGGGCGCTGCCCTGCCCGGTCTCGAAATACATGACGTTGTCCCCGATCGTGCCGCGGTGCAGGGACAAAGCGGCGTCCCGGGCTTCCGCCAGCAGGGACAGGGAGACGCCGAAGCCGCGATTGGCCGCCTCGGTCCCGCCGATCGACTGGAACACGAGGTCGACGGGCGCGCCGCGCTCGATCGCGCGCAGGGTCGTGGTGACATGCGAGAGCACGCAGGTCTGCGTGGGGATGGCGTAGCGGTCGCGGACGGCGTCCAGCATCTCCAGCAGGGTGACGGTCGCCTCGACGCTGTCGGTCGCCGGATTGACGCCGATGACCGCGTCGCCCGCGCCCAGCAGCAGGCCATCGAGGGTGGAGGCCGCGACTCCGCGCGGATCGTCGGTCGGATGGTTGGGTTGCAGCCGCACCGCCAGCCGGCCTGGCAGGCCGATCGTGTTGCGGAAGCGCGTGACCACCCGGCAGCGCGCCGCCACCGCGATCAGGTCCTGGAGCTTCATGATCTTGCTGACCGCCGCCACGACCTCGGGCGTCAGGCCGGGGCGAAGGCGGGTCAGCGTGTCGCTGTCGGCGGCGAGCAGGAAATCGCGGAAGGCCCCCACGGTCATCGAGGCGATCGGCGCGAAGGCGGCGGGATCGTGGGTGTCGAGGATCAGGCGCGTGACCTCGTCGTCCTCATAAGGCACGACGGGCTGGTTCAGGATATCGCGCAGCGGCAGGTCGGCCAGCGCCATCTGGGCGGCGACGCGTTCGGCGGCGGTCTCGGCCGCGATCCCGGCCAGGGCGTCGCCCGAGCGGAACGGCGTGGCGCGCGCCAGCAGTGTGCGGAGGTCTGGGAAGACGTAGCGCGATCCGGCGATGACATGGGCATAGGACACGGGCGGGGTCCCTCGGGCGATGGCGGGGAAGTCTGACGGGAAATCACGCGCCGGCAAGGTGCCTGGGAATAAGGCGCCGTTCATCTCGTCTTACGTGATGAAACAAATTGAAACCGGCCTTCGCCTCGCCGCCGTGTAATGTCCCGACACGGATCGCAGTCACCCATTGTGCGGGCGGTCCCGGACCCTATCGGCGGCTGGTATCGGGGGATACCGCCGGGGCTCGTGGACACCAGGCATCCTTAGGATGCGCACACATGATGGGAACCGGCAGGGGCAGGCTGGTGTGACCGCGATCATAGCTGGGCCGCAAGGTCTGGCGCATTCTGCACAAGTCAGGCCCAAGGTGACCGTCCCGATGTCGATCATCCCCGCGGAACAGGAACGAACCGGCAGCGCCGCGCCAGGCGGTCTGATGGCGCTTGTCCACTCCTGGCTGGCCAATCTTCCGCCCGATGAGGAGGAGCAGGCGCGCCAGCGCGCCGTCCTGCGGCGGGAGCTTGATGCCTTCGCCTGGAACCTGATCGGACGGATGGATGGCATCGCCCCACCCGACGATGGGCGCATCCCCGAGATTCCACTGGACATGGACAAGCCCAACCGGTAAACGCCCCCGCTCCATCGGAACGCGGGAGAGGGCTGTCCCCTATCGGGGCCGGCCGTCGTTCGTACCGCGGTCCCTAGGCTAACCAAGGACCAGGGGATTATGGCGAAGAAGATTGTTGGCTACATCAAGCTGCAAATTCCGGCCGGCAAGGCGAACCCTTCGCCGCCCGTCGGTCCGGCGCTGGGTCAGCGCGGCCTGAACATCATGGCCTTCGTGAAGGAATTCAACGCCTTCACGCAAAACATGGAGCCCGGGACCCCGACTCCCGTCGTGATCACCGCCTATGGTGACCGCAGCTTCACGTTCGTGACGAAGACGCCGCCGAACACCTACTTCCTCAAGAAGGCCGCCAAGATCGACAAGGGCAGCCCGACGGTTGGCAAGGGCGCCGCGGTTGGCCGGGTCACCATGACCCAGCTGCGTGAGATTGCCGAGATCAAGATGAAGGACATGAACGCGAACGATATCGACGGCGCGGTGCGCATGTTGGTGGGTTCGGCGCGTTCCATGGGCCTGACCGTGGTGGAGGGCTGATCATGGCGAAGAACAAGCGTCTCGCGGCGGCCCAGGCTTCCGTTGACCCAGCGAAGTCCTATCCGCTTGAGGAAGCGATCGCGCTGATCAAGTCGGTCTCCAAGGCCAAGTTCGACGAAACGATCGAGATTTCGCTGAACCTCGGCATTGATCCGCGCCACGCCGACCAGATGGTCCGTGGCCTGACCAGCCTGCCGAACGGCACGGGCAAGTCGGTGCGCGTGGGCGTGTTCGCCCGTGGCCCGAAGGCCGAGGAAGCGTTGGCGGCCGGGGCCGAGGTTGTCGGCGCCGAGGACCTGATGGAGAAGATCCAGGCGGGTGAGATCGATTTCGACCGCTGCATCGCGACGCCGGACATGATGGGCATCGTCGGGCGGCTGGGTAAGATCCTCGGGCCGCGCGGCCTGATGCCGAACCCGCGCCTGGGCACTGTGACCATGGACGTGAAGGGCGCGGTCATCGCCGCTAAGTCGGGCCAAGTGGAGTTCCGCGCCGAGAAGGCCGGCATCATCCACGCCGGCATCGGCAAGGTGAGCTTCGATGCCAATGCCCTGGTCGAGAACGCGCGGTCCCTGGCCGACGCAATCCAGCGCGCCAAGCCGACCGGCGCCAAGGGCACCTATATGAAGAAGGTCTCCATCAGTTCGACGATGGGCCCGGGCATCCGGGTCGACGTCGCGACGCTGGGCACGGCCGTATGAGATTCGCTGCCCCGTCAGCTTGACGGGGCAGTGGGCAGGACGCGTTTCGGCGCGTCCGAACCTGTCCGAGACCGCGCGTGATCTCGCAATACCTTCGGGTGTGGCCCGATCCTAATGGACACCAGTCCGCGAGCGGGAGACGGGGATGCCGGGGAATGATGGGGGAAACCTCTGATCGCCTTGGTGGTTCCGGCTTGTGGGGGCCAGCCATGTGAATGGCGGGTTGCCAGGACAGGCGAACCGGGCCGCTCGACCCTTGGGTTGGACGGTCCTTGGGAAACCCGGTTCGGCGCGGTTTCGATCGCGGCGAACCAACACGGAGACGATGCGTGGACCGTACGGAGAAGCGGGAGTTCGTCGCCGAGCTCAATCAAGCGCTGGCCGCCACCTCGATGATCGTCGTGACCCGCAATGCGGGCCTGACGGTTGCCGAAGCGACGGATTTGCGGCGCAAGATGAGAGCTGCGGGGGCGACCTTCAAAGTCGCGAAGAACCGGCTGACCACCCTCGCTTTGGCAGGGACCCGATTCGACGGCATTGCGCCGATGCTGACTGGACCGACCGCGCTTGCGTGGGCGACCGATCCGGTGGCGGTGGCAAAGGTGGCTGTCGAGTTCGCCAAGACCAACGAGAAGTTCGTGCTGATCGGCGGCGCGCTTGGACCTCAGACGCTTGATGCGGATGGGATCAAGGCACTGGCCGAATTGCCGAGCCTGGACGCACTGCGTGCGGGGCTGGTGGGGATGATTTCGACCCCTGCTACCCGGATCGCTGGTGTGCTGCAGGCGCCGGCCGGACAACTCGCCCGGGTCTTCGGGGCTTACGCCAAGAAGGACGAGGCGTTGGCCGAGGCCGCCTGAGGCGGCCCGCACCACGAAAAACAGGCTGGCGCGACATGCCGGCTTGCATGGAACCAATCAAAGGCTAGATTAAGGAACTACGACATGGCCGATCTGCAAAATCTGGTGGACCAGCTGTCCGCCCTCACCGTTCTCGAAGCGGCTGAGCTGTCCAAGATGCTGGAAGAGAAGTGGGGCGTCTCCGCCGCCGCTCCGGTGGCCGTTGCCGCCGCGCCGGCCGCCGCCGCCGCTGCCGCCCCGGTTGAGGAACAGACGGAATTCACCGTCATTCTCGCCAGCGCGGGCGACAAGAAGATCAACGTCATCAAGGAAGTCCGCACGATCACGGGCCTCGGGCTGAAGGAAGCCAAGGACCTGGTCGAGGGCGCGCCGAAGCCGGTCAAGGAAGCGGCCAGCAAGGACGAAGTGGCGAAGATCAAGAAGATGCTCGAAGATGCGGGCGCGACCGTGGAGGTCAAGTAACGCGTACGAGGCAAAAGACGCACTGCCTGGGTGGACCCGCCGGACCACCCAGGCATTCGATCGGAAGGCGGGCGGGAATCAGCCGATTCCCGCCCGCGTTCCCGTTTTCGGCGGGTGGCGCCCCATGGTTGGCAACAGCCGGTTGGGCGCGGTACGGCAGGCACGAGACAGCTAGGCAGGATGGGCGATGAACGCGATCACAAGGTCGTTTACCGGGCGCAAGCGTATTCGCAAGAGCTTCGGGCGCATCCCAGAAGTGGCGCCCATGCCAAATCTGATCGACGTGCAGCGGTCGAGCTACGAAGCCTTCCTGCAGATGAACGTCCATCCGGACAACCGGACGCATACCGGTCTCCAGGAAGTGTTCAAGTCGGTCTTCCCGATCGATGATTTCGCGGGCCGCGGCCGTCTGGAGTTCGTCTACTACGAGCTCGAGGAGCCCAAGTACGACGTCGAGGAATGCATCCAGCGGGGCATGACCTATGCCGCGCCGCTGAAGGTCATCCTCCGCCTGATCGTGTGGGACCTCGATGAGGATACGGGCGCGCGCTCGATCCGCGACATCAAGGAGCAGCCCGTCTACATGGGCGACATGCCCCTGATGACGGACAACGGCACCTTCATCATCAACGGCACCGAGCGTGTGATCGTCAGCCAGATGCACCGGTCCCCCGGTGTGTTCTTCGATCACGACAAGGGCAAGACCCACAGCAGCGGCAAGTACCTGTTCGCCGCGCGGGTGATCCCCTATCGCGGCTCGTGGCTCGATTTCGAGTTTGATTCCAAGGACCTCGTCTACGTCCGCATCGACCGCAAGCGGAAGCTGCCGGTCACCACGCTGCTGTACGGCCTGGAAGGCGCCGCCACCATGCAGCTCCGCGCCGCGCGCGAAGCCAAGGGTGAGACGGTCGAGCCGGGCGAAGTCCGCGGCATGGACCAGGAGGAAATCCTCTCCTACTTCTACAATCAGGTCGTGTTCGAGAAGGGCCCCAAAGGCTGGGCCCGTCCGTTCGACCCGGAAGCCTTCCGCGGCGTGAAGCTGCTGGAGCCGCTGATCGACGCCTCCACCGGTGAGATCGTCGCCGACGCCGACGCCAAGCTGACGCCGCGCCAGGCCCGCAAGATCGCCGAGACCACCAAGGAAGTGCTGATCGGTCGGGCCGACCTGCTGGGCCGGTTCATCGCGGTCGACCTGGTGAATCTGGACACCGGTGAGATCTTCGGCGAGGCCGGGGAAGAGCTGACCGAGGCCCGTCTGACCACGATCGAGGACGCGGGCATCACCACCCTGCCGACGCTCGCGATCGACCAGGCGAACGGCCCCTGGATTCGCAACACGCTGGCGGTCGACAAGAACAGCAACCGCGACGACGCGCTGATCGACATCTACCGCGTGATGCGCCCCGGTGAGCCGCCGACGCCGGACACGGCCGAGGCCCTGTTCCGCGGCCTGTTCTTCGACGGTGACCGCTATGACCTGTCCGCGGTCGGGCGGGTGAAGATGAACATGCGGCTGGGCATTCCCAGCAGCGAAGTGCCTGATTCCATGCGTATCCTTCGCAAGGACGACCTGCTGCGCACGGTCAAGACGCTGTGCGACCTGAAGGACGGGCGCGGCCAGATCGACGATATCGACAACCTGGGCAACCGGCGCGTGCGCTCGGTCGGGGAGTTGATGGAGAACCAGTACCGCATCGGCCTGCTCCGCATGGAGCGCGCGATCCGGGAGCGCATGGGCTCGGTCGACATCGACACCGTGATGCCGCACGATCTGATCAACGCGAAGCCGGCGGCGGCGGCGGTGCGGGAGTTCTTCGGCTCCAGCCAGCTGTCCCAGTTCATGG
>DIUL01000211.1 GCA_002422345.1 Acetobacteraceae bacterium UBA6159
CCGTCAACCGGACAGTAGTGAATGGCCCTATTCCTACACCGGCTATTCCGTCTCCTCGGCCGGTGATTTCAACGGCGACGGGTTCGCCGACGTCATCGTCTCGGCCCTAGGCGGGGGCGGGGCTGGAAACACTCAGCCCTATGCCGGCAACAGCTATGTCGTGTTTGGCAAGGCAGCCGGCTTTGGCACCGGTATCGACCTGAGCGACATCGTCGCCGGTACCGGCACCGACGGCTTCGTGATCTATGGAGAGGCCACAGGCAACCTCTCAGGTCGGTCCGTCGCCTCGGCCGGTGATTTCAACGGCGACGGGTTCGACGACATCATCATCGGTGCGACGAATGCCCAGCCGCCGGGCGGTCTGAAGCCAGCCGCGGGCAACAGCTATGTGGTCTTCGGCAAATCTGGCGGCTTCGGTGCCACCGTGGCTCTATCGGATGTCGCAGCGGGCACCGGCGGCTTCGTCATCCATGGGCAGGACGCATTCGATAGCTCCGGCCGGTCCGTCGCGTCAGCGGGCGATGTTGACGGCGACGGGTTCGCCGACGTCATCATCGGGGCGCCGAACGCCGACGGGTCGGGCAATGCAAGAACCGCCGCCGGCGACAGCTATGTGGTCTTTGGCCGAGACGTGATGCTCACGGTCGACCAGTTCGGCTCGACCGCGTCCGAGACGCTGACGGGTTCGGCCGGCATTGACAGCATCGTGGCCAATCTCGGCGACGACATCCTGGACGGCCGCGGCGGCGCGGACGTGCTGCTCGGCGGGGCCGGCAACGACCGGATCAAGGTCTCCGACCTGTCCTTCCAGCGCGTCGATGGCGGGGCCGGGACAGATACGCTGGCGCTGGATGGCGCAGGTATCACGGTTGATCTATCCGCGATCCCGAACACAAGGCTCCGGGACATCGAGGTCATCGACCTGACCGGCACCGGCGACAACACGCTGGTCCTGTCGCGGCTGGAGGTGCTGAACCTCTCCACGACCTCCAACACGCTGAAGGTGGACGGGAACGCGGGCGACCGCGCCGTGTTCGATGTCGAGAATTGGACCAAGACCGGCCCGTCGGGCGGCTACAACAGCTACGCCAACGGACAGGCGACGGTTCTGATCGACGAGGACATCAGCGTTGCCTGCTTCGCGGCCGGCACCCGGATCTCGACCGAGTCCGGCGATGCCGCGGTCGAGGCCCTTCGCGTGGGCGATCGGGTGAGGCTGGCGGACGGCGGCACGCGCCCCATCCGGTGGATCGGTCACCGCCATTTCGCCCTGGCGCGCCACCCCAATCCCGGCCGAGCGTGGCCGATCCGGATCGAGGCGGACGCCATCGCGAATGGGGTCCCGGCCCGCGCGCTGCGCCTCTCCCCCGACCACGCGCTGGCCCTGGACGGGCGGCTCATTCCGGTTCGGCTGCTGGTCAATCACGGGACCATCCGGCGGGAGATCACGTGCGCCTCCGTCACTTATTACCATATCGAACTGGACGCGCATGACGTGCTGCTGGCCGAGGGGACGGCGGTGGAAAGCTATCTCGACACCGGCAATCGCGGGATGTTCGAGAATGCCGGCCTGCCGGTGGTCCTGCATCCGGACTTCAGCGGGCAGGACGGCCGGCGGGCGGGGTCCTGCCTGCCGTTCGACGACACGGCAGACGCGGTGAAGCTGGTCTGGGACAGGCTGGCATGCCGAGCGGCGGGGCTGGGGCGGCGCGCTGCGGCGCCGGTGGTGACGAGGGATGCGCAGGTTCGGATCGAGGCCAGGGGCCGCATCCTGTCGCCGGTCTCGGTCGATAGCGATCGCTACAGCTTCGTCGTGCCGGCGGGTTGCGAGACGGTGCGCCTGCTGTCGCGCGCCTCCCGCCCCTCCGACATCCAGCCCTGGCACGAAGACGGTCGCCCGCTTGGCCTTTCGGTTCGCCGGATCCGGATCGCCGATGGTCCGGCGTTGTTGGACCTGCCGTTGGACCATCCGGACCTGACTGCTGGCTGGTGGGGGCTGGAACGGCATGGCGGTCTGCCGGTGCGCTGGACCGATGGCGATGCGATACTGCCGATCGGGCCGGGTGGCATGCGGCAGCTGGATATCACCGCGGGGCGGCTGGCGGGGTATGTGGTGCGACCGGCTGACGGGGGGGAGGTCCTGGGCGGGCAGGCGCTGGCGGTGTGAGGGCGCGAGCGGTACTGGTACCCGCGTCATTTAAAGCGAGGGGGACAACCGCAGCGGAATCGCTCGAAAGCGCCATTTCCTTTTCCTCTCAGGATATCGTCCAGATAATCGGTATCCCAAGAGGCGGATTTCCTTCGCTCTTCAAGCTGTCGCGATCTCCGGCGTACTGTGGCCTGTTCAAGGCGACACGGGGAATGATCGCCATGTTCTGTGGCCCGTGCGCGGTGCGCATACTGATCCAGGCCGAGACCAGGTGCAGGGGATCCTGTCCCTGGTCGTGGCTGCGACGCGAGGTCTTGCCATCTATCGCGATGATATCAGGATCGCTATCAGTCAACGCGGACACCCAGTCGGTGAAGCAAGACGCAAACATCGTCGCATCAAGCGCGTTCAGGATGTCGTTCAGCGTGTCATGGCTGGGAACCCCCTTGGCGAAGGGCAGAAACCGACGCAGAAACGCCAGATGCAGCACGCCCCAGCGACGGATTTCAACGCAGTCCTCGGCGCCGGCAATGGTCGCGCTCAGCGTCAGCAGCATCAACTCGGGCAGCGGGTAGACCACTTTCCACACCTGCCGGGGGTCCTTCAACGCCGCGAAGTGCCCCAACAATGAACGATCGCACGGTGATGGCATAAGACCCTCCTGGATTGATCCAGGAAAGGCCGAATCAGATCGCTCCGTGACCGCGCAAGGGCCAGGTCAATAGGAAGGCACGGATTTCAAGCGATTGCCGTGTGTCACACGGCAGAGCGTATGGTTCGTCGGTGCCGGCTTACGGAATGCCGTTCGCCACTTCCTCCACAGCAAACGGATCCTTCACGGAACCCGCCGCGCCACTCGTCGCCGGCTTCGCCGGCTTGGTGCCCGGCATCATCTCAAAATCAGGAGAGAACTGTACCATCGATGCCCGTAGCTGGTCGTAGGGCTTGCGGTCCCCCTGAAACGTCGCCTTGCCGGCTGACAGCAAGGCATCGAACGTAGTGGTTCCGCCCATGACCAGTTCGAGGTCCGCGCGATTGACCGTCACGGTAAGGTCCGCTGCATTCGCCTGTTGGCCCTTGATGTTCGTCAGCGTCGAATTGCTCATCTCGACGACGAACGTCTCACCATTGTCCGGCGTGAGCAGATTGATCACGAACTTCATCCCGACCGCCTTCCGGGGGTCTAGGCGGACGCCGAGGAAATCCAGCCAAAGACCCGTCGACATCCCGCGAATCGTATCCGGACCGGCCGTCTTGGGTGGCACGCCGCCCGGAATCCCAGACCGCAATTCATACGCGGCGGCCAGGAAGCTGTTCCGTACGCTCGGGCTCTCCTTCTGGTAGCCGATCTGTTCGAACACATCGGCCAGCAGGTCCTTGGCCGGCTGGTTTCGCGGTTCGGCCTGGACCAGCTTGTTCAAAATCTCCATGGCTTCGCGGTACTTGCCCCGACCCGCCAATTCCTTGCCCTTGGCGATGATCTTCGCCGAACCACCCATCATCTCGACATACAGCGGCGCGGAGTCCGCCGGCGACAGCGGAACAAGCGTCGCCGGATTCCCGTCCCAATACCCCAAATACCGATTGATCACCGCTCGGCTGTTGTGCTCCTCGGAGCCGTGATAGCTGTGCGCGGCCCACTGGTTCTTGAGGCTGTCGGGCAGCCGGTACTGGTTATGGACCTGGTTGATCGTGACGCCCTGGTTCGCCAGATGCAGCACGCTGTTGTTCAGGTTGGCATAAACATCCCGCTGCGTGCGCATCACTTCCTGCACACGATCATTGCCCCAGCGCGGCCAGCTATGGGAGGCGAACATCACCTCCGCCTCCTGCCCGAACTGGTAAAGGGCCGCGTTGATGTGTTTCGACCACGCCAGTGCATCGCGCACGAGCGCGCCCCGCAACGTATAGATGTTGTGCACCGTGCCGGTGATGTTCTCCGCCGCCCAGAATGCCTTCATGTCGGGGAAATAAGTGTTCATCTCGGACGGCGCCTCGGTGCCCGGGGTGTTCTGGAACACCATCCGCACGCCGTCGACCGTCAGGTCCTCGAAATCCTTGGTGATATAGCGGGTCGGCTGGATCAACCCCGTGTTGCCAGCCGCCGTGTTCTTGCCGATCGACTGGTCGACATGCCCGAACGGGCTGCGGGGCAGCAGCATTCCGTACTGGAAGAACGCGCGCCGGTTCATCGCGTTACCGGCGTAGACGTTCTCTGAGATTGCGTGCTCCATGAAGCCGACCGGGGCAATGACGGGCACCTTGCCGCTGACGACGTCGGCCTCCTCCACCACGCCCCGCACGCCGCCGTAATGATCGGTGTGGGAATGGGAGTAGACGACAGCGACCACGGGGCGAAAGCCGAGCTTCTCGTTGACGAGGGCGAGGGCGGCCTTGGCGGTCTCCTTGGCGGTCAGGACATCGAACAGAATCCAGCCGGTTTCACCGCGGATGATGGTCAGATTGGCGAGGTCGAAGCCGCGCACCTGGTAGATCTTCCCGGGCAGCACCTCATACAGGCCATAGGCCATGTTCAGGATCGCCTGGCGTTGCAGCGAGGGGTGGACGCTGTCGAAATCCTTGCCCTGGAGCAGGTAGTCGTAGCTGCCCATGTCCCAGGCGACATTGCCACCTTCAGCCATGATTTGCTTGTAAGGCGGCGCGGCCAGGAACCCACGCTTGGCTTCCTCGAAATCACGCTTGTCCTCGAACGGAAGCGACTTCCGCAGGCCGTTCTGTAACTCGATCGTGAACTTGGACGGCAATTTCCCCTTTGGATGGAAATGCTTTCCCTCCATCGCGCCTGGGTCACTCAAGACGGCCCCGCCACCGGCCGCGAGCGCAAGGCCACTGACGCTGACCGACAACGCGAGGACAAGGGCGATTTTTGTTGTTTTCCTGAATGCCACGCGTGCTCTCCTGCTGGGGTGGGATAGGCAGGCGAAGTCCGCCTGCCTAACGCCACCGCATCGATCCTGACCAATGGCTTGACCTGGACCGCAGGGACATCACCCGCATTGATTTACGTCATCCTGGGGCCCCTACCCCCGCCGGAACGCCACCTCGGCATCCACCGCCGCCTGGAACGCCTTCAACGTCAACGCGATATCCGCCTCGTCATGCGCGATCGAGACATAGAACTTCGAATCGCCCTTCAGCACCCCGTTCTGGCGCAGCGTCGCGTTGAACCACCGCAGCGCGTCCATGTCCTGGCGCAGCGTGTCACGGTAGTTGGAAACCTCCCCCTCCAGGAACATCAGGTCGAACAGCACCGGCATCCCCACGATCCGCGCCGGCAGTCCGGCCGCCTGGATCATGCCCGTGAACGCTTCGATCAAGCGCCGCCCGGTGGCGAAGGCGCGGTCATAGACGCCGGGTTCCCGCAGGACCTCCAGCGTCGCCAGCCCGGCGGCCGAGGCGATCGGATTGCCCGACAGCGTCCCCACCTGCGGCAGGACGTCGTCCCCAACCTCCCCGCGGTCGAAGTAGCGCATGATGTCCGCCCGCCCCGCGATGGCGGCCAGCGGGTAGCCCCCGGCCACGATCTTCCCCAGCGTGCACAGGTCGGGCGTGACCCCGTAAAGTTCCTGGGCGCCGCCGTAGGAGAAGCGGAAACCGGTCACGATTTCGTCGAATATCAAGGGGATGCCGGCCTTCTCCGTCATCTCGCGCAAGGCCTGGAGGAACCCCGGCTTCGGCGGGATCAGGCGCTGGAACGGCTCCACGATCACCCCGGCGATCTCATCGGCGTGCTGGCGGATCAGCGCCGCCGTTGCCTCCACATCATTGAACGGCGCGATCAGCATGTCGGCCGAAACCGAGCTCGGGATGCCGGGCGAATCGGCGGAGGCCTGCGGGAAGTTGCCCGGCCGCTTCGGCGCCAGGCTTTGCAGGCTGTATTCGCCCATGCCGTGGTAGCCGCCCTCGAACTTCAGGATCTTGTCCCGCTTCCGCCAGGCCCGCGCCACCCGCATCGCGTAGCTGTCCGCCTCGGTGCCGGATGACGTGAAACGCACCTTCTCGGCGCAGGGCACCGCGTCCACGATCGCCGCGGCCAGCCGGATGCCGTGCTCGTTGTTCGCGAAAAAGGTGGTCCCGCGCGCGATCAGGCCCTGCACCGCCTCCACGACCTTGGGATGCGCGTGGCCGATGAACATCGGGCCGGACCCCAGCAGGAAATCGACATATTCATTGCCCGACACATCGCGGACCCGGCCGCCCTTGCCCTCGGCGATGATGATCTCGGAATTCAGGTTGCCGAAGCCGCCCCCGGGCAGCACCCGGCGCGCGGTCGCCACCAAGGCGAGTTCCTGGTCACTGCGGGGAAGGTCGGTCATCGTGGAAAACTCCCGGGGTTCAATGGCCCCGAAACCTCACCACCGCGCCCAGCGCCGCGCAAGGACCGGTACGGGAAAACCCGCCCCCGCCACCCCAACGCGCGGGTCGGATTTCAAGGGCACGGATTTCAGCCCAGGCCAGCCACCCCTCCCCTTGTGGCCGGACACGGGCGGGGTTAAGCCCAGCCCCTTCCTCCGACAGAGTGGCAAGGTTTGTTCCAAATGTTCTCCCGGCTGCTTGGCTTCATGTCAGCCGACATGGCCATCGACCTCGGCACGGCCAACACGCTGGTCTATGTCAAGGGTCGCGGCATCGTACTGGCCGAACCCAGCGTCGTCGCCATCGCCGACGTACGCGGCAAGAAACAGGTCGTCGCCGTCGGCGAGGAAGCCAAGCAGATGCTTGGCCGCACACCGGGGTACATCACGGCCTCCCGCCCGCTGCGCGACGGCGTCATCGCGGATTTCGAGGTGGCGGAGGAAATGATCAAGCATTTCATCCGCAAGGTGCATAACCGCCGCGGCTTCGCCTCCCCCCTCATCATCATCTGCGTCCCCTCCGGCTCCACCGCCGTCGAGCGGCGCGCCATCCAGGAAAGCGCCGAGAGCGCCGGCGCCCGGAAGGTGCAGTTGATCGAGGAACCGATGGCCGCCGCGATCGGCGCCGGCCTGCCGGTCACCGAACCCTCCGGCTCCATGGTCGTCGATATCGGCGGCGGCACGACCGAGGTCGCGGTCATCTCCCTGGGCGGCATCGTCTATGCCCGCAGCGTTCGCGTCGGCGGCGACAAGATGGATGAGGCGATCATTTCCTACATCCGCCGCCATCATAACCTGCTGATCGGCGAGTCCTCGGCCGAACGCATCAAGATGGATATCGGCGCCGCCTGCCCGCCCGACGATGGCGAAGACGGCCCCCTGCGCGAGGTCCGCGGCCGCGAGCTGATGAACGGCGTCCCCCGCGAGGTCGTTGTCAGCCAGCGCGAAATCGCAACCAGCCTGGCCGAACCCGTGTCCCAGATCGTCGAGGCCGTGAAGGTCGCGCTGGAGAACACGCCCCCCGAACTCGCCGCCGACATCGTCGACCGCGGGATCGTGCTGACCGGCGGGGGCGCGCTGCTGTATCGCCTGGATCAGGTGCTGCGCGACGCCACCGGCCTGTCGGTCGTGGTGGCCGAGAACGCGCTGCAATGCGTGGCCTTGGGCACCGGACGGGCGCTGGAGGAGCGGAAGAAGCTCGGGAACGTCCTGACCAGCATGTATTGACCAGCATCGCGATCCGGCCTGGCCTGTGCTACCATGATGGTCGCATAGCCGGGGGTTCCGGCGCATGAGGGTCGCATGAGCGTGTTTGGTGGTTCCGGCAATACCAGCAATATCGGCAGCTTCCTGGACTCGGTGAACGCGCGCCGGGGCACCAAGTCCAAAGCGCCGGAGAGCATTGATGTCGAGGCCGCCGGGGAACGCGTGCTGGTCGAACTGCGCCACGGCCCGCAATCGGCCGAACGGGTGCGGCTGAACGTCGAACTGCCCGACAGCGCGTTTGAAACCGTCATCCGCCGCCTGGAACGCGCCGGTATGGTCCGCCTGAGTGGCCAGGGACCCGGCACGACCCTGGAACTGACCGAGGACGCGGCCGGCAAGCGCGTGCTGGCCTTGCTGAATGCCGGCCCGCAACCGGCCGGACGCCTCCAGGCGGACCTGGCCATGGGGCCCGCCGACTTCGAACCGGTCGTCGCGCGCCTCGTGCAGATGGGCATGGTCCGGATGCATGGCGAAGGGCCAGGGGCAACCCTGGAACTGAGCGATTTTGCCCGCGACGCCATGAAGGTCTTCCAGATCACCTGAGCCGGTCATGAACCCGTCCGACGTGTCCTTGTCCTGGTTCTACCTCGCGACCTTCCTCGCCGGCGGCGTCGTCGGCCTGTCGGAAATCGTGTCCCGCTACAAGGACGCCCCGATGAATGCCGCGACCACGTGGCCGGGCATCCTCTATTGCCTGCTGAACGCGGGCGGTTCGGCCGCGGCCCTGGCCTTGATGCTGCAGATGGGCTGGTTCAAGGACCTCGCCACCGGCCCGGTCAGCAACCTGATCATGCAGTCCATCCTCGCCGCCACTGGCACGATGGCGATCTTCCGGTCATCCCTGTTCACCGTCCGGGTCGGCAACGCCGATGTCAGCATCGGGCCGGCCGCCTTCCTGCAAATCCTCATGACCGCGACCGACCGCGCCGTTGACCGCGCCCGCGCCCAGCCGCGCGCCGCCGCCGTCCAGCGGATCATGACCGATATCGACTTCCAGAAAGCCAAGCAGGCCCTGCCAACCCTGTGCTTCGGCCTGATGCAGAATGTCAGCATCCAGGAGCAGGACACCTTCGGCACCATCGTCGCCAAGCTCGACTCGGCCGACATGGACGACGTCTTCAAAACCAACAACCTGGGCCTGGCATTGATGAACCTGGTGGGGGAAGACGTCCTCTCCCAGGCCGTGGGCATGCTGCGGGAAGACATCGCCGAGATCCCCCAGCCCATCGTCCAGTCCCTGGAAACGCTGGGCCTGCTCCGCAACCTGACCTTCGAGGCATCCGGTCGCCAGTTGGTCGAGGGCTGTATCTTCCTCGCCAACAAGTCCGGCGACGGAAAGACCAATGCGGGGATCGACGCCGAACACGGCCGCATCGGCGCGATGACCGTATCCGACCGCCAGAAGATCCTGCTGCTGTCCGCGGCACTGATCGGACGGTTCGGCGAACCGCTGCTGAAACTCGCGCTGCGTGCCCTGCCCGAGAACGACCCGCCGCGCAGCCTGATCCCATCCCCCGCCCTGGCGCAGGCGATCCGCGTCCTGGGCGATCGCGTGACTCCGGCGCATGCCATCGATGCATGCCTCATCCTCGCCAACCGCGTGCAGGACGCCGCGCTCCGGCAGCAACTGGGCATCGAGGCGGAGCGGATCGCGTCGCTGCCGGTATCGGGCACCCAGCAGCTCCTGTTCCTGGTCAGTGTCCTGATCGGCCGCTTCGGAGAGGAAACGGTCGGCCGAGCGGTGGAGGGCCTGGGGGAGAGGCCGACCGGGGGGACGAAAGTGGCGCCCCCCTGACATTCCCCGATGCTCATGACACCGTTTGCTGGTAGATAATCGGGATGCTCCGCCCCTCCATCCAGGCCCGCCAGGCCCTCGCACGGCTCACCTTGCCGGTCCTGGTCGTGGCGTCGTTCGGCCTGATGCTGCTGGGCAAGGCCGACACGCTGCTGGCCGATCGCGCGCGGTCCGCAATGGCGGACGCGCTCGCCCCCATCTACGCCGTTTTGGGTGAGCCGATCAGCGCCGTCGCCGACACGATCCACGATGCCGCCCGCCTGATCACCCTGCGGGAAGAAAACACCCGGTTGCGGGAGGAGAATGAACGCCTCCGCCGCTGGCAGTCCGTCGCCCTCGCTTTGGATGCCGAGAACCAGCGGCTGAAGGCCAATCTGCGCTGGGTTCCCGATCCGCAGGCCGCCTTCGTGACCACCCGCGTCATCGCCGACGCCGGGGGCCTGTATGCCCGCGCCGTCCTGCTGTCACTCGGCCCCAACCATGCCATCCGCAAGGGCGCCATCGCGCTGGATGAGCGGGGCCTGGTCGGCCGCGTGACCGAGATCGGCGCCCGCACCGCCCGCGTCCTGCTGATCACCGACATCAACAGCCGCATCCCGGTCATCCTCGAAAACTCCCGTGCCCGCGCCATCCTCACCGGCACCAACGGCGCTCGGCCGCGCCTGCTGTACTGGCCCGAAGGCGTCACGCCGACCGAGGGGGAGCGGATCGTCACCAGCGCCGAGGCCAACGCCTTCCCCGCCAACCTGCCGATCGGCACGCTTCGCTACAGCGCCAACGGCGTGCCGGAAGTCGAACCCGAGGCCCAGTTGCAACGCCTGGAAGTCGTCCGCATCTTTGATTACGGCCTGGGTATCCTACCCCCCCCCGAGCCGGTCGAACGCCGCACGCCAGGACGCCACTGATGGCCTTGATGGACCAGACGCCGGGCATCCGCCCGCGCCTCACCCTCGGTCGCCGCCTTGACATCGCGGCGCGTCTGGCGCTGCCGACCTGCGTGACCGTGCTGGTCATGCTGGCGACCGAGCTGCCCTTCGGGATGCCGAACCAGGCGGCCCTGCTGCCCGCGGTGGCGCTGATCGGGGTGTGGTTCTGGTCCGTCTTCCGCCCGACCTCCATGCCGCCGCCGATCGTCTTCCTGATCGGGTTGCTGCTGGACCTGCGCGGCTACCTGCCGCTGGGCGCCGGAGTCCTGACACTGCTGATCGCCCATGGCATCGCGCTGCGCTGGCGGCGCTTCCTGGTCGAGCAGGGCTTCACCATGGTCTGGGTCAGCTTCCTGCCGATCGCCATCGGCGGCGCGGTGCTGATCTGGCTGCTGGCCGCGCTGCTGAACCTGCGCCTGCTGTCGCCGGTGCCGGCGCTGTTCCAGGCCATCGTCACCTTCGCGCTGTATCCGGTGATGGCGATCCCCCTCGCCTTCGCCCACCGCTCCCTCGCCGATCCGGCCCGCGCATGAAACGGGACACCAAGCGCACCAGCGTCTTCACCAGGCGAGCCCTGCTGATGATGGGGGGTCAGGCGGCGATCCTGGGCGGGCTGGGCGTGCGGCTCTACCAGGTGCAGGTGCAGGAGGGGGAACGCTACGCCACCCTCGCCGATGACAACCGCATCAGCGCCCGCATGATCGCCGCCCCCCGCGGCCGCATCCTGGACCGGCACGGCACCGTCATCGCCGGCAGCCGCATCAACTGGCGCGCGCTGCTGGTCGCGGAATACACCAACAACGTACCGCAGACGCTGGAGAACTTCTCCCGCATCGTCCCCCTCAGCGAATACGAACGCGCCCGGATCGAGCGCGAAACCTCCCGCCGCCGCCGCTATATCCCGGTGATGGTGCGGGAGTTCCTGTCGTGGGAAGACATGGCCCGCATCGGCGTCCACGCGCCCGAACTGCCGGGCATCGTCGTCGATGTCGGCACCACGCGCATCTATCCCTTCGGCGACCGCCTGTCGCATATCGTCGGCTACGTCGCCCCCCCGAACGAGGCCGACGTGGCCGAGGACCCGATGCTCGCGCTGCCTGGCCTGCGGGTCGGGCGGGCGGGGATGGAACGGTTCCACGAACCCGTCCTGCGCGGGCGGGCCGGATCGGTCCAGTTGGAGGTGAACGCGCTGGGCCGCGTGATCCAGGAACTCGACCGCCGCGAAGGCGTGCAGGGCGAGGACATCACCCTGACCATCGATGCCGAGTTGCAGCAGATCGCGCTGAAGCGCCTGGGCGACGAAAGCGCCTCGGCCGTGGTCATGGACTGCCGCAATGGCGAAGTCCTGGCGATGGCGACCAACCCGTCCTTCGACCCGAGCGTGTTCAACTCCGGCGTCTCCCAGACCCAGTGGCGGGAATGGACGCGCGACCGGCGCACGCCGCTGATCAACAAGGCGACCTCGGGGCTGTATGCCCCCGGCTCCACCTTCAAGATGGCTGTCGCCCTTGCTGCACTGGAGGCCAAGACCGCCAGCCCCTTCGATCGGGTGGAATGCCCGGGCCACTACGACCTGGGCGACACGCGGTTCCATTGCTGGAAGAAGCACGGTCACGGGATGGTCGACCTGCGCGGCGCGCTGCGCATGAGCTGCGATGTCTGGTTCTACGAGATCGCCCGCCGCACCGGCATGGACCGCATCGCCGCGATGTCGCACCGGCTGGGGATGGGCGTGCTGCTGGACATGGATCTGCCAGGCCAGCGCGCCGGCATGGTGCCGACCCGGTCCTGGCGGACCAAGCAGGGCCGCATCTGGAATATCGGCGACACGATCGTCAGCGGCATCGGCCAGGGCTATGTCCAGGTCACGCCCCTGCAACTCGCGACCTTCGCCGCCCGCCTGGCCAGCGGACGCGCCGTGCAGCCGCACCTGACCCGCAAGCTGGGCAACGCGATCCAGCCCGGCGCCCGGACCGAGGATTGGCCGTCCCTCGGCGTCGCCGACCGCTCCCTGCAAGCGATCCGGGAGGCGATGTGGCAGGTCGTGAACGATCCCGGCGGCACCGCGCCGCTCGCCCGCCTGCCCGATCGGACCTGGCAGATGGCGGGGAAAACCGGTTCCTCCCAGGTGCGGCGCGTGTCACGCGAAATGCGGGAAAGCGGAAAGTTCGACAGCGAGAAACTCCCGTGGGAGTTCCGCCCGCACGCCCTGTTCGTGGCCTACGCGCCACACGACCAGCCCCGCTACGCCCTGTCGGTGGTGGTGGAACACGGCAACGCGGGGGCGGCCATGGCAGCCCCGATCGCACGCGACATCATGCTGGCCACCCTGCAACGGGACCCCGCCAACCGAACCGAGCCCCCAGCCCGCGTCGCCCAAGCCGATCCCCCCCCAACAGGACCGCGCGATGTCATACGGTGACCTGGGGGGGAAGTGCAGGGGTTTCACCCCAGACCCCACCAGGGGCTTTGCCCCTGGACCCCACCAAAGGCCTCAGGCCTTTGGAAACCATTGGTTGGTGGGAATGACAGGAGGGGCCAACCGTGACCTGTCCCGGTCCGGGTTGGCCCCTCCTGTCATTCCCACCAATGAGCGGTTCCAAGGGCTGTGCCCTTGGTGGGGGTCGAGGGGGCAACGCCCCTCGCGGGGTTTGGGGCGGAGCCCCAACACTCTTCCCCCGAGGACACCATGATGCAGCGGCGGCTTTGGCGGGAGGCTTCGTTTGATCTGACGGGGAAGATCCTGCAGATCAACTGGCTTTATGTGTTGTTGCTCTGTGCCTTGGCGGGGGTGGGGTATACGGCATTGTACAGCGCGGCTGGGGGGCATCAGGAGCCTTATGCGGCGCGCCATGCCATTCGGTTTGGTTTCGGCCTGGTGTTGATGCTGGGCATTGCTTTGATCGACATCCGCTTCATCGCCAAGATGGCCTGGGCGGCCTGGCTGGGCTGTGTCGGGTTGTTGGTCATGGTCACGCAGGTCGGTCATGTCGGCAAGGGCGCGCAGCGTTGGATCGACCTGGGCGGCTTTCAGTTGCAGCCGTCGGAGTTGATGAAGATCGCCCTCGTGCTGGCCCTGGCGCATTGGTTTCATCGCGCGAGTTGGGAGCGGATCGGCAACCCGTTGTTCCTGATCCCGCCGATCATTGCCGTGCTGATCCCGGCGGGGCTGATCTTGAAGCAGCCGAATTTGGGCACCGCGGTCATCACGATGCTGGTGGGCGGGTCGGTGTTTTTCGCCGCGGGCGTGCGGTGGTGGAAGTTCCTGCTGGTCGCGCTGCCGATCCCGTTTGCCGCGACGATCGCCTATGACCATTTGCGGGACTACCAGCGCGCCCGGATCGACACGTTCCTGCACCCGGAGAATGATCCGCTGGGCGCCGGCTACAACATCATCCAGTCGAAGATCGCGCTGGGCTCGGGCGGCATGTGGGGCAAGGGGCTGCTCGGCGGCACCCAGGGTCATCTGGACTTCCTGCCGGAGAAGCAGACCGACTTCATCTTCTCGATCATCGGGGAGGAGTTCGGGTTTGTCGGATCGTTGTTCGTGCTGGGGCTGCTGAGCTTGATCATCCTGGGGGGCATGCTGATCGCGCTGCGGTGTTCGCATCCGTTTGGGCGGCTGGTCGCGCTGGGGATTTCAATCAACTTCTTTCTTTACGTGTTCGTGAACATCGCGATGGTGATGGGCGCGATCCCAGTGGGTGGCGTGCCCCTGCCGCTGGTGTCGCATGGCGGATCGGCGGTCATCACGGTGATGATCGGGTTCGGCATCCTCATGTCCGTCCATGTGCATCGAGACGTGGAGTTCAGCGGCACCGACCAGGAGCGATGACTGCGGCTCTGCTGCGGGCGTATCGCGCGACCCGCTACACGGTGGACGGCATTCCGGTCCGGATCGGCCAGCGCGCGCCCCGGTTGGACGGGCGTGGGCCGATCGTGCTCCTGACCGCCTGGAACCCGCGCTCCCGCCAGATGCCGGAGGGCTGGAACCGCCGCATGCAGGTTCGGCTGCGCGCGCATCTGTGGCGGCGGGCGGTGCGGGACGCTGATGGTGGGCTGCGCCGATGGTGGGAGGCGCATGTCGCCGTCAGGGCCGATCCGCGCTGGTGCCTGGTGCTCGCGCGCCGGTTCCGCCAGCGCGCGATCGTGGTGGTCCCGCGCCGCCAGCCCGTTCGGCTGGAGGTTGTCGATCGCCCGTGAGCATGCTCCCGTAGGGGAGCAGCCATCGGATCGCCATGACCGCCACCGTCCTCGTCGTCTCCGCCTTTGTCGTCATGCTGGTCGGTCTCGGCCTTCTGCTGGCCCGCCGCCTGTGGTGGGTGGCGCTGCCGGGGCTGATCCTCGGGTTGTTGGCGGTTGTCGCCGAGGGGCCGCGCGCGGCGGCCGAGGTCTGGGGCATCAAGGTCCCGGGCATCGTGGTGGCGACGCAGGAGTCGCTGCGGCTGGAATCCGTGCGGTCCAGCGGGTCCCGCACCAGCCATTATGCGGTGCAGCACCGCTATGGGGCGATCGTCTGCTACCGCGCCGCGGGCAGCCCGGGGCTTGGCGCCGGCGCCCCGATCGACACCGCCATCAAGATCGCGATCGGGGAAGCCGAGACGGCCGCCGACAGGCTCTGCAAGGACGCGCCGGGGACCGAAATCCTGCGCCAGACCGAGGTGCGGCTGGATGAGGCATCCCACGACGCCGCTGTCATCGGCCGCCCGGTGACCCTGGTACTGCTGCGCCCGCTGGGCCTCCTCGAATGGGCCTGGCCGGTGGATGCTCCACTGCTGCCCATGCTGTCGCTGCCCCGGTTCGGCGGCGACGGGGCCCGCCGGCCGGTCATGGCCGAGGTGGTGTCCATCCAGATCGACACCTATGGCCGGTCTCTGCTGATCCGACGGGGCGCCGATTTCGCGGTGCCGGTCGCCTACGTGCGGCTGCGCTATACGTTGCCCGGACATGCCGGCCCGCTGGAGGGAATCGACACGGTCGACGCGGCCTCGGTCGCGAACCTGACCGCGGGCAGCCGGGTCGCGGTGACGGTCGCTGGCGGCACGCCGAGGCAGCCGATGCTGGACCAGGCCTCCCGCGGCTATTGGTGGCGCAACCCGGCGTCCGACCTGGCGATCCTGGCCGTCTTCATCCTGGGCGTGGTCGCTGTCGTGATCTTCGTTCGCCGCCGCCGCCGGAGCCGTTCGTCCGCCTGATCCCGCCGTCGCCATTCCCGTTCGGGAAGAAATGCTCTATGGCTGGAGGAAGAAAGCAAAGGGTCGTCATGGGAGAGACCGCGCTCGGATATCGGCTGGGCCGCCCCTGCTCACAGGCGGAATGGGACGCGTACCATGCGATCCGGCGCGCCGTGATGTTC
The DNA here is from genome assembly GCA_002422345.1 of Acetobacteraceae bacterium UBA6159. Classification (GTDB taxonomy): domain Bacteria; phylum Pseudomonadota; class Alphaproteobacteria; order Acetobacterales; family Acetobacteraceae; genus Rhodopila. The sequence continues at coordinate 15,869 of DIUL01000211.1, forward strand.
GAGGAGGGGGAGTTCGACGACAACGAGGAACTCGGTCCCGCCAACCATCCGCTGCTGCTGTGGTGCGAAGAACGGCCGGTGGGCACGATCCTGATCGACAATCTGAACGGGGAAGACGCGGCGTTCCGCCTGGTGGCCATCGACCCGACCGAGCAAGGGCGCGGCCACGGACGGGCGGTGCTGCGGGAGGCCGAGGCCTTCGCCCGCGCGATCGGCTGCCGCAAGGCCGTGGTCTATGCGACGCCCGAGGCGGCAGGCTTCTACGCCGCCGCCGGCTATAACGAGGACCCGTTCGACGACAACTACTTCGGCGGCGTGGTGCAGATGGCAAAACCCCTGCACTACGCGGGGTACTCCATGGAGGCAGACGGCTAGAGCGCGTTCAGCCTGACCGGAAACGGAGAACGCGCTCTAGTGTCCCGAATCCGAAGTTCGTCATAGCAGCGATTCGCGATCCGCATTGCGGCCGATTCCAAGGCATCGTGCACGCTTCCGCCATCCGATATGGCGGGAGGGCGCGATGGCTGGACGGCACCTCGAGAGGTTGGTACTGACGGAAGCCGAGGCAACCGAGCTCGGCTCAC
>DIUL01000154.1 GCA_002422345.1 Acetobacteraceae bacterium UBA6159
ATGGGCAGAATGGACCCTCGATGGCGCATGGTGGCAGCCACTCCCTAACGGTTGGTTAATCTCGATGGCTATTTTCAATCAGGGCAGCCGGCGGGGAGGCCGTTCGTGCGGGGCCGGGCTCTGCGGCATGCATGGCAAACCATGCGCACTTTGTGTTATTCTCCGCCTGATCAGACAGCACGGGAGCCAGTGCGATGAACGTGTCCATAGGCGAGCGCTGGGAGGACTTTGTCGAACGCGCGGTCAAGGGCGGACGGTACGCCTCGGCCAGCGAGGTCGTGCGGGAAGGGCTGCGCCTGGTCGAGGAACGCGAAACCCGGTTGCAGGCCCTGCGGGAGACGTTGGCCGCCTCGATCGCCGCCGGTGGCCAGAACACCGAGGACGATCTGACCCGCGCGCTGGACGCCAAGGAAGCGGAGCTTGCGCGGGCCGGATATTGAATGCGGCGGCTCGTCCTCCTGGACTCCGCGGTCGGCGACTTCGCCTCCATCCTTGAATACATCACCCATCAGAGCGGGAGCCGCGCCACGGCTCGTCGGTTCGTTGACCGGCTGGTTGGCCAGTGCCGGAAGATGGCGTCGCTGCCGGGCACACTGGGGCGGCCGAGGCCGGAATTGCTGGCCGACATCCGCAGCTTTCCCTTCCAGCGCTACATCATCTTCTTCCGCTATGTCGGGGAGACGTTGGAGGTTGTGAACGTGCTCGAAGGCCATCGGGACATTGATGCCCATTTCCACGACCCATCGACCTAGGCGGGATCACCGGGTTTCCCCCCACCTTGCCCCCCGCGCCGCCACGCCCAATAGTCCGCCCAACCAGAATGGGAGGGACCCCAGCCATGATGCCCCCAGAATATGACGTCACCGGGAAAGTCGTGCTCATCACCGGCGCGGGCCGGGGGATCGGCAAGGGGATTGCGCAGGTCCTCGCGCAGGCGGGGGCGGATATCGCGCTGAACGCGCTGACGCCCCGCTATGTCACGCCCCTGGCCGCCGAGATCGCCGCCGCGTCCGGACGGCGGGTCATTCCCGTCATCGCCGATGTCACCCAGCCGGACTCCGCCCAGCGCGCGGTGGATGAGACCCTGGCAGCCTTCGGGCGCATCGATGTGCTGGTGAACGCGCTGGGGGATTCCATCCGCAAGCCCTTGGTGGCTCTGCCCGACCAGCCCGATCCGCCGGCGGCGTCCGATGACGAACTGCGCTTCATCCTGGACATCAACCTGACCGAGGCGCTGTTGATGACCCGCGCCGTCGGGCCGCACATGCTGGCTCGGCGTTCGGGCAAGGTGATCAGCATCGCCTCCTGGACCGGGCATGCCGGGGGGAAGGACCTGGTTCTTTATACCGCCGCCAAGGCTGCTCTGGTGGGCTTCACCCGGGCGCAGGCGCTGGAATGGGCACCCTATGGCGTGCAGGTGAACGCGATCTCGCCGGGGCTGTTCCCCGATCCCGTGACTTCGGGTGAGGAACGCACCCGCCAGACGCGGGAGCGGTCGAAGACCACCGTGCCGCTGCAACGGGCGGGGGAATTGCGGGAGGTCGGGTTGCTGGCGCTGTACCTCGCCTCGGCGGCGTCGGACTATATGACCGGACAGACCATTCCGCTGGATGGCGGGCTCAGCCTGTAATATCCGGCGCCACCCGTCATGGTCCGCGCAGGCGGGCCATCCACGACTTTGCTGATATGAACTGCAAAAGTCGTGGGTGGTGGCCCGGAGCCTGTCCTCGGGCCGGCTCTTCGCCGGACCCGGGGGCCACCATGACGGAGTGGCGACCACGAGTGTCCATCTGGAAGCCGATCAGTATAACGCGCAAGGACAATTCCCATGCTTTTTCTTGTCATCAGTGAGCCTCGGCCGGAACCGCCCAGCAGTGTCACCGCGTCCCGGCAGAAATACTGGGAATGGGTGGCGCCGTTACGGGCGAGCGGGGAGGTCCGCTCGATCCACGCCAAGGTCGGGCGCGGGGCGGTGGCGCTGTTCGACGTGCCCTCGAATGAGCAGTTGCACCGGCGGTTGAATGAGTGGGCGGACATCATCCCCGCCCGGTTCGACGTGCATGCGCTGATCGATCCGGATGCGGCGCTGGCGTATCTGAACAAAGGCTAGGCTTGCTTTCCCCGCCCCCGGCCGATCATGCTGCCTGCCTCCCATACCAGGAGCACGTGCCATGCCGAGCTATGTGTTGCTTGCGAATTGGACGGACCAGGGGCTGAAGGCGATCCAGGATGGCGGTCGCCGCGTCGATGATGCCAAGAAGATGCTGGAGGACATGGGTGGGCGGTTCCAGTCGTTGTTCATGACCATGGGCCAGTTCGACATGGTCGGCGTCTACGACGCGCCCGACGACGCGGTCGCCGCCCGCTTCACACTGATGCTCGCTCGGCTGGGGAATGTGCGGACCAGTTCGATGAAGGCCTTCCCCGAGGAAGCGTTCCGGCAGATCATCCACTCCCTGCGATAACGAAAAGGGACGGACGATGATTTCAGGCGCGCGCACGCCGCTGACGGTGGACCTGACCGGCCAACGGGTCGTGATCACCGCGGGGGCGAACGGGATCGGCAAGGTGATGGCGGATAGTTTCGCCGCCTGCGGGGCCAGGGTGTTCGTGAGCGACGTCGATCCGGCGGCGCTCGAATCCTGCGGCCATGCCGGGATGCGCGCCAACGCCGGCGTTGCGGCCGAGTGCGAGGCGTTCATCGATGCCGCGGTCAAGCATCTGGGCGGGCTGGATGTGCTCGTGAACAACGCCGGGATCGCGGGGCCAACGACTCCGGTCGAGAAGGTGACGCCCGAGGAACTGGACGCCACGTTGCAGATCGACCTCGCATCCATGTTCCATTGCGCTCGGCGGGCGATTCCCGCGCTGCGGGCGGCCGGTGGCGGGGCGGTGATCAACCTGAGTTCGGCGGCCGGGCGGTTCGGCTTCGCCCTGCGCGCGCCCTATGCGGCGGCGAAATGGGGCGTGATCGGGTTTACCAAGTCGCTGTCGATCGAACTCGGCCCGGACGGGGTGCGGGTGAACGCGATCCTGCCGGGGCCGGTGGATGGGCCTCGGATTCGGGCGGTGATCAAGGCGAAGGCGGAAGCCGAGGGCATTTCCGAGAACGAAATGACCGACCGCACCGTGGGCGTCACCAGCCTGAAGTGCTTCGTCACACAGCAGGACATCGCCAACATGGCGCTGTACCTCGCGAGCCCCTTCGGGCGGACGATCAGCGGCCAGGCGATGTGCGTGGACGCTGATATGCAGACGACGATGTAGGGCCGAAGCCCGGCCGCTCAGCGGTCGGGCGCCAGCAGATGCTCCAAGGGCGCGCGGGACACGGTGAGCAGGCCGGTGAACGGCCGCTCGGTCGTGGCCACCACGGCCAGGGCCGTGACCGTGGCCGCGGTCGAGAGCAGCAGTGCCAGGACCTGCGCCCGCGCCCGGTCCAGATGCACCGCCGCGATCGACAACTGCGTCAGCAGGCCCAGGAGCAGGACGCCCATCCAGCGCAGATTGTCGGCATCGGGGCGGCTGAGGCCCAGGCGGACGATGCGGCCGGCGCTGATTTCCTCCAGCGCGCGGAGGAATGCCGCCTGCACGGCATTGCCGCCCAGTACCGCCATGTCGTGATGGGCGACGGTGGTGAACATCTGCCGCAGAGCGGCTTCGGTTTGCGGTGCGCGGTAGCGGCCGGGCGGCAGCGGCCATTCATCGGTCAGCACCGAGCGGACATAGGCCCGCGCCTGGTCCGGCAGGGCCCAGATCGCGGGGTTGTTCGGCTGCGCCTCGGCCAGCGTGATGATGCGGACGATCCCTTCCCGCTCCATCATCACCGCCTGGGTGGCGCTGCGCACGGACTCATGGACGGCATTGCCCAGGAACGCGGTCATCAGGGCGAACATTGTGCCGGCGCTGACGAAGAATGGCGCGACGACGCCCTTGTAGCGTTCGGCGATGGGGCGGGCCGCCCGATGGAAGCTCGCGGCCACGCACAGGATTCCGGTGAACGTGAAACTCACCAGCAGCACCGCGATGATCTGCCAGTCGGGTAGGTCAAGCCAAGCGTCGATCATGTTCGATCCGAAAGGAATGGACGCGGACGATACACGCCGGCCCGAGGACGTCCAGGGGAGATGTGCGCCAGCGGTGCTCTTCCCAGGGGGCGGGAAATGCGTAAGCTCCCCTGGTTCCGGCCACCGCGCCACGCGGGCGGCAGCCGGCGGACCCGACGGGAGGGAATGAATGGCAAAGGTCAAGGGCGCCACGTTGATGGCGCGAGCCCTGAAACAACACGGGGTGGAATACATGTTCGGCATCGTCGGGTTTCCCGTCGGGCCGATCGCCGAGGCCGCCCAGAAGGAGGGCATCAAGTATGTCGGCATGCGAAACGAACAATCGGCGTCCTATGCCGCGCAGGCCGTTGGCTATCTGACCGGCCGTCCGGGCGCCTGCCTGGTCGTCTCCGGCCCCGGCGTCGTGCACGGCCTGTCGGGCCTGGCCAACGCCCAGCAGAACTGCTGGCCCATGATCCTGATCGGCGGCGCCGCGGCCACCTATCAGAACGGCATGGGATCGTTCCAGGAGGAGCGGCAGGTGCTGATCGCCTCCCCCTTCTGCAAGTTCGCCCATGCGGTCGAGCATGTTCACCGCATCCCGTTCTATGTCGAAATGGCGGTGCGCCACTCGATCTATGGCCGGCCGGGCGCGTGCTACCTGGACATGCCGGACGACATCATCCTGGGTGAGTGCGAGGAAGAAGACGTTGTCGAGATGACGACGGTCGCCGACCCGCCGCGCATGGTTGCGCCGCAGGAGAACATCGAGCAGGCGCTGAACGTGCTGGAATCGGCGGAACGTCCGCTGATCATCGTCGGCAAGGGCATGGCCTGGTCGCGCGCGGAAGACGAAGTGCGCCAGTTCATCGAACGCACGCAGGTGCCGTTCCTCGCCTCGCCCATGGGCAAGGGCGTGATGGACGATACCCATCCGCTGTCGGTCGGCGCCGCCCGCACCCATGTGCTGCAGAACGCCGACGTGATCTACCTGCTCGGCGCGCGCCTGAACTGGATCATGCATTTCGGCCTGCCGCCGCGCTTCAACAAGAAGGTGAAGATCGTCCAGCTCGATATCTCACCGGAAGCGATCAGCCAGAACGTCGCCGCCGAGGTGCCGCTGCTGGGCGATGGCAAGGCAATCGTCGGGCAGTTGAACAAGGCGCTGGAACACCGCCAGTGGTTCTATCCGAAGGACACGCCCTGGCATAAGGCGATCGCCGAGAAGTCCGAGGCGAATGCCAAGCAGATCGCCCCGCAGATGGCTGACAACTCCGCGCCCACCAACTACTACCGGGCGTTCAAGGACATCAGTGAGTGGCTGCCCGACAATGCCGTGATCATCGGCGAGGGTGCCAACACGATGGATATCGGCCGCACCCAGATGCCGAACAAAAGCGCGCGCCTCCGCCTGGATGCCGGCAGCTACGGGACGATGGGCATCGGCATGGGCTTCGTGGTCGCGGCCGCGGTCGCCCATCCGGACCGGCCGATCGTTTCGGTTTCCGGTGACAGCGCCATCGGGTTCTCGGGCATGGAGATCGAGACCTGCTGCCGCTACAAGCTGCCGGTCAAGATCGTCGTGCTGAACAACGGCGGCATCGGCGGCGGGCTGGAGAAGATGCCCGACGATCCCTTCACCGCCCCCGCGCGCGTGCTGGGCACCGGCACGACGCGGTATGACAAGATGATGGAGGCGTTTGGCGGCAAGGGCTTCTTCGTCTCCGATCCCAAGGACCTGCGGGCGGCTCTGGACGCGGCGATGGCGCATCCGGGGCCGGCTTTGGTGAACGTGCAGTTGCATGTGGCGGCCGGACGCAAGCCGCAGCAGTTCCACTGGCATTCCGGCTGATTTTTTCGGCCGCTCGAAAACAAGGGCCGCCCTGGCGACGGGGCGGCCTTTTTCGTTTCATGTGCCAGGGCGGGACAGAACGATCCAACTGCATACAGCTATTTTCCCGATATCACCCGTTCGGGTGATTGTCCGGCGCCGGCAGCCATGACGTTATGCCCGACATGTGAAACCACAGTCACGGCATCGTCAAAACCATCCCCCGGCCTGCTGACCCGGACGCCATGCCGTTCCGGGACCGGTTTGATGACGCCCGCGCCTGTTGTCGGGAAGGAATGGCATCATGAACGACCTGTCCACGCTTGCGCCGAACCTCGCGGCGCCGCACATCTCGTCCCCGTTCGGCGTCTCCCTCGACTGGATCAATGAACGCGCCGCACCGACACAGGCGCAGATCGCCTCGTTCCTTGACCACGCGGCCGACATGCTGACCGAACCCGAAACGGTGCCGGCGATCTGGGGGCCGCTGTTCGCCGGCCTGCGCCGGATGCAGCAGACCACCACCGACCCCGAATGGTGGGCCGGCCCCCGTGCGCATCGGATCGCGAGGCTGCTGTGGGAGGACCCGGGCACCGCCTGGGCCGCCGCCGCCCCGCGCGGCTATCATGGCGACGCGCATCTGATCGACTTCATCTCACTACTGTCCGGTTGACGG
>DIUL01000187.1 GCA_002422345.1 Acetobacteraceae bacterium UBA6159
AGCGTGAATTGCGGAAAGTCGAGCTAAGAGGCTTGGTGTCGAAGATCGCGTTGCACGCCGGCAGGTAGATCACCACGATCTGCAGGACGAATGTCAGCAATACTGCGCCCAGCAGGGGCTTGTTGGACAGCACTCCCTGCTGGAACAAGGAGTTCCGGTCGGATCGGACCGCCATCACCTGCCACATCTGCGCCAGGGTCAGCACGGTAAAGACCATGGTCTGCCAATGTTCGTGCCCTCCGAACACGCCATAGGCCTGGGTCAGCAAGGTGATCCCGGCCATCAAGAGCCCAACCCAGATCACCTGCCAGAACATGCCTCGGGCAAACAACCCCTCCCGCGCGGGGCGGGGCGGGCGGTGCATCAGATCGCGTTCGGCCGGTTCGGCGGCCAGGGCCAAGTCCGGCAGCCCGTCGGTGACGAGATTGATCCATAGGATCTGAATGGGCAGCAACGGCACCGGCAGGCCGGGTGACCGACTATCACCGGTTCATGCTGCAACTGTATCTGGACCAGTACGACGCGCTGGCGGCGGCGATTGCCAAGATCGATCTGGCGGTCGACGCGGCGATTGCGCAAATGGACGCGAAGGAGGCAGCGGATCATGCCAGCTTTCGTGCCCTGATCCTCCTTTTGTGTACGGTTCCGGGCATCGGCGTCCTGGCGGCGGTGACCATCCTCGCCGAGGTCGGCACCGACATGAGCCGCTTCCCGACCGCCGGGCATCTTCTGGCCTGGGCGGGCATGTGCCCGGGTCAGAACGAAAGCGCCGGCAAACGCAAGTCCTCACGCCTGCGCAAGGGGGCCCCTTGGCTGAAAATCATCCTTATCCAATGCGCGTGGGCGGCCAGCCGCAAGAAAGACAGCTACTACAAGGCGCAGTTCAACCGCTTACGGGCCAAGTGTGGTCCACAGAAAGCCATCTGCGCTGTTGGTGCCTCCATGCTGACCGCCATCTACCACATGCTGAAGAATGGCACCCAGCATCACGACCTCGGCGCCGATCACTTTGATCGCCGTTCCGCACAGGTCAAGGCCAGCAAGCTGGTGGCGCAACTCGTGTCGCTGGGGTTTGACGTTCGACTCCAGCCGATTGCCCCGGAAGCATGACAGGATCGGGAACACGCCACATGCGCGTCGCTTAACCGACACAGGCCTACAGACCTGCCGGTGCCACCTCTGTGGGTCCTAGTTTCTTGTTAGGCGTTGACGTTGTTGAGGTGAAAATCAGGCGCGGTCGGGTTCGGTTTGCCGGGTACCGGCAGAATATGCGCGGGGATCCCGGCGCGGCGCGCGAAGGCAACAATCGCGGTGCCGCCATCGCAACAGAACTGGTTGGCCGGCGTCACGACACTTCCCAACGCGGCCGCGATGGACGCGCGGTTCAGTCGCTCCAGCACCGCATCCGTGGTGACACCCTCTCGATCGCGCGCGACAATCACCGGGATCTGTTCGGCCGACAGCCCGCGTTTGGCCGACTTGCCACCCCGCTTGCGCGACTTCCGCGGCGTGCCCGAACGCTTCCCCTTGAATGATTCCAGGATGAAGGTCTCGTCGCCTTCAACAATGCCAGTCATCGCCTTGGGTTTGTGATCAGCAAGCGAGGCCAGGAACCGGTGCCGCCAGCGAAACGCCGTCGTGTAATGCACGCCACACCGCAGAGCCGCCTTCGCCGTGCTGACACCATCGATCATGGCCTTGGCCTGCTCCGCCCATTTATCCTTCATCCGCAGATGCGCCAACGGCGTCTTCGTCAGGGCGTTGAATGTCCGCAGGCAGGTCTTGCAGCGATACCGAGGCAAGCCACTCGCCTGACCCCAGCGTACCACCTCGTGATTGGCGCAGTGGGGACAACCAAGGCTGGCCACACGGCGCTGTCCAAGTGCCGCCACGCCGCCCGCGTCTGGCGGTTCCGAGGCAGCCGTTCCATCCGCAACCGATGGGGATGGCGCCTCGACACCAGGCGCAACCGCGATTGGCGATGACGCGAGTACAAGCCACGCTTGCTCCCGCTGCGAGACGGTCAGAACAGAAATCCCGCTCAGCCATGCCTTGAATGCCGCCGCGTCCATGCTGCCTCCTTCGCTCGCGGGCAGCTTAGGCAATATCAACAGGTAACGCTATAAGAGCCATATCCTTTGAGAAATGCGGGCTAGTTGAGGTTGATGGCGCTGCCGTCCGTCAGGCGATCGCGAGGTCCGCCAGGTCCGGCTTGCGGAGGAAACCCGACATCTCGGCCGTATAGAACGGGTTCATCACCGCCGATCGGCCATATTCGGTCCAATAGTAATTGTGGGCGCGCGGGTCGCTCCACACTTTCCGAAGGTTCCGTTCGTCCACCAGGCGGTTGTAGCGCCAGAACGCCTCCGGCCGGACCTCCATCGTGCGGCCGCCCCCCTGGACCAGCGTCTCCATGCACTGCAGCGCGTAATGGGCGGTCTTCTCGTGGAATGTCGCCACGGGCAGCGCGCCGTTCGTATTCGGGCCGTAGATCGTCCAGAGATTGGGAAAGCCCGGCATCATGCAGCCGAGGTAGGCGCGGGCCCCATCCTTCTTCCACAGGACCTCGAGCGTCTGCCCCCCGCGGCCGGTGATGGTCATGGGATACAGGTACTCCGTGGCGTGGAATCCGGTGGCGTAGACGATCACGTCGGCCTCGTGCAGCGTCCCGTCCATGGCCACGACACCGCGCGGCTCGATGCGTTCGATCCCGGCGGTGACCAGCGTGACGTTGTCGCGCAGCAAGGCGTCCAGGACGCAATAATCCGGATCAACAACAACCGCCCGCGCCGACCAGATCGGGTGCGGGGGCGTCATCGCCGCCACAAGCGCGGGATCGCCGAGCTTGCGCTCCAGGAAGTCGATGCATCCTTCCCGGGCCCGCTTGCTGAGAGGGTTGACGGCGTGCGGATCTTCGAAGTCCGAATCGATCTCCGCCACGTTGGCAATGCGATCAAGCGAGCAGGTGCGGGCGCGCATGAAGTTGGTGTGGAACGGCAGGTTGCGGTCGAGCCAGTTGACCTGCGGCGCGAATGGCGACCGGTAGCCGGGCACCGGAAACAGCCACTGCGCCGTCCGCTGGAACACGGTGACATGGGCGGCCTCCGGCGCGATCTCGGGAATCATCTGGTAGCCGGTGCAGCCGGTGCCGATCACCGCCACCCGTTTGCCTGTCAGGTCGACGTCCTGCGGCCACCGCGCCGTGTGCCACGCGGCGCCGGCGAACGTGTCAGCGCCGGCGATGGCGGGGATGTTCGGCCGGCTGAGAAAACCGACGGACGTGATCACCGCGCGCGAGCGGATCGTACGGGCGCCGTCCGGCCGCTCGATGTCGATCTGCCACTCGCCGGCGGCCTCGTCCCAGGTCAGTGCCTTGACCTCGGTCTCGAACTGGATGTGCTGGCGCAGGTCGAAATGGTCGGCAACCCAGTCGAAATATTTTACGTTCTCCCGCCACTCGCAGAACGGATTGGGGTAGGGGAAGTCCACGCCAAACAAGTGGGTGTAGGAGCGGCTTGGCGTATCGACCCGAGCGCCGGGATAGCGGTTCTCCCACCAGGTGCCGCCGACGCCGGTGTTCTTCTCGAGGACGGTGAACGGGAACCCGGCCTTGCGCAGTTGGAGGGCAGCGTTCAACCCGCCCATGCCGGCGCCGATGACCGTTACGGTAAAATCCTTCAGCCGTGCCGGATCGGGTTTCGCCTGCCAGTGCAGCGACCGCACCGCCGGGTCGAGCGCCAGCTCCTCCACGTGGTACTGCAGGTCCTCGCCCTCCATGGTCCGCCCTATCATCAGACCCAGGCTGGCCGCGAGCCGTTCGGACGGGCCGATGTCGATCGTGCCCGCGCCGCTGTCGCGATAGGCCTTCAGGAACTCGGCGGCCTTGCGGCGAAGCACGGCGACGTCCGCTTCTGTCGCCGGCGCGGCGACGTCGAAGTAGCCGGCCAGCACCGTCTTCACGCCCGTCGCCGCCACGTCGGGATCGCCGGTGAGCTGGTAGAGCAAACCACGCAGGACCATCGGATCGGCATGAGCGATCGCATCATCGATCACCGCGTCGTCTGCTTCCAGCAACTCCGGCCGTGAAGACATCTCCTGCTTGGTCATGCCCCTAGGACTCCTCCGCATCGCTATTTTTGCTCGATTTGAGCCGCCCTTCCCCAGATGAGCAGCCCATCCGGCAATCTGGGGGTATGTTATGCACCATCCGATCGCGTTCGCAACGGCGGTCGTGTCGGCGGCGCGTCCGCGGCCGGCGCCACCGGCCGATGATTGTTGTCCAACCAGCGATTCGGCTGGGTGCAGCGACAAATGAACACGGCTCTCCTGCCATTAGTCTGTGTAGGCAGTGACTGCGACCATCTGAAAGGTGATCGAGCGCCCGTGCCTGACGACCCTCGAGCCGATCTTCACCAGTCGATTCCCATCGTCGTCACCGATCAGCGCCTGACCGCTGCTGGCAGCGGTAGCGTAAAGCTTGCCATACGATCTGCTCTCGGCACGGCGGATAGCCGGAGGTCGGGGCATGAGACAAGGCGTGCTCTACACGGGACCTGCCCAGAGCGCCAACAGTGGGAGCATGCGCCGCACTGGCGGGGGCCAGAAGTCGGTCAAGCTACTGATATCACTTAACTCCACTCCCCAGCGAAGGTTAGACGTGGGGTTCATTCCCCACGCCACCTTCCGCCGGAGGGACTCTCTCTCCGGTTTGGGCAGCCGCAAAAGTCCGCAGTGTTCCGCAGGGTTCTTGGAAGGGGTGTTGACCTCGCCGGCTTTTGGATGCCCGAAGTTCTCTCTCTGGGGGCGGTTTCTCTCCGGGGGTGTTGACTTGGGCGATTTAGTACCAACTCATAGATCATTGTAATAACGCGGTCTTTTTCGCGGCGCTCGGCTGGTAGTTGGATCATGCAGTCCCCCGTCGTACGCATGCTGCAACTTTCTCCCGAAGCAACACGCCTCACACGGGAGCTGTCGCTTCAGGCCGCTGCCGGAACCCATCCCATAAACGACACTGCGCCAGCATGATTGCCCACATGGCAGATCAAATCGCGTCAGGGTTCAGCGCCTGCAGGCTCACCGACTGATGAACCGCGATAGTTTCCATGATCGCGTTCATCAATTCGTCCGGCCCCCTACAGGGGACCAACCCTACCGCGACGCGGTCCGCTTGCGCATGTTCCAGAACACGACGTGCTCCGGCATGCTGACCACGCCCTCCAGCGTATCCCGCCATACTGCCGGCAGCAGATATTGGCCGTAAGGAATAGCCAGCGTGATCTCCATCGCGCGCTGTTGGATATCGACCGCCAGCGCCCGGGACTTCGCTGGATCGGTTTCCTTCAGCCAGGCGGACCGGAGTGCCTCGTAACGGTCATCGCACGGCCAGCCGGGGAAGGACTTCTCGCAGCGAGCCGGCAGCAGAATGGAAAACGCGGGATTGGAGCTGGACACCTGCCCGCCCGTGGTCAGCAGGATGTGCCAGCCATTCGGTCCGGGCCCCTTGACGGTGCGCCGGGACGTCACCGTGGCCCAGTCAACCGTTTGCAGATCCACGTTGACGCCGGCCTTCCGCATCGCCTCCACAAGCACCAGCGTCGCGTTGTGCTGCATCACCTGGTCGGTCGCGTCGAGCACCACGATTGGCTCGTTCTTGTAGCCCGCCGCCCGCATCATCTCGATGCCGCGTTTCAGGCGCACGGCCTCGGGGTCTTTCGACAACAGCAACTCTGTTCCCGCCTCGGACCCCGTCGCCGATCCGCACATCATCAAGGCACCGCAGACCTGTCCATCCGTCAGGTTGCCCATCACAGCCATGATCATGTCCGGCTGGATCACGAAGTTCTGCAGCGCGCGGCGGATGCCCATGTTGTCGAACGGCGGATTGGTCCAGTTGACCCTCAAATGGCCCTGGATGCCGACGGGCCAGATTGAGCGCACGACCAAGCCTTTGGTCTTGCGCAGGTCCTCGATCAGGTCAGGCGGCGCGAACTGGATGAAGTCGATTTCTCCCGTCTTCAGCGCACTGACCTGCGTGGTCGGGTCCGTCAGGTTCAGCCACTCGACCCGGTCGACATGCACGCGTTTCCCGCCGGCGATGCCCGACGCCGGTTCAGCCCGCGGCACATAGCTGGGGTTCTTCAGGTAGACGACCTTGCTGCCGGCCACCCACTCATCGCGCTTGAAGATGAACGGGCCGGACCCGGTCGGATCGGTCAGTTGCTTGTTGGCCGGCAGCCCGTCGACAACGCGGGCGGGAAAGATGAAGGTCGGAACGGCGGACGGCTTGCCCAGGCTGCTGATCAACTGGGGAAATACGTCCTTCAGTTTCAGCGAAAAGGTCGAGGCATCCACGGCGTCCAGCGAGGCCAGGGTCTGCGCAATGTATTGCCCGGCGGAATCGACCACCATCCACCGCTTCAGCGAGGCGATGACATCAGCCGAGGTCACTGGCGCGCCGTCTGAAAACCGCAGATCGGGACGCAGCTTAAAGGTATAGTCCAGCCCGTCCGCGCTGACAGTCCAACTGTCGACCATCTGCGGCCGGACCGTCATGGTCTCATCCGTGCCCAACAGCGTGTCGTAGACCATGTAGGCGTGGATGCGGGTCTGCGGGGCGATGGTCCACAGCGGGTCGAGGCTGCGCAGGTCGCCGTTCATCACCGCGCGAATCGTAACGGAGTCTGATTGGGCATGTGCCCCCACGCTCAGCGTCCCCGTGACGGCCAGCGCCATGGCCAGTCGGGCCAACACTTCCAGCATTTTGGTCATGATCGCTCCTCCCGCGAGCGTTCGGCACCATCTGGCCCGCCTGCTTGGCGATGGCCCTGGACCGAGGGTCGTCATGATGGGACCGGTTCGGCGCCGGGGGCAAGTTTGACCGGAACCGGGTCGGCGGTGGCGGCCGGCTCAGGCCGGATACGCTCCTGCGCCATTATCGCCTTGGCATCCATCGACGCGAGCGAACTGCCACAGCCCGGCGCAGGTACTTGGGATTTCTGTCCCGCTCCTCTGTAGCTTGGCGTCAGGCTGATTCTCTGGTTGCTGGCGTGGACGCGCCAAATCCTTAGCCGATTCCGTTGGTGAGGGCACGGGGCGGCCGACCTCTATTCGGGCACAAGCCGGTCTGTTGCTGGCGGTGCGATGGCGGGTTCAGGAATGGGACGCCCTGGCACCTGGGACCCGAGGACATGAACACAGCTACGCCCGCCAGGGACCTGACGGGCGTTGTCGGCGGGGATTTGTGGGGTGATGGCAACCCTGCCAACGCGCTGCGTGGGATCAGCGCGCCACCGGCAACTCGACGGCGATGATGTGCAGTCCGGTCGTCGTGCCGAGATTCTGGCGTCCGGTCACCCCGGTCGGGCGGATGCTGTTCTGGGTCAGCGCGTTGGTGGTCAGGGAGTTGCCGGTCAGGGCGTTGCCGGTGAGGGCGTTTGAACCCAGCGCGTTGTCCGTCAGGGCATTCTCGGTCAGAGCGTTCTCCGTGAGGGCATTTCCTGTCAGGGCGTTTGCGGTCAGAGCGTTCTCGGTCAGCGCATTGGCGGTGAGGGCGTTCCCGGTGATGAGGGCCTGGGCCGGAACGGCGCCAAACAGCGGGGCGGTGGCGAGGCCGGCGATCGCGAAGGTCTTGAACATTTGAGGGCTCCTTGGTTCTCATTGCGGCGGCGGGTTGCCGTCCTGCGATGAGGCAAAGGCAAAGGTGCCTGCGTTGTGTTTCCGCTTGATGCCGCGTCGATCGGTGAGTTGTTGCTATTGTTTCCGCTCGGGCTGCTGGTTGGCCAAAGATCCTGATGTGAGATGCGCTTCTGCGGCAACCCAGTACGGAGGGTGTTGATCTCAGGAACAATCCGGTATTGTCTCACTTGTCGCTCGGACATGCATCGCGCTGCCGGGTGGTCACTGCCCCCATGACCGCAAGGCTCGGAACGGGCTTGCGCGGGATGGTCGGGTTGTGCGGCGAGGCGGCGTCTCCCCCCCAAGGCGCCGCCTTCGTTGTTCCTTCCCGTGGTACAGCTGCGGCAACAAATTTGTAGTTCAGACGCTGTTATGCCGGTTCTAACTGGGCTGCTCGCCGATCGAACGGGATTGCCTGTCCCACTCAACCGGAAACGGTTCGAGCAGTCCCTGCAGCGTGATCCCCGGCGCCTGCCGCCCATCCAGGATCGCCTCCACAATATCCGGTGCCAGCAAGGTCAGGCGCAGCACCCGGCTAACGTAGGACGTGTTCAGCTTCTCCTGGCGCGCGATGTCAGAGACCGAGCAGGCCACCCCCGTCTCCAGCATCCGCCGCCAGCGGAACGCCCGTGCCAGCGCCTTTACCAGTGCCGGGTCGCCGCGGGTGGCCGCGATGTCCGCCGGCGCCCGCGCCCCCGCCGGTGTTGCCACCCCATCCGGGGAGATGATCATCTTCCGCCCACCCCGCCGCCGGATCGTCAGCGGGACACACACCGTGACCGTCGTCATGCTGCCCTCCGTTCATCGCCTGGAACACCAAGCTCGCGCGCCAGCCCGGCCAGTCCCTCGAGGTTGAGCTTGATCTCCGCCCCGGCATCGCTGACCGTGACACGAGCGACCAGCAGCCGGACGATACGTTCCTGTTCGGCGGGGAAGAGTTCGGCCCACAGGGGATCGAGCCGGTTGAGCGCGTCACGCACGTCGGTCTCGGTCAGATCGGGTGCTTCGGCCTGTGCGGCGCGCCAGGTGCCGACGACGATCTCTGGCTGGCGGAGGAGGGCGCGGACCTGCTGCATGACCAGTCCCTCGATCTCGCCAGCTGGCAACCGGCGGAAAGGGGCGTCGTCTGGCCCGCCCTTCAACACGGCTTGCGAGACATAGTAGCGATAGAGTCGCCCGCGCTTGCGCGTATGAGTAGGCGTCATCGCGCGGCCATCGGCACCGAACAGCAAGCCGCGCAGCAGGGCTGGCGTTTGAGCACGGGCATTCCCCCCGCGACTGCGCGGACCCTCCTGCATGATTGCCTGCACGCGGTTCCAGAGGTCGCGGGCGATGATGGCTTCATGCTCGCCGGGGAATGACTGCCCTTTGTGCAGGGCCTGGCCGACGTAGACTGGATTCGCAATCAGCTTGGCGATCGATGCCTTATCGAACGGCCGCCCTGTCTTGGTCACGTGTCCCTCGGCTTGCAAGATCGGTATGAGGCGTGTCGCGGACCTGGTCTCGACGAAGCCTTCGAACACCCGGCGGACGGTGGCTGCGTTGGGTTCGTCGATCAGCAGCTTGCGGCTCTCGACTCGATAACCAAGTGGAACGGGTCCGCCCATCCAGATTCCTCGGGCGCGGGAGGCGGCGATCTTGTCTCGCACTCGCTCGCCGATGACCTCGCGCTCAAATTGTGCGAAGCTCAGCAGGATGTTGAGCGTCAGCCGCCCCATTGATGTGGTGGTGCTAAAACTCTGTGTCACGCTGACGAATGTCACGTTGTTGGCGTCGAATACCTCGATCAGACGCGAGAAATCCATCAGCGACCGGCTCAGACGATCGATTTTGTAACATATTACGATGTCAATCCGACCCGCCTCGATGTCCCGCAGTAGGCGTTGGAGGGCCGGGCGTTCCAGCGTCGCGCCGGAAATGCCAGCGTCATCATAGTGGTCGGGCACCAGAAGCCATCCCTCGGCGCGTTGGGATGCAATGAACGCCTCGGCGGCATCGCGCTGGGCGGCCAGGGAGTTGAACTCCTTGCTGGCCTGCTCGTCTGTCGATACCCTCGTATAAATACCGCAGCGGAGTTTCCGCACGGTCGTCGGGATGGTGGCGGTATCGCGGGTGCGGCGGGTCATACGTCACCTCGGGCGCGCAGGCCAAAGAAGGTCCAGCCGTTCCAACGAGTTCCCGATATGGCGCGGGCGACCGACGACAATGATTGATATGGTCGCCCCTGCCATTCGAAGCCATCGCGCGTCACCGTGACGACCT
>DIUL01000136.1 GCA_002422345.1 Acetobacteraceae bacterium UBA6159
CCGTCAACCGGACAGTAGTGACTCTCTATAATAGCGAAATGTCCCTGTCCTCTGCAGTTGTGCGGTATCGCCCGAGCGGTCCGGGTCACAAGGATCGGGCGGCCCGGTTCGACCTTGCGGTGATTGATGATCCGCGGATGTGGCTGGAGGGTCGGCTTGGGTCACTCGATCACTTTGAAATGGTCGATGGTCATGACGCAGCACCGGAACTGGGCACGGCGGCTGAAGTGCTCGACGCGCTGGGCCGGTTTGTCTGGCTGGGTGTCCGGTTCGACTGCGTCATGCCCGATCGCATTGCCAACGACCGGGCGCGTCTGGCTGCATTGTCGGACCGTCTTGCGGCAACCAGGCCCAGCGCCGAGGCGGGGTGACGGCGAGCATGAAGACGATGAAGCAGCACGCTGCCGTCGCGTCGCGTCGCGTGCGCGGTCGTCCAACGAACCGGTTGCCGACCAAAAACCTTCCGTGATCGAAGAGGATCGTAGTATAGCGTAGTCCTTGCATATTGTATCCGCAGTGCTGGACTGATATATTCTGCGCATGGCCTTCCTTCGTCACCGCTGGACCTCCCGCCGCCACGCCCCGCTCTGGGTGCTGCTGCTGGGCATGAGGAAGGCGCGCGTGGCGAGTGACCACGACCAGGTCGCGGGCGTTGGGATCGAGGACGCGGCTCATCGCGACCGGCATCGGTGGAAGCGTTCGCTGCGCGCACCGGTGGTGTTCCGTTTGCTGAGCCGCCTCCTCACGCGGAACGTGTCGGCGTCGCACGCGGGGTCAGCCGCATGATCCACGCGACGCTGCGCAACCTCCGCCCGCGCCTACCCGTCCTCGACCTGCGCACCGCACGTCCGGCTGTGAAGACCGCCGACCGAGAACTGCTGACCGGGGAGCACAAGGCATGGCGCGAGGCGGTGCTGTCCCGGGCCGGCGATCGGTGCGAGTGGGTGGAGCACGGTGTTCGTTGCGAGCGGACCTCATCGACGAATCGCCTGTTCGCCGACCATGTCGTGGAACGCCAGGACGGAGGCGCTGCGCTGGATGTCGCCAATGGCCAGTGCCTATGCGCCAGCCATCACGGGCTGAAAACGTTCCGGGAGCGCGCGAGACGGATGGCGCGGCCGACGTAGAAGGCCCCCGGGGGGGGTCAAATCTCTGGGGAAAGAGAAAATCTTTCTACCAAACCGGGGCCACCCACGGATTATTTTCGACTAAAAAGGAGTTCGCACGGCATGGCCGCAGGGCTGACGGAGCGCAGGAAGGTGATGCCGGCAGAGGAGGCCGAATGCACCGTCTTGTCGCCCGTGGTGCGCATGATCCGCGTCGAAGACCTGGTGCCCTATGTCCGCAACGCGAGGACGCACTCGGACGAGCAGGTGGCGCAGATCGCGGCNNGATGCGCAGGTGGCGCAGATTGCGGCGTCCATTCGGGAGTTCGGCTGGACCAACCCGATCCTCGTCGACGGCGGCAATGGCGTCATTGCCGGCCACGGCCGCCTGCAGGCCGCCCGCAAGCTGGGGCTGGTCGAGGTGCCGGCGATCGAGTTGGCGCACCTGAGCGAGACGCAGAAGCGTGCCTACGTGATCGCCGATAACCGTCTGGCCGAGGCTGCGGGATGGGACGACGACCTGCTGCGGGTGGAACTCGCCGACCTGCGCGCGGATGGGTTCGACCTGGCGCTGACCGGGTTCGACGCGACGGAACTGGATACGCTGCTGGCCGCGGATGCGGGGGATGGTGGTGCTGCCGATGAAGCCGCCGATGATGTCCCTGATCCAGTCGCTGACCCGCTGGTCCGAGCCGGCGACCTGTGGCTTCTCGGGGACCACCGCCTCCTCTGCGGCGACAGCACCGATCCCTTGCTCGTGGCGCGCCTGATGGCGGGATACACAGCGTCGTTGTGCTTCACGTCGCCACCCTACGGCCAGCAACGGGCCTACACGACCGGCGGGATCAACGACTGGGACCGGCTGATGCAGGGTGTTTTTGGACGCCTGACGGATGTCATGGCCCCGGACGCCCAGGTGCTGGTCAATCTGGGGCTGATCCATCGCGACAACGAGGTGCAGCCGTATTGGCAGGGGTGGCTGGAATGGATGGCCTCGCAGAACTGGCGGCGATTTGGGCTGTATGTCTGGGACCAGGGACCCGGCCTCCCTGGCGACTGGAACGGCCGTTTGGCGCCCAGTTTCGAGTTCGTCTTCCACCTCAACCGCACGAGCCGCCGTCCGCACAAGATCATCCCCTGCGTTTGGGCGGGGCATGTGAACAGCGAGAAGGGCGGTTTGCGGGCGCAGGACGGGACGGTGGGGGCATGGACCCACGCGGGCCAGGGCGTGCAGGAGATGCGCATTCCGGACAACGTCATCCGCGTAACGAGACACAAGGCGCGTGGGATCGAGATTGAACATCCGGCGGTATTCCCGACCGCGCTGCCTGCCTTCGTGATGAACGCATACTCCGACGATGGGGATGTAATCTACGAGCCGTTCTCGGGCTCGGGCAGCACCATCATTGCGGGCCAGCAGACCGGGCGGCGGGTCCGGGCGATCGAACTGGCGCCGGCGTATGTCGATGTCGCGTTGCGGCGGTTCCGGCTGCTGTATCCGGATGTGCCTGTGGTGCTGGAGGGCGATGGGCGGACCTACGAGGCGGTTGTCGCGGATCGGCAGCAGGAGATCGCATCATGCTGACCGTCGAGACCTGGCCGGTCGATCGCCTGATCCCCTACGCCAGGAACCCGCGCAAGAATGATGCGGTTGTCGACCAGATGTGCAGTGCAATCAAGGAGTTCGGCTTCCGTATCCCGATCGTCGCTAAGTCCGATGGCACGGTGGTGGACGGGCACCTGCGGCTGAAGGCAGCCCAGCGTCTCGGCTTGGTGGACGTCCCCGTCGCGCTCGCGGACGACCTCTCCGAAGCCCAGATCAAGGCGTTCCGCCTGCTGGCCAACCGCTCCGCCAACTGGGCGGCGTGGGACGATGACCTGCTCGCCCTCGAGTTCCAGGACCTGCGCGATCTGGGCTTCGACCTGGGCCTGACCGGTTTTGATCCGGGCGAGATCGCCGCGTTCCTGGCTGAACCGATTGTCGGCCTGACTGATCCCGACGATGTGCCGGCCGTGCCTGAGCATCCGGTCAGCCGGTTGGGCGATGTCTGGGTTCTCGGCGGCCACCGCCTGATCTGCGGGGACTGCACCGATCCCGCGACCGTCGAACGGGTGCTGGCCGGGGTGACGCCACACTTGATGATCACCGATCCCCCCTACGGCGTCGCCTACGACCCGACCTGGCGCAACCGCGTGGGCATCTCCGCCACCGGCCGCACCGGTGCCGTGCCGAACGACCACAGGGCCGATTGGCGCGAGGGCTGGGCGCTGTTCCCCGGCGAGGTCGCCTACGTCTGGCACGCCGGACGGTACACGCGCACCGTGGCCGAAAGCCTCGAGACCGCAGGCTTTACCATCCGCTCGCAGATTGTTTGGGCGAAGTCCCGGCTGGTCCTGGGTCGCGGCGATTATCACTACCAGCACGAACCGTGCTTCTACGCGGTGCGCGAAGGCAAGACCGGCCATTGGCAGGGCGCCCGCGATCAAACGACCCTGTGGTCCATCTCCAGCCGCGACCAAGACGCCGCCACCATCCACGGCACGCAGAAGCCGGTCGAGTGCATGCGCCGGCCGATGCTGAACAACTCCAGCCCGGGCCAGGCAGTCTACGAGCCGTTCTCAGGTTCCGGCACGACGATCATTGCAGCGGAAACCACCGGCCGCGTCTGCCATGCGATCGAGATCAGCCCCGCCTATGTCGATGTTGCAATCCTCCGCTGGCAGGCGTTCACCGGCAAGGAAGCGCTCCTGGACGGCACCGGCGGGAGCTTTGCCGCGATTGCAGGGGAACGGGCTGCGAATACCGAGCAGGAGACGCCCCATGGCCGGACGGCCTGAGTTCACCCCCACCGACGCCCAGCGCGCCCAGGCCAAGGCCATGGCCGCCTATGGCGTGCCGCAGGACGACATCGCGAAGGTCATCGGTTGTTCCGCCCCGACCCTGCGCAAACACTTCTGGTCCGAACTCGACACCGCCGCGATCGAGGCCAACGCCAAGGTCGCGCAGTCGCTGTTCCGCAAGGCCGTCGAGGGCACAGGCAAGGAAGCCGTCACCGCCTGCATCTTCTGGCTCAAGTGCCGCGCCGGCTGGCGCGATGTGGCGATCGAGCCCGGCAAGAAGGAACAGGCGGAGACCATCTCCCGCACCGCTGAGCAGGGTACGGGTTGGGAGAGCCTTCTCAATTGAGCAGCTGGTCGACGGCCTGCCCCGATTGGGGTGACCGTCTCCGCGCCGGACGGTCCCTGATCCCCGACCTGCCGCTGGATGACGCCGCCGCTGCCCGCGCAGTGGCGATCTTCAATCGACTCCGCCTGCCCGACGTGCCCAACCGCCCTGCCCTGGCCGACGCCGCCGGGGCATGGCAGCGTGATCTCGTCGGCGCCCTGTTCGGCTCCTACGATGCCGCGACCGACGTCCGCGCCATCCGTGAGTTTTTCTGTCTCGTCCCGAAGAAGTCCTCCAAGACCACGACCGGCGCAGCCATCATGATCACGGCGCTGCTGATGAACCGCCGCCCCCGCGCCGAGTTCCTGCTGGTGGCCCCGACGCAGGAGGTGGCCGACCTCGCCTTCCGCCAGGCGGCCGGCATGGTCGAGGCGGACCCTGTGCTGGCCGCCAAGTTCCACGTTGTCGAGCACATCAAGCGTATCACCTACCGGCCGAGCAAGGCGTTCCTGAAGGTGAAATCTTTTGATCCGAAAGTGGTGACCGGATCGAAGACCTCCG
>DIUL01000174.1:0-315 GCA_002422345.1 Acetobacteraceae bacterium UBA6159
GCCAGAGACACCGACTCTCCCCGTAACTCCCGATTCCCTGTGGAATGTACCATTGGGTATATCCCCCATGTTTACTATCTGCCGTTCCGATGGAATATCATCTGTCATAAATATGAACTGCCATGCGCTCCACCGAACGTCAGCAATACAATGCGAGATCACCAACAGATGGCCCGTTTCGTTCACTTTGAAACCGACCGCGGCATGCAACCTTTCCCAGTGTCAGCCGTTGGCGAACCAACGACACGATGTTTGTCGTATCGCGCCGCCGACAATGATTGGATAGAGCCATGAATTCTCTTGATGACCTGTTCA
>DIUL01000174.1:335-3679 GCA_002422345.1 Acetobacteraceae bacterium UBA6159
GATACAAAAAGCGGTGTCCAGGAGAGTCGCGGCCTGCATGGACATAGTAATGCGGGAGTCAAAAATGAGGGGAGTCATGAGCGCATCCAATGCTATTTCATCGACCTTCTAAAGTATATTCCTTGCCTATCCGGTTAACGCAGACAACCACCAGGGGTTGGGTCTTCATGGGCAGGGGTCTGAGCCCGCTCGCTGCCCGGCATCGCTGATGACGTCAAGCACCGACCTATGCCGAACTACATTCCGGTGGCTGGGCGCACCCTACATATAGTGGGTGTCTGCGTTAACCGGATAGGCAAGGTATATTCCACAGTTTTCAGCAGATGAATATTAGTGGAATGGTGTCGCCCACAACCACCGAGAACTTGTCAGGCGACGGTGCGCGTTTCAACCGCGATGCGCCGACGCCGAGCCGTCCCTTACAGATTGGAAGTCATCCGGTGACAGCACGCCTTCAATTCGCGGAGGACGGCGATCCGCGGCAGACCTCGGACCTTCGCAAACTACTCACCCTGGCCCTGGTAGCGGCTGTTGTCGTGAGCCTTTACGCTGGGCGCGCTGTGATGCTGCCCATCACGCTGGCGGTGTTACTGTCGTTCGTTCTGGCACCGCTGGTCGACCTGTTGCACCGATTCCACCTGGGACGGGTGTTATCGGTTCTGCTCGCGGTCCTCCTCGCGCTGAGTGTAATCGGCGTCCTCTCTGGGCTGATTGGCATGCAGATCGCCGGCCTCACTGAGGACTTTCCGTTCTACGCCAACGCGATCGAGCGGAAGGTGGAGATTGTCCGTGGGATGACGCTCGATCGCGTCGCGGGCTTCCTCGCGCGCGCAACGGAATACATGCAACCCGCCGCCGCCCCGCCATCCCCCGACCCCAGTGGAGCTCCGTCGGAAAGCACGATGACCGAGACCAAACCGATTCCCGTCGAGGTGCATCAGCCGACACCGACAGCGCTCGATCTTGCCCAGAACTTCCTCGGTCGAATCATCGACCCTTTGTCCACCACAGCAATCGTCTTCATCGTCACGATATTCATCCTGCTGCAACGTGAGGATCTGCGTGACCGGCTGATTCGACTGTTTGGCTCGTCGGACCTGCACCGCACGACGGGCGCTATCACCGAGGCCGTGCTCCGGCTCTCCCGGTATTTCCTGACGCAGCTCGGCATCAATGTCGCCTTCGGCCTGGTGATCGGCGTCGGTCTGTATTTGATCGGTGTGCCCTCCCCCGCGCTTTGGGGCACGCTCGGAATGCTCTTGCGGTTCGTGCCATATATTGGTGCGCCGCTGGCGGCGGTGCTGCCCCTGGCGCTGGCCGCGGCCGTGGATTCCGGCTGGTCCATGCTGTTCCAGACGCTCGCGGTGTTTGCCGTGGTTGAGGTGCTCGCCGGCCACGTCGTCGAACCAATGCTGTATGGGCGCGGCACCGGCCTGTCACCCTTGTCGGTCGTCGTCGCGGCGACGTTCTGGACTTGGCTGTGGGGACCGATCGGCCTGATCCTGGCCACACCCCTGACCTTGTGCCTGGTTGTGCTCGGACGGCACGTCGAACAGTTGGAATTCCTCGACGTTCTTCTCGGGGATCGCCCGGCGCTGACCCCGGTGGAGAGCTTCTACCAGCGCATGCTCGCAGGTGATCCGGACGAAGCCTACAGCCAAGCGGAACAGTTTCTGAAAGATCAGACGTTGCCATCCTATTACGATAGCGTCGCGGTGCCGGGCCTACGCATGGCCGCGGCTGATCTGACCCGAGGCGTCCTCACCGCGGCGCAAATGGCACGCTTCCAGGCGTCGATCCTTAGCCTGATTGCCGACCTGGACGACCACGTTGAACGTCAGCGCCCGCCGCCCAAAGGCGGTGACGACGCCGTGCCGCCCTCGCCTGACACCGCGCCACCGACTGTCGATCGTCCCACCGCATGGCGAACCGATACCCCGGTACTGTGTATTGCCGGCCGCGATCCCCTGGATGACGCCGCCGCGACCATGCTGGCACAGCTCTTGCGGCAGCAGGGAATCGGCGCTCGCGTCGAACCGTTCGCCGCCGCGACCCGTGCAGGAATTGGGGCGCTCAATACCTCGGGCGTCGCAATGATCTGCCTGTGCTACGTCGAGCTTTCAGGTTCACCGTCGCACATGCGTTACGCTTTACGCCGACTGCGACAGCATGTGCCGGGGGCCTCATTGCTCGCTGGATTGTGGTACTCTCACGATCCCGTCCTGAGGAATGAGGGTCTGCGGGCAACCATCGGTGCGGACCACTCGGCGACGTCTCTACAGGATGCCGTCACGATCTGTCTGACGGCCGCCAGCGCCAATGCCGGTTCGTGACCCTTATTGTAGTTTCTGGGTAACTGCCCAGTTCCCCCGGGCGTGATCGGTTCGCGCCAGCAAGCGACGCGGGACCGGTGTTCATACTGGGGCTGCGCAGAATCCATTTGACAGAGGGGCAGGTTCCAGATTCGAAGGAGTCGGTGGATCACCCCGCCCTCAGCCAGCTTTCGAAAGACGACCTCATCACGCTGCTTCTGGCGCAAGGTGAGCGCATCGCCGAACTGGAACGCCGCTTTGGCCTGAACAGCGGCAATAGCGGCAAACCGCCATCCAGCGACGGTCTGAAGAAGCCTGTGCGCATCTCCAGCCTGCGAGAGAAGTCCGGCAACAAGACCGGCGGCCAACCAGGCCATCCCGGTAAGACGCGGTGCCAGACGGAAACCCCCGACGCGATCATCGACCATTTCCCCGAGACCTGCGCCGGCTGCGGCAAGGTTCTGACCGAGACCATGGCCACGGACCTGTCCGCCAGGCAGGTGTTCGACCTACCCGAGCCGAAGCCCCTGCTGGTGACCGAACATCGCGCCCACGCATGCCGGTGCCTGCATTGCGGCACGCAAACGAAAGCGGCCTTTCCCGCGGGCGTTACCGCTCCAACGCAATACGGCCCACGGATCGAGGCATTCGTACTCTATCTGCAAAACCACCAGTTGCTGCCCGAGAAGCGTCTGGCCATGTTGATGGCCGACCTGTTCGGTGTGAACCTGGCCACGGCGACCATCGCCCGGATCAGCCAGGATTATGCCGCACGGTGTCAGTCCTTTGTCGATACACTGCGCGAGCAGGTGGCTAAGGCGCCGGTCAAGCACATGGACGAAACCGGTTTCCGTGTCGGTGGCAAGACGCAATGGCTGCACATCGCCTCGACGATCCTGCTGACGTTCTATCGCGTTTCATCGAAACGCGGCAGCCTGATGCAGAGCGTCTCCGGCATTGTCGTGCATGACCACTGGAAGCCATACTACACACTGAGCGACGTGTTGCACGCGCTGTGCAACGCCCATCACC
>DIUL01000151.1 GCA_002422345.1 Acetobacteraceae bacterium UBA6159
TTGGTGCCGATCGAGGCGTAGGGCTTGAACACCGAATTGGGCAGGCGGACGATGGTGTGGAGGTTGCATTCCTCCAGCAGATGTTCCTTGAGCCGGGTCTTCACCCCCTCCCCAAACAACGTCCCATCCGGCAGCACCACCGCCGCTCGGCCGCGCGGTTTCAACAGGCGGATGATGAGGGCGAGGAACAGGTCGGCGGTTTCCCGCGTGCGGAAATGCTGCGGGAAGTTGGATTCGATGCCGTCTTCCTCCCGCCCGCCGAAGGGGGGATTGGTCAGGACGATGTCGACGCGGTCGGCCTGCGTGTAGCTGATATAGGGGCGAGCCAGAGTGTTGTCGTGGCGGACGAAGCCCGCGTCCTCGACCCCGTGCAGCAGCATGTTGGTGACGCAGAGCATGTGCGGGAGCTGCTTTTTCTCCACCGCGCGCAAGGCGGCCTGCATGGTCTGCTCGTCTTCAGGGCGCTTGACGTAGCGGGTCCGCATGTGGCGGAGCGAGCAGGTCAGGAAGCCGCCGGTGCCGCAGGCGGGGTCGAGCAGGATTTCGCCGGGGTGGGGGTCGATGCGGTCCACCATGAAGGCGGTGACGGCGCGGGGTGTGTAGTATTCGCCCGCGTTGCCGGCGGATTGCAGGTCATTCAGGATTTGCTCGTAGATGTCGCCGAAGTGCTGGCGCTCGGACAGATCGTTGAAGTCGACCTCGTTGATCTTGTTGACGACCTGCCGCATGAGCTGGCCGGATTTCATGTAGTTGAAGGCGTCCTCGAACACATCCCGGACGACGCGGCGGCGGTCACCGGGCTGGCCGGTTGGGGGCAGGTTCTTGAGGGTGGGGAAGAGGGTGGCGTTGACGAAGGTCATCAGGGTGTCGCCGGTGATGCCTTCCGGGTCGGCGGCCCAGGCGCGCCATTGCAGGGCCTCGGGGATGGGAGAGCGATAGGCGGCGTTCAGGAGTTCAAGCTCCTGGTCCTGGTCGTCGATGATCTTGAGGAAAAACATCCAGCAGAGTTGGCTGATGCGCTGGGCGTCGCCATCGACGCCGGTGTCCTGACGCATGATGTCCTGGATGGATTTGACGATGGTGCGGACGGACATGGATTAGGCGACTTCCTGATAAAGGGCGGACTGCAATTCGTGGACGGCCTGCTCGAAGGTCTTTCGGTCCCCGAAGGCCCGGATGAGTTGCACGGGGGTTCCCATGGCGTTGAAGGGGGCGATCTTCAGGACGTTGGTGTCGTCCAGGTTCAGCATGCCCTCATCGGCATACTTGGCCAGGAGGGCGTCCAGGACCGCGCGGGCCTGGGGCGCGTATTTAGCGAATACATCGCGCTTTCGGACGTTCTCGGCCCGTTCCCGCCGGGTCAGGGGCTTTCGGTCGAACGCGATATGGCAGATCAGATCGAAGGGATCGAGGTCCTTGCCGATTTCGTCCGCGATCGGGTCGAGCGGCAGGCCCTCGGCCGCCAGTTCGTCGATGATGGCCCGCTTGCGGTCCGTTGCGTTCCAACGGCGGAGAAAGGCGTCGAGGCTGGTGAAGCGCACCCGGAGCGCCTTCTTGGTAAAGTCGCGCAGGGATTCGGTGACCAGACGGCCGTTCTCGTCGAGGTATTCCACCCGTTCGGCGATGATCGTTGCACCGACGCCGTCGACATAGATTTTGCGCGTCCCGCCCCCTGAGGGTGGGCGCCCGATGGTGACGGGGTCGGGTGTCAGGTCGGTGGTGTCGCCGCCTTCGTCTTCGCTGGTGGGGTCGGCGTCTCCGTTGTCGTCCGGTCCAGGGTCGGGCGGCGTGATGGGTTGATCGGGGCCTGGCTCGTAAATCTGCACCGGGTCGCCGTCGAAGGTGGGGTCGGCGAAGTGGTTGGACGCGCCCCGGAAATCGATCAGCGTGAAATAGAGCTTGTTGGTGTCCTCATGGACGCGGGTGCCGCGTCCGACGATCTGCTTGAACTCGGTCATGGAGCCGACTTCGCGGTCCAGCACGATCAGGCGGCAGGTCTGGGCGTCCACGCCGGTCGAGAGCAGGCGGGAGGTGGTGACCAGAACCGGGTATGTGGATTCCGGGTCGATGAAGTTGCCCAGTTCGGCCTGCCCGTCCGCGTCGTTACCGGTGATCCGCATGACATAGCGGTGGTTGGCGGCGGCCAGATCGGGGTTCGCATTGATGAGCGCCTGCCGCATACGGGCCGCGTGCTCCTGATCGACGCAGAAGATGATGGTTTTCTGGAACCGATCGCCGCTTTCCTTCAGGAACTCCGTGACCTTGGCTGCGACAAGCTGGGTCCTGTCGTCCAGGACCAGGGTCCGGTCGAAATCCTTGGTGTTGTATATACGGTCCTCGACTTCCTCACCGTCGCGGTCACGTTGGCCCTTCTCCGGCCGATAGCCCTGTACGTCGCGGTCGATGTGGACCTTGATCACCTTGTAGGGCGCGAGGAACCCGTCCTGGATGCCCTGCTTGAGGGAGTAGGAGTACACAGGCTCCCCAAAGTAGTCGATATTGGAGACGTATTCGGTCTCCTTCGGGGTGGCGGTGAGGCCGATCTGGGTGGCGGCCGAGAAGTAGCTCAGGATTTCCCGCCATGCCGAGTCTTCCGCCGCGCTGCCCCGGTGGCACTCGTCGATCACGATCAGGTCAAAGAATCCGGGGGAGAACTCTCGGAACAGCTTCTGCCGTTCCTCCGGGCCGGTAATGGCTTGGTAGAGACCGAGATAGATTTCATAGGCTGTGTCGATGCGCCGCTTGCGGTTGAGCGCGAGGGTCAGGTCGGTCTTGGTGCCGTCGGCGCGTTCGATGGTCTTGGCGTTCGCGGAGAGCTTCGCCATCGCGGCGCCGAACGGTTTGAAGTCGTTGACCATCGTCTGGTCGATCAGGATGTTGCGATCGGCCAGGAACAGGATGCGTTTCTTGCGGCCGGCTTTCCACAGGCGCCAGATGATCTGGAAGGCGGTGTAGGTCTTGCCGGTTCCTGTCGCCATGACCAGCAGGACGCGGTCCTGGCCCTTCGCGATGGCTTCAATCGCGGCATTGACCGCATTGACCTGATAGTAGCGCGGGGCCTTGTCGCTGCGGTCGTGGTAATAGTCCTGCAGGACGACCTTCTCGGCTTCCGGGTCCAGACCCTTCCAGGCTCGGTATCGTGCCCACAACTCAGCGGGCGACGGAAAGGCGCCCAGACCGAAGGTTGTTTCGACTGCTTCACTGGTCCCGGTCCGATCGTGGAGAACGAAGCCGTCCCCGTTGGAGGAGAACACGAAAGGAATGTCGAGGGTAGCAGCGTAGTCGAGCCCCTGTTGCAATCCGTCTCCGACGGCGTGCGTGTTGTCCTTGGCTTCGATCAGCGCGAGGGGGATGTTGGGCTTGTAATACAAGATGTAGTCGGCGCGTTTGGCCATTCCACGGATGACCAACTTGCCGCGCACGATGATGCGGCCCTTGGTAAAGGTCACTTCTTCACGGATTTGCAGTATCTCGTCCCAACCGGCTTGGTGAAGGGCTGGTGTGATGAATTTCGTGCAAATATCACGTTCGCTGAGCGTTCGCTTATCCATTGGTCCTGACCTGTTCCGTCCACCAACTGGACCAAACTCTTATTTGTCCTGCTCTCCTCGTACGCGGCCGCCGCAAGTGCGTTCCATGCCCTGTGACCCGACACGGGGCGATCCATGTCTCACGTTGATCAGTCTTAACGAACACAGCAGGTACCGCAATCCTTGGGCAAGTCGGTCACAGAGCCACTGGTGGGCCATTGCTCCGGTCCGACCCCTCGTCGCTTTCGTCGGCGATCTCTGACCAGTCGACAGATCACAGTGGGCCAGTACCCCGTGAGCGCGCAACGCCGTGGGCCTGTGTCAGGCCAGGGTCACCGCGCGTGCTGGTCGAGGAACTGGCGACAGACCGCGAAATCCTGATCGCAGCCCGGAGGCAGAGCCAGGCTCCTGTTGCTGGCCAGGCTCCGCGCATAGGCAAGCATCTTCGCCGTTGGTGCCCCGCCAGACGTCCCGCTCCTACTCGGCGTCACGGGGTTTGTCGCTTCGGCGCCAACACCGTCGGGCGCGGCCGCCCGGGTGCGCCGCCGCCGAGCACTCTGCGGTTTGGCATCGGGGGCCGGCTTACGCCGCTTGCCTTGTGTCCTGCCCGTTCCCCGGCGCGATGGCGTCGGTTCAGCCACATCGAGGTCGATCCGGCCGGCGCCATGGTTTTGCAGGACCGCGATGATCTCCGCCGCTACGTCGGCAATCCCGTCGATCACGGCCCGGTAGTCGACGCGGCCGGAGACGATGTCATCCAACCGCATCTCCCACGCGGCCGTGGTCCCTGGATCAACCAGGCTGGGGACGGCCGCCCGGAGCAACTCATAGATCTGCAGGCCGGCTGTCGTCGGCACGACGAACTTGCCGTCGGCGGCCAGAAGGTTCTGGCGTTTCAGCCCCTTGATGATTTCCGCGCGGGTTGCCGGCGTGCCGATGCCTTTCGCCTCCTTCAGCCGTTCGCGCAGGGCCGGATCGTCGATGAACCGCCAGGCGTTCTGCATGGCTTCGACCAGAGTGCCTTCGCTATAGCGCGGCGGCGGCTGGGTGCGCTTGGCTTCCACCTTCGGATCGGTCAGTGTCGTGGCCTCACCATCGGTCAGCGGCGGCAGCGTTTGGTCATCGCCGGTGTCCTCGTCGCCCTCCGGCATGGCCGCGCCATAGACCGCCTTCCAGCCCAATCGCAGTGGAATACGGCCGGTTGCCTTGAACTCCGCGGCGGCCGAACCGGCAACGGGCACCTGCATCGTGGCGACGGTTTGCCGATACTCATAGTCGGGCATCACGGCTGCCAGGTAGGACCGGCAGATCAGCGCGAACAGGCGTTTCTCATCGTCGCTCAGGCGGTCGAGGCGGGGTTGCAGATCGTCCAGCACGTTCACGTTTGGGATCACCGCGTGATGCGCGACGCCTTCCAGTCCCTTGTCATGGAAATGGCCGGCCTTGCCACGCCGGATCACGGGCTTGGTAATCTCCAGAT
>DIUL01000157.1 GCA_002422345.1 Acetobacteraceae bacterium UBA6159
GTGCTTGGGCTCATGACTCCCCTCATTTTTGACTCCCGCATTACTATGTCCATGCAGGCCGCGACTCTCCTGGACACCGCTTTTTGTATCAAGGTCGGTTACGTGACTCGGGGTGTGACCCGGTCAGCTGGCCCAGCTTCCCCTTGCCGGTGGCAGGACGACTTGGCGCCCAAACCTACTACGTTGTAATCACGAGAGAAAAAATGAGGGGATGGCTGAGGTGCTTGGGAGTTACGAAAACAGTCGA
Organism: Acetobacteraceae bacterium UBA6159; assembly: GCA_002422345.1. Lineage (GTDB taxonomy): Bacteria > Pseudomonadota > Alphaproteobacteria > Acetobacterales > Acetobacteraceae > Rhodopila. Next base: position 248 of record DIUL01000157.1, read on the forward strand.
GTGCGGATATGACTTCGGGGAACTCTACGAGGAATCTCTCTTTGGGCGTTACGGCAACCCGCTGAAAGAGTGAGACGTAGCTGAGCGCCATGCGCAAATCATCATCGGCGCTGCGATCACCAAGGAGAAGGTCACGCATGTAGTTGGCGGACGGCTCGTGATCTTCCATGCCTGCAGCGAGCACGGCAAAGCGACGGTCGATGCATTGCGAGCATACGCCGCAATGCTTCTGATTCTCGGTCCATTTCCGCGGCCGTGTGCAACTGACTGTTTGGTCGAGCATGTCTGCCACGCCCGCCGCCTTGATCTTCTGGATCACCTCCGTCTTGGTCAACCACTGAAGCGGCGTCTGGATCTCGATTTGGCGGTCCAAGAGCACCGAGAACAGTGTCTCCAATCCTCGCAGCACCTTCGGGTGTGTGGTGCGTGTTGCCCGGCCTCCAACGACATCACCAGCCACCGGCGGATTGATGCTGACGACGCCGTTCTCGTAGAAGCTGAAGTGATCCTTGCCGGACATCCTCGCAACCACCAGACCAAGGCAGGCAAAAAGGAACGACCGCGTTCGCTGTGTGAATTCGCGGGCCCGCACGTTCTCGTTGCTGACCCAAACCGGAATGTAGGCGAGCCGCCGATCGAAGCCGCGCTGCTTCAGACCTTCGATCAGATTTTCCTGAACGGCACGAACCTTGGTGGACGAATAGTGGCCAACAAGCGTAACCGATTTCCCAAGGGTGACGATATCGTTGACAGCCCCCGCGAACGAGTCGATGCCGCCGGAGAACAATGCGACATCGTCGTGCTCGGCAGACGCTTCAATCAGATTTGGAAAGTAGACTTCCTTCGGCTGGACCGGCTTCTCAGCCTTGCGAAAGTGGAACTCGTAGCTATCGTCCGACAGAAAGCCGAGCGTGCGCGCCAGACCCTCATGGAGATCGGGGTGCTGCCAGAGTTCCAACTGACGCACTGGGATCGAAAAGCGTAGGCTGCGGCGCCAATTCTCCCCGAAATTCGTCAGCTTGTCCGAACCACGAACAATCCGCTGGTCCGCGCAATACACGTAGGCCGCGACCTCCAGCAGATCAATCAGCAAATCAGGGACGTTTCCGAGCATAGTCCGGCTGATATAATCGATGCGTAGATTGACGTTCTTGGCCGTTCCATGGACGTCCATGGCAATCGCCTCTGGGCCCGAGGGCTGAGCAACTCCGCATTCAACCGAGAACCTTTTCACGGCGCTCCCTTTCTCAGATCGAGTTCGATCCTGACCTTCTCGATTGCATGGCCTGCGAAGCGGCGCACGTCGTCCCTCGATATCTGCCTACCGTCTCTGTAGTGGCTCTTGCCCAGCCAATCCTTGGCGAAGGCCCGCATGATGATTGCCGCTTCATCACAGTGGCGTCGGATGGAATCATTGAAGGCACGAAGGTCGTGAACGGATCGCGCGACGCGGTCGTTGCCAACCATGTTGTGCAGGTTGCGGTCCACGTAATAATGGATCACGCGCTCGACGAAGTTGGCATAGAATCGATGGGCGAGAGCGGCAAACCGATCCGTCCCCCGGAGCACCGCAACAGACGACTGCACATCAGCAGCCGTCGGAGCCCAAAGGGTCGGCAATGCTCCTCGCACTTCCTCCGCGAGGGCCGACAGCCCCGCGCGGCGGGCAATTTCGCCAAGATCAGTTGCACCGACGTGTGGTTGGCGCTGAGCCTTCTCCAAGGCTCGGTCATAGCTGACCAGGACGTCGGACAGGGAGGTTAGCGTCACACCGGTCACGCCGAGTTCGGCTAGAGCGGCCTGGAAATTTTTGGAGGCTGCCGCTTGGGGCACTCGGACGAGAAGCCACAACGCCTCGATAAACACCGGGTCTTTGACAGCGAGTTTCAGTGCATCCCGGCCAACCTCAGTAACCTGGTCGACCAGATCCTCGGTAGGGGTTCCACCGGTGACCAGATACCTGACAATCTCAGGTAACAGGCGATGGGCGGGTAGCGTTCCGAGGCGCTGATGACCCATAGCGCGCCTATCAGCAATTCGCTCGGGTCGACCGGAGAGGGGCTCTCGGCCAGGAAACCCTCGACACCAGATGGAACCTTTCGAAAGGATCGGGACGAGGAAAGGATTTCACGCTATCCTTTCTTCTGTAGGATGCCAAGGGAAGGATGCTTGCGCAACGATGGCCGATTCATGGTTCTGGAGTCTGCCCGCGTGAACTGATGTGATAGGCTTTCGGCTTTCATGGAGCTCGAACGATGACCGAGGCGAAGCTGGGTCCGAAAATGCAGGAATGGCAGGTTGAGCACAGCAACCTCTACCTCAAAAGCGGCGGGGAAGAGGGGCACGTGATGAAGCGGACTCCGCCCGGGGGTTATCCGGAAATGGACGTCTATTCGCTGATGCTGACCACGACCGGCAGGAAGTCCGGCGAGAAGTTCGTTTTTCCGCTTTATTACGGAACAACCGGCGACAGCTATATCATCGTCGCATCCAAGGGTGGCGCACCGGACCATCCTGGCTGGTACAAAAATCTCGTCGCTAATCCTGATGTCGAGGTTCAGGTCGGAACGAAGAAGCTCAAGGCGAAGGCTCGCACCGTCACGGGCGAGGAGCGTGCAAAGCTTTGGCCGGTAGCCCTGAAATTCTGGCCCCCTTATGCCGATTACGCGAAGAAGACCGAGCGCGAGATTCCCGTGGTCGTGCTCGATCCTGTGGGTTAGGACTGGAATGGATCCGGGCGCGGAGCATTCGATAGCTCCGCGCCGGTTCCATTCACTCAGCGGCGACTCCGCGTCCGGGCGCGTGACCGGCACGCACCCGCCGAAGCTCTCAGTTGGCGGCGACCGGGCGATCGACCCGGCCGACAATGTAAGCGACGCCTTCTGGTCCAACCTGGGTGCCGTGCTGGCAATCCCCAGGAATTTCGCAATGGTCGCCAGCGCGAAACGTTGATGATCCGCCATCCCGGTTCACGGTGATTTCGCCACTCAGCACCATGATACGCACGTCGAAGCTGCCGTGCGCATGCATGTCCTCGGTGAAGTTTGGCTTTTGGCCGCCATGAACAACCTCGAAACCCTCGCGGCGCAGATCGCTTTCGAACGCCTCGCGGGTAAGCGGTCCGCCGTTGCGGCGGCGGCCCGACAGATAGGCTACACCTTCAGGGCCAACCTGCTCGGTGTGCATACAGCCGGCCGGCACCTCGCAGCATTGTCCGGCACGAAAGGTCTCGGGCTTGTTGTCACGGGTGATGGTGATCTCGCCACCCAGCACGAAAAGCCGGGCATCGAAGTCATGGCAGTGGTTGGCTTCTTTCATATTCGGCCGCAAGCTGGCGAAAACGGGCCGGAAGCCGTCGCGCCGCAGTTCCGCTTCGAATTCGGTCTTGTCCATTGCCTCTGCTCCCTCCTTGGCTAATTTCTCTCGTGTGCTCTATAAGGGAATTTATGTCAACTATAGAGAACATTATAAGCGTTCGAATGGGCCGCGTCGTGAAGCAACAACGCGAGGCGGCCGGCTTCAGCCTGCGCATGCTCGCCACGCGCAGCGGCATTTCACCCTCGATGATTTCGGACATCGAGCGCGGAACGAAGTCGCCGACTGTTACCACGGTGGTGCGGCTCGCCCAGGCGTTGGGTGTCAGCGCCGCTGCGCTGATCGACGGTGGCACGGGTCCCACGCCGCGCATTCGCGTTCTTCGCGGTGGCGAGGGCGCTGGCGGTGATGATCCCGCCCCTTGGGAAAGCCTGAACCCGACCACCCCTGGCAGCCGCATCGATTTCGTGCGTTATCAGATTCCGCCGGCCACCACGCTGGGTCCGGCTGCGGCCCATGCTCTCGGCACGATCGAGCATATGCACGTGGCCGCTGGGACCGTCCGCGTCACCGTGGGCGATGAAACGGCCGAACTCTCCGCGGGCGACAGCTGCAGCTGCCGCACCGACGCTCCGCATGGGGTGGAGAACCCCGATCCGTCGGTCGAGGCACTCATCTACCTGATCGTCGAGCGGGGTGATCTCGCGCGCTGATCCAGTTCGACCAGCGGGTTGGCCTGTATGGTGAACGCCCCTGGGATCGAGGTTATGCTGGCAGGACTATCGGACTGACGGAGCCATAAAACACAGGGGGAACCGCGTTTGGCACGTAGTCAGACGCCGATGTCGGCGCGCGATTGGATGGTCTTCGCCACCGCGGTCGGCACTCGCGTTGCATTCGGCGTTCAATTCCAGTCTGTTAGTGCTGTAGACGCTGTCGCACATCTCACAACCAACCGAAATTGACGTCGAGCCTGGCAGTGACGATGCTGGCATACGCCTCGCGAGCCATTCTGCGGGTTGCACGAACCGGGATGAACCATCCATGGCAACAGACACACTCCGCGTTGGTATCATCGGAGCCGGCGCCAATACGCGGTCGAGGCACATTCCCGGCCTGCGCACGCAGAACAGTGTCGAGATCGTCGGTGTCGCCAACCGAAGTCTGGCGTCGAGCCAACAGGCGGCGAAGGAACTGGACATCCCGAAGGCTTACGGCGACTGGACCGAGATCATCGCCGACAAGAGCATCGATGCCGTGTGCATCGGCACCTGGCCGTACATGCATGCCGCGATGACGATCGCCGCGCTCGATGCCGGCAAGCACGTGCTGTGCGAGGCGCGGATGGCGATGAATTCCCGAGAAGCGCATGCGATGCTGGCTGCATCGCGCCGTAATCCATCGCGGATCGCGCAGATCGTGCCGGCGCCTATGACGCTGCCGGTGGACCGAACCATCGCCGACACGATCGCTGGCGGGGCGATCGGTGATGTGATCGCGATCGACCTTCGCGTCTCCACCGGCGACTATCCGAATCCGGACCTGCCGCTGCATTGGCGGCACAACCGCGATTTCTCCGGCAACAACATCATGGCACTCGGTATTTGGTACGAGCAGATGGCGCGCTGGGTCGGGCACGCCGCGAGCGCGTTTTCCGTCGGTCAGGTGGTGGTGAAGCACCGCAAGGATGAGTCAGGCGCGCGCGTGGCGATCACCATCCCCGACCATGTCGATGTCACCGGCCAGTTGCAGCAGGGCGGTCAGTATCGCCTGTTGCTGTCTTCGGTCGTCGGGCACACGCCGAACAAGGCTGAAGCCTGGATTTTCGGGGACAAAGGCACATTCGCCTTCATCACGCCGAACACCGGCGAGCCTTACCTGCAACTCGGCAAGAAAGGCGGTGCCCTGGGCGCACTCGCGATTGATTCCACAAAGACCGGGGGCTGGCGGGTGGAGGAAGAGTTCGTCAACGCCGTGCGCGGCCGCGAGACGGTGACGCACACCGATTTCGCGACGGCGGTAAAATACATGGAATGGACAGATGCAGTGACGCTGTCGATGCGCGAGCGGCGCGAGGTGCAGTTGCCGCTGCTTTGAGACATCGGGAATGGATGGGTTCAGCCGCCTCATTTCGCGGCCGAGCGTCCGGTTGCCGTACGATGTCGAGGACCGACGGCTCGGCCAGAGGCATAACGTAATACTCCATACGTAGCGCCGCATCTGGCATCCTTCTGCGGGAAAGGGTACCGTTCCCCCGCATCCAGACGCCATGACAGTGACCCGCAGGTGCGTCATGGCTCGACCGCCGCGCAAGCGTCACTGCACGCTTGCCATGAGACAACAAAGGCCCGATGCATGACCTGGTATGTCATATTCGTGGGTGATAGTGGTTCGGCTCAGTCCCGCCCGGCATCGACGCGGGAGGCGGCAATGGAGATCGCCTTTCGCCTCCGGCAAGAAGGACGATCCGTCCGGCGGATGATCGGTCCCGACCACGAGGTTATGGAACTAAGCGAGGGTGTCGTGGATCCTGGGGGCTGCGATGACCCAGGAAGCCCGATCTCGTGATCGTGAAGTCCTCGCTGGCTTGGTCGAGCGGGTCACGTTCCATAATGCCGAAAGCGGTTTCTGTGTCCTGCGGGTCAAGGCGCGCGGCCATCGCGATCTGGTGACCATTATTGGTCATGCCGCGACGATCGCCGCGGGCGAATGGATCACCGTATCCGGCGATTGGGTCAACGACCGCACGCATGGGCAGCAGTTCAAAGCGACCTTCATGCGCGCCTCGGCGCCGACTTCGGTTGAAGGCATCGAGAAGTATCTCGGCTCCGGCATGATCAGGGGTATCGGGCCTGTCTACGCGAAGAAAATGGTCAAGGCCTTCGGTGAGAAGGTGTTCGAGATCATTGAGGGCGAACCGGACCGGTTACGCGAGGTGGATGGCATCGGTCCCGTGCGGGCACGGCGCATCACTGCGGCCTGGGCGGAACAGAAGATCGTGCGGGAGATCATGGTCTTTCTGCACAGCCACGGGGTCGGTACCGCGCGATCGGTGCGCATCTTCAAAACCTATGGCGCCGATGCCATCCAGGTCATGACTGAGAACCCTTACCGGCTGGCACGTGATATCCGAGGGATCGGCTTCAAGACCGCCGACGCGATCGCCGGGCGGCTCGGGATCGAGAAAACCGCCATGATCCGGGTGCGTGCCGGGATCTCCTACGCGCTGGTCGAGGCGATGGATGAAGGCCACTGCGGTCTGCCCACGGGTGAACTGATACGGCTCGCCATCGACCTGCTGGAGGTACCGGAGGGACTGGTCGTTCCCGCGCTGGATCTGGAACTGACCGAGGGCACGGTGATCGCGGACACCGTCGGCGACACGGCGTGTGTGTTTCTCGGAGGGCTATACCGGGCCGAACAGGCGATTGCCGGTCGGTTACGAAGCCTGATCAACGGAACGTTGCCCTGGCCTTACATCGATCCGGAGAAAGCGCTCCCATGGATCGAGCAAAAGACCGGACTGACACTGGCCGAAAGCCAGGTTGCCGCCATCCGGCTGGCCCTGTTGTCCAAGGTCCTGGTGATCACCGGCGGACCGGGTGTGGGCAAAACCACGATCGTGAATGCGATCCTGCGCATTCTTGCTGCCAAGGGCGTGAACATGCTGCTTTGCGCCCCGACCGGCCGAGCCGCGAAGCGGATGACTGAAGCCACGGGCTTCGAGGCGAAGACCATCCACCGCCTGCTCGAGGCCGACCCCAGCGCTGGCGGCTTCAAACGCGGCCCCGACAACCCGCTCGCATGCGACCTGTTGGTCATCGATGAAACATCAATGGTCGACGTGTTGCTAATGCGGGCGCTGTTAGAGGCGATGCCGGAGGAAGCCGCACTGCTGATCGTCGGCGACATCGATCAGCTCGCCTCGGTAGGACCGGGACAGGTGCTGGCCGACATCATCGCGTCCGGCGCGGTGCCGGTGGTGCGGTTGACCGAAGTCTTCCGCCAGGCGGCCCAGAGTAGCATCATCACCGCCGCGCACCGGATCAACCGCGGGGCCATCCCCGATCTGTCCAAACCAGCGAGCGACAGCGACTTCTATTTCGTACAGGCGGACGATCCGGAGATCGCCCTGCCGCTGATCATCGAGCTGGTTAAAACGCGCATCCCCAGGCGGTTCGGGCTGGATCCCATCCGCGATATTCAGGTTCTGTGCCCGATGAACCGGGGCGGCGTTGGCGCCCGCTCGCTGAACATCGAACTACAAGCCGCCCTGAACCCGGCCGGTGAGCGCAAGGTCGAGCGATTCGGCTGGACGTTCGCGCCGGGCGACAAGGTGATGCAGATCGAGAACGACTACGAGAAGGAAGTCTACAACGGCGACATTGGCTATATCGACGATGTCGATCCCGACGCCGATGAACTCACCGCGAACTTTGACGGCCGCGCCGTCACCTACGGCTTCGGCGAACTCGATACCCTCGTGCCAGCCTATGCCGCGACTATTCATAAATCTCAGGGATCGGAATACCCGGCGGTAGTCATCCCCGTCATGACCCAGCACTACGCCATGCTGCAGCGGAACCTGCTCTACACGGGCGTGACCAGGGGAAAGCGGCTCGTGGTTCTGGTTGGACAGACAAAAGCGATCGCGATTGCAGTGCGCAATGCTTCGGGGCGGCGGCGGTGGTCGAAGTTGGATGAGTGGCTTGCCCCCCATCAGGGCGGGGGATAACGCACCTCGCGTGCGCGCACCCACGTCGCACTACGCGGTCAACCGCAACGTCCGACGAGCAAAGGGACGGGGTACCACAACGGAAAGCCACTCGACGCAATTCGCTGACCGCAGGCGGCTTGGCCGCAGCGGAACCTGATACCTGGACCTTCATCCAGACCGGCTTTCCTTGGGGTGGCGGCCGGACAGAAGGCGCTGGTATCGGCTGGAGTCTGCACTCGAGCCGCGACTCGCAAATATACGGTTCGCCCGGCCTCGCCGGTCCCTGCAACCAGTTGGGTCTGCTGAGTGCGCATGGAAGCACTTACGGGCGACCACGCGCAATTACGCCCCCTCCTGCTTCCACAGTGCTTCCACGAATTCCGTGGAGGCATCTGCCTGGAAGCAAGAGGGGGCGTAAGGCTTTGAACTATGGGAAAAACTTGGTTGCGGGGACAGGATTTGAACCTGTGACCTTCAGGTTATGAGCCTGACGAGCTACCGGGCTGCTC
>DIUL01000229.1 GCA_002422345.1 Acetobacteraceae bacterium UBA6159
CCGTCAGCGTTGAACAGCCGTGACCCCCGCTGAGAGCCCCTCGCGGACGATTTGCTTGCCGTCGACGATCTTGTCCTGATGCGCGGCAAGCCACTTGCCGAGGCGCCGGCTGTTGATGACACCGCCATCGCCTGCAACCATCAGCAGGGCCTCACGGAAGTCGGGGTATATGAACTCGGCTTTCGGGTATGCCATCTGTCCGCTCGCCGAGCCGGGCCTTTGCTCCGTTGCACACTCGATGAGGTCACGCACCGAGACATCGCGCGTGCCGATGATCCCCGCCCACTGCGTCACCACAGCGACCAGGGCGTCGCGTCGCGGATCATGCTCACGCAGTTCCTCCATGGTGGTGACTGGATCAGCCTGGTCCAGCCACAGCAGGGCGCCGCGCACCCAGTCGCTCCAGGCCGCAAACGATCCCATCGGGTCAGGCGCATGGGGCATTCCCGCAACATGATAGGCCCGCAGGATGGTCAACGCGGCGACCAGATAACGCCCCCGGTTGGCAAGGACCATCGCCACAGGATTGCAATCGAACCGCCGCAACTCCGGCCTTTCGTGCTTGGGGTCCAACCGGCACAGGATGGCCCGACGGGTGAGGTCGCCCACCAGCACGAGGTTGTTGCCGGTCGCCGTCACAAACGCACTGGCTGGCAACTCCGGTGCTTCCGACCGTCCGAGAATGCGAGCCCGCACCGACGTCTGGGTCAACATCGAGCACAGGAACTCGCTCGACACCGGTGCCTCGCAGTTATCGATGGCTATTACCTGATCCCCGGCCAACAACATCGAGCCGAGGCGTTTCTCCAATTCCTCCTCGGTCCTGCCCTGTGCGATCACGCCGGCCTCGCGCCCGGTGACGATAATACTGGCCAGGTCCACCAGCATCGACTTGCCGGAACCGGCAACCGGCGCTGTGAACGCATGCAATGGAGCCGTCCGTAGCGACCTTCTGATGGAGGCGGTCAGGATCGCGGAGAGGGCGACGGACCGACTGGCATCCTCGACGAAGGGAAAGGTGCCGATCAGGTCGAGCAGCACCTCGAGGGCGGCGCGCGCCGCCCCGATCGTCGGCACGGGAGGGATGGGTGGAACCACAAGCCCCCGCAGTTCGAGCAGCAGCCCGGTCGCCGGGTCATAGCCGGGGCTCGACAGCACCGACCCGTCCGCCCGCAGCGTCGGCGCGTTGATGAGGCCGCTGAGCACGGGCAGTTTCCAATGACCCACCCTCTGGCGGTAAGCGTGGGCGACCTTGGTCGGCGCATCGATGGTGACCCAGCACTCGGACCGGGCATCGTAACGTTCCCACGAGGCGGCCAGCGTCATGGCCTCGACCAACGCCAGATCCTCGACCTCGAGGATGCGCGGCACGGCCATCTCGTGCCCCACACCGACATTGACCTGAACCACGCCGGGTCGGACGACAAAGGCCCCGCGCTGATAGAAGTCGAGTTCCGCGTTCATCAGCGCTTCCTCGGCGGCATCGACCACCGACGGAAGTTCCCCCGCCACGAAGCGGATGAGAGGCCGGGGCGACTTGCCGTCGATTTGGAACGCCGGATCGGAGAGGTCCACGATCGATAACCAACCCTCCTCCAGCATCCGCCGCAGGAAGAACAGCCGATCGCGCCCGTCGCAATGGGCATGACGGCAATGGTAGGCGAACCCGCTGCTGGTACTCTCGGAGGCGTTGACCACGAAGGTGGCAGTATCAGTGCCTCCCTGCGTGTGCTCGCCGTCGTTGACGCAGCGGAGGTGGTATTTGCTGCCGTTGTCACCCTGGTGGGTGAAGAGGTCCGGCCGGCGTTGCTGCAACGCTGTCCGCAGTTCAAAGCTCTGTGCGGCGCGCTTGACCCAGGCCCGGAGGTTCACCTCCTCGCCGGTCGCGGGATTGATGAAGACGTGACTGTGGTCACCGTCACCGACAGGCGGATCACGCCGTTGCGCGCCCCGCTTACCGGGCGAGGCCGACTTACGGCCCCGTGCACGGGCCGGTGGTTCGGCCTTGGGGGCGGGGGGCAGCGCGAAAATGTCGCAATGCGTGCCCTCGAGCACCGCGGTCTCCGCTGGTGGTCCATCCGCCGGTCGGCGGGGCAGGTAGAACAACCGCGACGTATCGGTGCAGGATTGGTCGTGAGCCAGCCCCAATGCGGCAGCCAATGCCTCGACACGCTCCTTCCACGCGGCGTTCGCTCCCCGCTGGGTGTCATAGTTGCGCGCCAGCCACGGGCGGGCCAGGGGCAGGATGACCCGGAACTTCGAGCACGGCTGATGCAAGAAGACGACATGCTCGTCGGTCTCCTCGACAACCCGTGCGTCCACGGCGACCTCCGGCTGGTAGCCCTTGGCCTTCAGGAAGGCCGCCGCGGCATCATCTGGATCATCACAGTGGGCGAGGAACTTGTCCCAGTTACCGCGCTTGGCCTGCGTCCGGTCAGTCAGGTGAGAATGGCTGGAACTGATAATCGCCGACCATCCGCGGGCAGCGATAGCGGCCTTGATCTCGTCGAGCGTATGGCCGGTGTCGCTGTCGAGGAATGCGACATCGATCTGATCGGCATCCGCCTTCTGGCGCTTCTTGCCGCGGAAGACCGCCGGCACGA
>DIUL01000190.1 GCA_002422345.1 Acetobacteraceae bacterium UBA6159
GCCGTCAACCGGACAGTAGTGAAGGCGTCATTCAATCAACTCTATGGCTATTTTGAAATCCGCGCTCAGATGTCCGAGGGCGTGGGCTTATGGCCGGCGTTCTGGCTTCTACCGGCCGATGGCAGTTGGCCGCCGGAACTCGATGTCTTCGAAGTGCTGGGTCATGATACAAGCATCCTGTATTTCTCAACCCATTCCTCGGTCCAGGAAACCCAGGGCGAAGCGCTCCAAGTGGACGACGTCTCATTGGAATTCCACACTTATGGTGCGATGTGGGGGCCAACCACTGTGAACCTGTTTATAGACGGGATCAATGTCGCAGATTTGCCGACGCCCGCTGATATGAATAAACCCATGTATATGTTGGCCAATCTCGCCGTAGGAGGCTTTTGGCCGGGTTTTCCCGACCGCACTACGCCATTTCCGGCGCATTTGCAGGTGGACTACATCCGCGCTTACGCCTATCCGGGGACCGCCGGTGGTGTCGTGACAAATATTCCTCCGTCGACGACCATCAATGAGGCCCCGGTTGTCCTTACGCCAGCCAACATTGAAGGCAAAGGGGGGAGCACCATCGCTCTCACCGACGTATCGTTCACCGATATATGGCCAGGTGGAATATTCACAGTAACTGTGAGTAGCAACGACGGCTTGCTCGACACCGCTGGCTACACCGGGGTAACCGCAGGGGGCGAAAACACGACAGTCCTGACGCTGACAGGTACTATGACCGCCATAAATGCCGACCTGCAAAGCCTTACATACAAGGCCCCGCTGGCCGGCGGAACCGAATGGATATGGGTCTCGGCTACGGACCCGCAGGGCAGTCAAGGGCTTGCATCGATTGTCGCCAACATCACGTCGAGCGGGACTGTTACGCCGCCGGTCACAGTTGTCCCGATCGTAACCACGCCTTCCACTCTGTCCCTGGCGGCGGGAACAACCCGCTTATTGGCCGGAGTCCACCTGTCAGGCGGAGAGGTAACGGGCAATTTGACCGTGATGGTCTCGGCTGACTATGGGCTGCTCGACACACAAGTGACGTCCGGGGTAATCGAACAGGGCGAAGGCACCACTTCCCTGACGCTGACCGGCAGCCTTGCAGCCATTAATGCGCAGTTGCCCAGTCTGACCTACACGGCGTCTGCTACTGCCGGCACCGACTGGCTCTGGGTGTCTGTCACAGACACCCAGGGGCAGCAAAGCATCAGTCCTGTGGTGGTTACCGTCACGCCGCTGGGGTCGCCGCTCTATGGAAATGAGCTTGACAACGACATCTACGGCACGGCCGGCAGCGATAAGATTGACGGCAGGGAGGGCGCCGATCTCATGGTCGGCCTGGCGGGTGACGACCGGTACTTTGTTGACAATGCCGGTGATCGCGTGGTCGAGGCCGTTGGGGGCGGCACGGATGCCGTCTTTACGACCGTCGATTTTGCCCTGGGGACAGGCCAGGAGGTCGAAGTCATCCGGGCTCTGGTCGGGACGGGCGCATTGCGTCTATTAGGGAACGAAATGGATAATCGGATCTTCGGTGGGACCGGCGACGACACGATCAATGGCAAGGGCGGCGCCGACAGGATGGCTGGCGGCGCTGGCGATGATCGCTATTTCGTCGACAGCATCGACGATACGGTCGTTGAAGCATCCGCGATGGGAACCGACATCGTCTACATTTCCGCGCCCAGCTTCATCCTCGGGGCGAATGTTGAAAATCTGCTCCTCATGGATGGCGCCATCTCCGGCACCGGCAATAGCCTGGCCAATGTGATCCGCTCGCTCACCGGTGCCGATACAATGCTGGCTGGCAAAGCCGGAGACGACAAACTGGTCGGTGGCGATGGCGCTGATACGCTGAACGGCGGACTGGGCGTGGATGTGCTCACCGGTGGGGCAGGCGCGGATTCGTTCGTCTTTCTCAAGGGGGCAGCCGCTGGCGACCGCATCACCGACTTCGTCGTGGGAACCGACCATATCCACTTCTACGGCTACGATGTCGGCGCGACCTTTGCCAAGGTGGCCGGCGCGTGGACCATGACGGATGGCGCGCTGACCGAGGTCATCAACTTCACGGTTGTTCCCGTGACGCTGACGGGCGCGGACTATCACTTCTACTGATCCGCACGCCCATTCGGGCACGGCCCGGCGGGTGGCAAAGCGCCGGTCAGTGCCGCCCAACACCGCGTCCTTACCTAAAAAGGCCTGCCAGCAGATCACTGCCATATCAACGTGCCCGATAAACACGGGTGACCCATTGATCTGCCTTAGCGTGAGTTTGTACGGCGACGGCCCTGAAGCGGACCTTTCTGGTTGTAGGAATGTTTCCCACTTCTCTCCACCCATCCTCATCACCCCGCTCAGGCAACCATCGCAGGATGTCCGGGACGGGTTTCGCCTCAGGGTTCCTCGACATCAACACCACGGCGTCGAACAGCGCCAGCACGGGGTCGATCTCCAGGCGGGCCACCTCGGCATCCGGGCTGGGGTAGTCCGCACAGGTGCGCACGAGGTTACGGTCAATCGCTTCGAGACTGAACGCGCACCAACCCGGGAGGTGGTCGCCGGCATCCAGTGTGGTTCGTTTTCATGGAGGCGGCGGGAGAATTCAAGGATCGGCTACTGGTTGGCGTGGCGTTCCTCATGGCGGCCGGCGTTGCCTTTTCAGCGGCCAAG
>DIUL01000193.1:0-1538 GCA_002422345.1 Acetobacteraceae bacterium UBA6159
TCGATATCGATACGCGCGATCGTTGCATTTGGCCCAAAGCGCGGCGGGGACGCATGCCCGATGATGTAGTTCATGCGCGTGCCGAGCACGATGATCAGGTCGGCGTCACGGAACGCGCCCGAGCGCATCGTCATATAGCTGTAGGGATGATCGTCGGGCACCACGCCACGGCCTTGCGGGGTGGTGTAGAACGGGATACCGGCGGCTTCGACGAACTGCTGCATCTCCTCCCACGCACGCGACCAGATCACGCCCGAGCCGGACACGATGATCGGGTTCTTCGCCTTCGCCAGCGCATCAACCAGCGCCGCGACCTGCTTCGGATCGCCCAGCGGACGGGAGTCGACCAGCGGACGGCCGGCATAGGACCAGTCGACCAGGTTCTCATCGATCTTTTGGTACAGCATGTCGCCGGGGCAGTCGATGTAGACGGGGCCGGGCTTGCCGGTCATCGCCTTCTGCAGGGCGAAGTTGATCTGCTGCGGGATGCGCNNCAGGTTGATCAGGCGATCGACATGCTTGGTGCAGCCGCGCATCAGCTCGACCTGGTCGAGTTCCTGGAACACCTGGCGGCCGAACTGCGACAGCGGGCTCGATCCGCCGAAGGCCACGACCGGGCAGCAGTCGACCAGCGCGTTCGCCATGCCGGTGATCAGATTGGTGACGCCCGGGCCGGACGCGGNNGCGGCCGCCTGCTCATGACGGACGTCGATCATGCGGATGCCTTCCTTGATGCAGGTGGCTTCCGCCAGCAGCATCGGGCCGCCCATGATGTAGAAAAGGTCAGCAACCCCTTCCTTTGCGAGACATTTTGCAATGATCTCCGAGCCGGTAAGTTCCGCCATCTTGTAGAGTCTCCTCGGTGTGCGGGACGTGTCCCGCGGGGTGATTCGGAATTGGAACGATCCGGTTCTAGCCGACGATGCCGGCCTTGCGCAGATCGCCGACGCCGTTCGCGTCGATGCCGAGCCAATCGGTCAACACCGCGTCGGTGTGTTCGCCCAGAAGGGGCGATGGCTCGACCGGCGGCGGGCTGCCGGAAAACCGGACCGGCCACGCCACGTTCTTGAATTTTCCGACCACGGGATGATCGATCACGGGCATGATGCCGCGTGTTTCGAACGTTGGGTCGCTGCTGAGTTCCATCGTGTCCAGCACGGCNNGTATGCTGGCGCGTCCAGACGGAGATCATTTCGTTGACCTCGGCCGCGCGTTCGCCGCGGGCTTCAGGGGTGTCATAGCGGGGGTCGCCCACCAGTTCTTCCCGCCCGATCACCTTCAGCAGGCGGCGCCAGTGTTCGGGGTTGGCGCGGGCGGTGAAGATGTAGACGTAGTCGTTCGATCCGCCGCCCTTGCAGGGGAAGGTGCCCATCGGGGGCGGCGTGTTNNGCCGGCTTGCCGGTGCGGTACTGCGCGGCGAAGGCGATACGGATGTAGTGCAGCATCGCGTCCTGCATTGCGACCTGAAGGTGCTCCCCCTTCCCGGTGCGGGAGCGGCGGAACAGCGCGCCGAGGATGGAAACCGCGAGCAGCATGCC
>DIUL01000193.1:1605-2816 GCA_002422345.1 Acetobacteraceae bacterium UBA6159
TAGATCACGCCGGGGTTCAGCGCGCGGATGACATCGGCGCCGAGGCCCAGACGCTCGATCGCGCCGGGGGCAAAGTTTTCGATGACGACGTCGGCTTTCTTCGCCAGTTCCTTGACCAGCTCCAGGCCCTTGGGGTCCTTCAGGTTGATGGTCAGGGATTTCTTGTTCGCGTTGAACAGCAGGAAATAGGGATCGTCCACGCCGGGCTTGCCCCCCAACGACCGGCCGGGATCACCGCCACGCGGGTTTTCGACCTTGACGACTTCGGCGCCCATCCANNTGCAGGAGGGTCCGGCCTCGAACTGCGTGAAGTCCAGGATTCGCACGCCTGTGAGGCAGTCCTGGCCGTGGGTGATGCCATCCATGGGTATTTCCTCCGTCGCGGGGCCGTCCTGGCGATCTTGGGCCACCATTCCCTGACGCTACCGCGATTGCACCCCAAAGGGTAGCCCTGGGGACGGAGCGGCCCCCGCCGATGTTTTTTCACCGCCCAGGCCCGATGCGAGGTAACAAGGCTCCCCACCACCCTCCATCGCCATCCGAGCAATTGACCGGCTCCGTGACGCTTCCTACCTTCCCGGTCGGAGTCCAAGCCATGAACACAAACTTTGTCCCCCCTGGCCACTCCCCGCGGCTGCTCGGTCGTGGCATGGCCGCCACCCCGCCGGTGACGCCCGGCCTTGATGCGCGATCCGCGGCTGTGCTGCGCGAGATCGTCGAACAATATGTCGAAACCGGAGAGCCGGTCGGCAGCCGCACCCTCTCGCGCCGCCTGCCGATGCATCTGTCACCGGCCACGATCCGCAACGTCATGGCCGACCTGACCGATCTCGGCCTGCTGTTCGCGCCCCATACCTCGGCCGGCCGTCTGCCGACCGAGCATGGGCTGCGCCTGTTCGTGGATGGCCTGCTACATTTCGGCGAACTGACCGAGGACGAACGGGAATCCATCGCCGCCGCGCTGGCTGCCTCCGGCCGCAGCCTGGAAGACACGCTGGCCGAGGCGAGCCTGATGCTCTCGGGCCTGTCCGCCGGTGCCGGCCTGGTGCTGGCCCCGAAGTCGGACGGGCCGGTCAAGCATATCGAATTCGTCCCCCTCGGGCCCGGGCGCGCGCTGGTCGTGCTGGTGAACGCGGACGGGCACGTGGAAAACCGGGTGATCGAGACCCCTCCCGGCGTGCCGCCATCCGCCCTGCAACAGGCGAGCAACT
>DIUL01000193.1:2882-3139 GCA_002422345.1 Acetobacteraceae bacterium UBA6159
CGTGCGCGGACAGGCCAAGCTGCTGTCGGACGTGACCCAGATCGACCGCTTGTCCGCGATCCAGGGCCTGTTCGAACGGCTGGAGGCGCAGGAGACGATGGTCCGCCTGCTCGATCTGGCGGAACAGTCGGACGGGGTGCGGATTTTCATCGGGGCGGAGAGCGGAGTCTTCGCGACCTCCGGCGTGTCGATGATCGTGGCCCCGGCCCGCGGGGAAGGCGGCCGGATCATGGGCGCGATCGGGGTGATCGGGCCGA
>DIUL01000040.1 GCA_002422345.1 Acetobacteraceae bacterium UBA6159
GAGGGGGAGGGCCGGGGAGGGGGGTCTCGCGGCACCCACTGAGGATCATCCACCCCCAGGCGCCACCGGTGCAGTCGGGAGCGGACCCCACCTCATCCCCCACCCCCCCATCGGCATCCACCCCGACTTCCCCGCCCTGCTGGCCACCCGCATCCGCGCCGCCGCCCCGACACATGCCATCGTCCTCCTCGCCCACGGCTCCGCACGCGCCCCGGGCCGGCTCACGGCCGCGCACCGCCACGCCGCCGCCCTGCGCGGCGACTTCCCCATCGTCGAGAATGCGTTCCTCGAAGAACCGCCCTTCGTCCCCGACGCCCTGGCCCGGATCGGGGATCGTCCGACCGCGGTCCTAGGCCTGTTCGTCAACCACGGCACCCACGCCCGCGACGACATGCCCGCGCTGTTGCAAGCCGCTCGGGCCGAACGGACATCCGCGCTGCTGGATCTTGGGATCATCGGAGACGACCCGGGCATCCGTGCCCTGATCCTCGATCTGGTCGACCGCCCCCCGGATGCGTGAAGCCCCGCGAAAGGCTATCGTCGCGGCAACCAAAGTGGAGGAAGCCCCATGTTCGCTTACGTCGGCGGCTACACGACGCCCGATCGCGATGGGCGCGGCAACGGCATCAACGTCTATCGCATCGATCCGGCCAGCGGCGCCTGGACGCATATCCAGCACATCGGCGGCCTGGAGAATCCGTCGCTGTTCACGCTGAACCAAGACTCCACGCGCCTATACAGCGTGCATGGCGGGCGGGAACTGATCAGCGCGTTCTCAGTCGACCGCGCGACCGGGCACCTCACGTTGATCAACCAGCAGAACTGCCTTGGCAACAATCCCGTGGATGCGGCGCTCGATCCCACCGAACGGCATCTGGTGATCGCGAACTACACCACCGGCACGGTCGCGGTGATGCCCCTGGCCGAGGATGGGTCGCTGCAACCCGTCAGCCAGGTGCATGTGCTGATGGGCACGCCAGGCCCCGATCCGGTGCAGCAGCCATCGTCGCATCCGCATGCCGTGATCTTCGATCCATCCGGCCGCTTCGTCATCGTGCCCGACAAGGGCTTCGACTGCACCTTCATCTTTCGGTTCGAGAACGCGGGCATCACGCCAACTGATCAAGGCTCCGTCGAGTCCCGCGCCGGCGCCGCGCCGCGGCACACCGTGTTCCACCCGACCCTGCCGATCCTGTACGTGAACAACGAGCTCGATTCGACCGTCACCGCCTTCCAATGGAATCGAGACACCGGCCACGCCACTGAATCGCAGACCGTCACGACCCTGCCGGAGGGTCATCCCGGTCGTAACACGACGGCGGAAATCGCGACCTCGGCAGATGGACGGTTCCTGTACGTATCGAATCGCGGGCAGGACAGCGTGGTGCTCTACGCGATTGATCCGGTGACGGGACATCTGTCGTACCGGGGTCATACGCCAACAGGTGGTGTCCGGCCCAGGTTCTTTGCGATTGATCCGGATGGGCAACACCTGTACGCCGCCAACCAGGACAGCGATGATATTACCGCTTTCCGGATCGATCCGGCAACGGGTAGCCTGACGCCGACGGGGCTTGTGATCAAGATCGGCAGTCCCTCGGCGATCAGCTTCGTCATGCCTACTTGAAGGACACCGGCCGGCGCGCGGATAATGCGCGCAAGCACATAAGGCCAACAGAAGGGAAACGTGATGGCCCGCAAGGCAACAGGACGGAAGGCGCCCGCTCGTACGAGCTCGGCCCGACCCGCCGCCCGTAAGGCGGCGGCAAAGCCGGCCACGCGCAAAAGCGCCGAGGCTGAACCGAAGAAGAAGAAGGCAGCCGCGAAGGCGGCCCCGGCCCCGCGCAAGGCAGCCAAGCCCGCGCCCGCGAAGAAAGCCGCCGCCAAGGCAGCGCCGGCGAAGAAGGCCGCTGCGAAGACCGCCACCGCCAAGACCGCCGCGCGGGCGAAGACGGCGCCGCGCGCCGCGACCCGGAAGGCCGCGGCCAAGACCAGCCGCGTGGCCGCCGTGAAGACGACACGCACCGCCACCAGCAAATCCGCCCGCGCCGCGCCGAAGCGTTCGGCTCCCGCCCGCAAGGCCGTCGCGCCGGCGACGCGCAAGGCCATCGCGCCGGCAGCGCGGAAGGCCGCGCCCGCCAAGCGCGTGACCCGCAAGGTCGCCGCCGCGTCGGCCCGCCTGAAATCATCGAACGGGCCGCAGCGTTTCACTGTCAGCCACATGAACGAGGCGGACTTCAAGAAGGACGGCCTGCGTCCCTACGCGCTGTATCGCGATCTCGGCGTGGCGGAGGCAACGGCCGGCCTGTGCCAGGCGCATGTCATCCGCATGGTCCCACCCTGCACGGATGAGGTGCGGGAGCGTCATGTCCACGCGGTCGAACTGCAACTCGTCTATGTCCTGAAGGGCTGGATGAAGAATGAGTTCGAGGGTCATGGGGAGCAGATGATGTCCGCCGGCTCCTGCTGGATTCAGCCGCCGGGGATCAAGCACACCGTGCTGGATTATTCCGCCGATCTCGAAGTACTGGAGATCATCGTTCCGGCCGACTTCAAGACGGTCGCCGCCGACTGACGCGCGCTGTCCGGCGGCATGCCCGCCGGACCGCACCATCCCACCGCACGAGGCCCCATGATCGACGCAGACCTGCCCATCGTTGATGCGCATCATCACTTGTGGGACCTCGAAGGACCGATCCGCTATCCCTGGCTGCAAGGGGCCGGACATGCCTCGGTCCATGGCGACTATTCGCGGATCAAGCGTTCCTATCTGCCGCCGGAATTTCGCCGCGACACCGCGCTGCATAACGTCATCGCAACGGTGCATGTGGAGGCGGAATGCGATCGTTCGCAACAACTCGCGGAAACCGAATGGGTGAGCCGGATGCACGCCCAGTACGGCTTTCCCAATGCGATCGTCGCGCATGCCTGGGTCGATACGCCGAACGCCGAGGAAATCATCGCCGCGCAGAAGAAGTTCCCTTTGGTGCGCGGCATCCGCACGAAACCGATCATCGCATCCGGTCCGGATGACAGCGTCCGCGGCCAGCCGCGCAGCCTGCAGGACCCGAAATGGCGTGCCGGTCTGGCGCTGCTGGAGAAATACGACCTGTCCTGGGACCTCCGCGTGCCCTGGTATCATCTTCAGGAAGCCGCCGAGGTCTGCCGCGAACATCCGAACCTGCGCGTCGCCCTGAACCACACCGGCTATCCGCTGGACCGCTCGAAGGAACAGCTCCGCGTCTGGCGCCGGGGGATGGAGGCGCTGTCCTCCTGCCCGAATGTCTGGCTTAAGGTCTCGGGCCTGACGGTGAAGGACCAGCCCTGGACGCTGCGGGTCAATGGCTCGATCATCCGGGAGGCGATCGGGATTTTCGGCATCCACCGCTCGATGCTGGCGTCGAACCACCCGGTGGACGGGGTGAAGGCAAGCTGGGACTGGATCTTCACCCAGTTCAAGGATGTCACCCAGGGCTACACGCCCGAGGACCGGCGGCGGCTGTTCGCCGGCAACGCGCTGATGTTCTATCGGATCGACGTTCCATCATCTGTTTGACACAAGGGCTTTCCCCCCTCATTATCCGCCGCTACCCAGGGGGGCCTCGCCAACGAGGCTGAGATATCGCAGGTCCGGTTCCTGAAACCGGCGGCGCGATGACCCTTGAACCTGATCCGGGTCATGCCGGCGTAGGGACGGGCCAGGCCTCCGCCACCCTCCTTGCATCCGTCGTGATCCCGGCGTGGATACAAAAGGAGAGGTCCATGACGGTCCAATCGAAAGCCGCCGCCCGCCCGAGCTCGGTCACCACGGGACCGATCGCCGGTTCCCGCAAGATCTACTCCAGCCCCGAAGGGCGCCCCGATATCCTGGTGCCGTTCCGGGAAATCGCGCTCGACCCGTCCGCGCGGGAGGAACCCTATCGCGCCTATGACTGTTCGGGGCCCTATACCGATCCGTCGATCGCCATCAACCTGGAAGCCGGCCTGCCGCCGATCCGCGCCGAGTGGATCGCCAAGCGCAGCTTCGACCGGATCACGCCGCGCGCGGTGAAGCCCGAGGACAATGGCAATATCGGCGCCGACAAGCTGGTGCCTGGCTGCCCCGCGGATCACCCGATCTATGGCGGCCGTCCCGGCCAGTTGGTCACCCAGTATGAATTCGCCCGCGCCGGGATCATCACCGATGAGATGATCTACGTCGCCCACCGCGAAAACATGGGTCGGGCGAAGATGATCGAGGGCGCGGAGGAGCGGATCGCCGATGGCGAGAGCTTCGGCGCGGAAATCCCCGCCTTCATCACCCCGGAATTCGTCCGCAGCGAAATCGCCCGCGGGCGCGCCATCATCCCGGCGAACATCAACCATCCGGAGCTGGAGCCGGTCATCATCGGCCGCAACTTCCTGGTGAAGAT
>DIUL01000094.1:0-2676 GCA_002422345.1 Acetobacteraceae bacterium UBA6159
CGTTCCCCCACTTGGATTCCGCGTCGAACAGCACATCCCAATTGGCCGACGAGTTCACGCCAACAATAACACCGCGCTGGCCGTCGACCTCGACAGCCATGCCGGCACGCACGAATGGGACACCACGATACCGGGCGTTGCGCAAAACGTCCTCCCCCGTCACCGGAGGGCCAACGAGCCGACACCGAATCGCCAAGTACGGGAAGTCGCAATCCAGCCGACGCCAAAATCGCGACTTGGCGTCCCCTCGCGATCGGGCCAGGAGGATAGTTTCGTGATCGCCACCGGCAAGCCGGCAGGCCCATGAGCGAAGTGGTCCTTGTGTTTTGTTGCGAGTGTTCATTACAGCATCCAGTCAGGAAGTTGGTCCGGTTTCTCGAACTTCGTCACCTCCGGCAATCGCGACGGACGGCGTATCCGAAGGCACCTGTTGAAGGTGTCGACCTGAAACTCCAGCACGTCATCTGGTCTAGCCATCAACCTGCTGCGATCGCCAAGCACGATCTCGCCTCCGTTCTGCAACACAACAGCAGACAGAAGATGCCGCAATGACCTGAGTTCACCGTGGCGCCATCGCTCTTCATCGCGGTTGGACTCCGCAAACTGGATCGCTAGTTTGTTGATCGCGTCACTCACTCAAAACTCCTCCGACCGAATCACCGCTTCCGTCGCCGGGTGCGGGTGATCTGGATACCAGGACGCCACCCCGTCCACCCGACACAGATACCAGGACCTGCCACTGAGGCGTCGATATGGCGGGAACCAGCCGAGTAAAAAGTCCGAGAAACTCATCAGCACCTCAGAACGGCAAATCGCCACCATCGTCAGCACCGGCCCCAGAGGACGCCTGTGGCGGCGGCCCCTCGTCATAGGCCGAATACCCGCCCCGGGCCGGCGCGCTCGCCTGCGGGGCCGCCTGGGCCTGGGATTGCCCATCCCGGGGCTTCTGGCCCAGCAGCACCAGTTTGTCGCCCGTGACCTTGAGCTTCTGCCGCTTCTCGCCCGACTGACTGGTCCACTGGTCCAGTTTCAGCCGACCCTCGATCAAGATCGCGCTGCCCTTCTGGACGTACTCACCCGCCACCTCGGCAGTCCGACCCCAGAGCGTCACATCCACGAACACCACGTCATCGACCCAGTTGCCCTGGGCGTCCTTCCGTTTCTCGTTGACCGCCAGCCCCAGCTCGACGACCGCCATGCCACTCTGGGTATAGCGGAGCTCGGGATCGCGGGTTGCGTTGCCTGCCAGAATCACTTTGTTGAACGATGCCATCTAGCCCTCCAGTGTCCACACCTTAAGTTCATTCGCATGCGCGTGAACCCGCGCCGACTTTCGACGCTCCCCGGTCCACCGCCACTCCCGACCACGAAACAGCGACCCGGCGGCATTGCCCAGTCCAGTGCATGTGGACTGTAGCCGAGCCGCACCAGCCGCTCGACAACGTCATCGGCCGTAATCCCGTCGGCCCGCTCGCCAGGCTGCGCGCAACCCCGCGGGCCAGCGACAGCATATCGACCGCGTTCGCAGCCGCTCGGTCCATGCCGGCCTGCTTGGCCGCTTGGCTCGCCGGGGCGTCGAAGATGGTGAGCTGCCGCATCAGTAGACCTCCATGATCGGAATCCTGGCGTGCCCGTCGTCGTCCAGAAACTCAGCCTCCAGGTCGAGTAGCCCCTGGTGGAGTTTCGCCAGAGCCCGCTTCTCGTAATGCCGGACCTGGTGCTCACCGGGAGACGTCAAGACACCACGCCGGTACAGGATCTCGCCTGCCTCCCGGTAGGTCAGGAGGGCGTGGGTACGCGACTCGCCGCGACGGCCCTTCCCTGGGCCGCGCGGCGTTCCACAGCGATCCGTCAATTCAAACCTACCCATCGTCCGCTCCCATTGAGATCCGCACACCGCAGCCGCTCGCCCCGTTGGGCCAGCTGCTCCCAAGCCGCCGAAGACAACTGCAGCCCGTACTGGTCGGCGATGAATTGTAGTCCGACCAGTTCGTCGTTCGCCACGAACTCGACGCGCTCCTGGGGGTTGGAGCGTATCCAGGCCAGCAGCCATTCGAGGTCCGCGGAATCGTGCAGGTCACCCTTCATTCTTCCCCCACGGGATAGAGGACTGGCCGCAACTCCCCGTCCCCGATCTCGCCGGTCCACAGCCAGAGTTTCCGGGCGCGGCACATCGCGTGGATTTCTTCCCGCGAGGCCCGCGACAGCCCCTGCCACGCCTCTTGCGACAGCGGGACAAATGCACTTTCGGGCAACTTCTGGGCGATCCAATCGAACGCGCGACGGTATCGCTCGCCTTCCGACAGTTCTTCGAACAACTCCAGGTGCCCATCGAGCCCCCGGTCGGATTCCACGTACAGCCGCCCCTCGCGCCACGTCAGCCCCAGGAACCCGGCGTCGCGCAGAGCCTCCTCGAGCACCAACTCGACCGAGCGGGCCAGGGTGCGGAGTTCCTTGGCCTGTTCGGCGGTCTGGTCGGCACGCTGCTTGGCCGCCTCGGCCTGCCCTTTGATCTCCCGTCCCTTCCGAATGGCCTCACCAGCCAGCACCGCCTGGGCGGCGGCATCTTTGGCCTGTTTCGACGCGGACAGCAATTCCTCGCTGGGCAACACAACGCAGCCGCGCTCGACCGTGGCCCGCAGGTCCGCGACCGCGGCATGCTGGGCCTTGCCCGAC
>DIUL01000094.1:2694-3788 GCA_002422345.1 Acetobacteraceae bacterium UBA6159
CGCTGGGCGGCTTCCCGGTCCTGTTCCGCGACCCGGATTTCACACTGAATAGCCTCCAGGTCTGGCAAGCCCGACGCCACGGCAATCAGCCGAACGCGAGCATCCTCGACTTGGGCGTTTTGCCGCACCCCGGTTGCGTATTCGCTTTCCAGCCGCGAGAGCGCCACCAGGGCCGCGTCGTGGGACTTCTGGAGTTCGGCCGCGTCACACGGACCCGCGAGGTCCAGCCCCTNNCGCGTCCGCACGATCTCCGACGCCTGCACGGGATCGTCGCCCGGGAGCCCGGCGATGATTTCGCGGACCCGATCATCCTCCAAATAGCCCGCGAGGTGGCAACCCCACTGTTCGCCCGAGACCTCGACGCCCCCGATCCCGACCAGCATGCGGAGCCGCGCGGCATCGGCCCGCAGCGGGTCCTTGATCCCCGGGTTGACCAACACCGACGGGTCGCACTCCGAATCAACCGCACTGAACGTCAACTCGCCCTTCGCGGTCGCCTTGCGGCCGATCCGGACCACGATCCCCGGGGCCTTGATGGTCCCGTGCTCGCAGCCGTCCCGGGGCCGCAGGTCGCGCCGTACCTCCGGGCTCGTCAGTGCTGCAACGCACCGCACCGAGGTGGTTTTCCCTGTCCCGTGATCCCCGGTCCAGACCGCCACGCCGCCCGGCTCGGGCAGCTCGACCCGCACGCGCCGGATCGCTTGAATGTCCTCAATTTCCAACGCGGGCTTGCCGTTGTCATCTGGTGCTTTTGCTTTCGCCATCTCGCTTCCCCTTTCAAACCTTTGCCAAAGATCCTTTTACCGTCTCGACCCCAACCCGTTCCGCGACCCGCCGCAGTCCCTGCTGTTCCAACTGGCGGGCCCGCTCCTTCGAGATCCCGTGCCGACGCGCAATAGTGGCCTGCCGCTCGCCGCGGCAGCGCGACAGCACCACGTCGGCCTCCCGGAGCGGCATTTCGCCCAGGCTGGACCGCACGCTCGCGAGTTCCTGCGGCCCATAGGGTGCGGGATCGTACTGCTGGGGGCCGGTCCAGCCGACTATCGTGTCCCAGCCGTCCAGGTTTTCGCCCACGACCCCAAGTTGTCGCTCCC
>DIUL01000019.1 GCA_002422345.1 Acetobacteraceae bacterium UBA6159
CGCTCCGGGTTGAGCAGATACGAACGCTGGACCCTCGCCCTCGCCGGCGAATGGCACCAATCCCAGGGCCACCATACCGACGCGATCGACGCCTTCACCCAGGCCATCGCCATGGCGCACGAAGTCCATCTCCGCGACACGGGCTCCGTGGCCCGCCGCGGCCTCTCTTTGGCCAGGCTGGGCCGCGCTGAGGAAGCCCAGGCCGCTGCGGACTCGGCCGAGCGGGACCCGCCGCGTGTGGCGCTGGCCTCGCTGTACCTGGCGCTGAACCAGCCCGACAAGGCGCGGGAGCACGCGCTGAAGGGCCATGAATGGGCCTGGGCGAACGGCCCGCCCTATGTCTGGCACTGGGAACTGGAGGAATGCCGCGCGGTGCTGCGCGCGCTGAACGTGCCGGAACCCGAGCATCCGCCCTTCGACCCCGCCAAGCACAAGCCCTTCCCCTGGGAAGCCGACATCCACCGCATGCTGGAAGAACACGCCCGCAAGAAGCGGGAAGACGACGAGTCGCCGTCCGCCGACGCGTCGTGACGCGGTGCATGACCGAACCCGTCCGCCTCCCCGAGGTTAGTGTCATGGACACCGTGCTTGACCGCCTCTGGACGACCGAGACCTTCCTCGCCTGGGAAGACCGCCAGGAGGGGAAACACGAGTTCGACGGCGTGCGGGTGATCCCCCCATCAGGCCACACCGTCGCGCATCAGGACATTGTCTTCAATCTGCGTGTGCTCCTGGCCCGCCTGCTGTCCGGCGGCCCATTCCGAGCCCTGCACGCCATGCGCGTCCGCATCGCCGATCGGGTGCGCTACCCGGACGTGGTCGTCTGCCCCGCCTCCATCCCCCAGACCCAGCGCACCCTGACCGACGCCGTCGTGGTGTTCGAGGTCCTGTCCGACGACACCGCCGCGACCGACCGGATCGACAAGTTGCGGGACTACGCCGCGATCCCCTCCCTGCGGTATTATGTGATGCTGGAGCAGACCAGCCGCGGCGCCATCATCTGCCAGCGGGCCGAGGGCGAAACCTGGATCACCAGCGCGCTGACCCAGGGCGCCATCGCGCTCATTGAACCCGACCTGGTCCTGCCGCTGGACGATATCTACCAGGGCCTGGTGTTCCCCGCCGACTCCTGAGGCGCGCCCCCCACACCCTTGCCCAACCCCCACCAACCGGCTTGGATACCCCCCACAAACAGGGGAACCCAAGCCATGACAGTGGAACTCAGGATCGAAGGCGCCGTCGCCAAGATCGTGCTCAACCGGCCGGAGAAGCTGAACTCCCTGACATGGGACATGCGCCAGCTTCTGCGGGAATACTTCACGGAAGTCCGCTACAACGACGCCGTCCGCGCCATAATCGTTACGGGGGAAGGCCGAGCGTTCTGCACCGGGGCGGATGTGGGGGGCATGTCGCGGGGGGATTTGCGGCATGAGAGGCAGAAGCTCTCGATGGGCAGCCACACCTATATGCGGATTTTGCACGCGATCGAGAAACCGGTGATCGCCGCCGTCCGCGGCCCCGCGGTCGGCATCGGCATGAGCATCGCGCTCTGCTGCGACATGGTGATTGCATCGGAAACCACCCGGTTCTCCCAGATCTTCCGCCGCATCGGCCTGGCCCCGGATGGCGGGGCGATCTGGTTGCTGAACCACCGGATCGGCATGGCCAAGGCCAAGGAACTCGTCTTCACCGGTCGCTTCGTGGAGGCGCAGGAGGCCCTGTCGCTCGGCCTGGTGAATGAGGTGGTGCCCGATGACCAGATGATGGCGCGGGCCGAGGCGCTGGCCGCCGAACTCGCGGATGGCCCCACCTTTGCGTTCGGCCTGGCCAAGAAGATGTTCCACATGGCCAACAGCAGCTACGAGGATTTCCTGGACCTGGAGAACTTCGTCCAGCCGCAGTTGGGCCAGAGCGCGGATCACCAGGAAGGCGTGGCGGCCTTCAAGGAACGCCGGCCGGCCGCCTTCAAGGGGCGGTAGGGCGATGCTCCGGAAGTCGATCGCGATCTTCGGCGCCGTGGTGGCCTCGGCGCTGATCGGTGTGATGATCGCGGCGATGTTCCTGCCCACCGCGTTCCGGATCGAGCGGACGATCATGATCAAGGTCCCGCCCGAGGCGATCTTTCCCCTGCTGACAGACCTGCGCGCCTGGCAGGGCTGGTCGCCGTGGGAGGGGAAGGACCCGGCGCTGAAGCGCACCTACACGGGGGCCGAATCCGGCGTTGGCGCCGTCTATGCGTGGGAGGGGAACGACGCCGTGGGGGCCGGGCGGATGGAGATCACGGAGGTGACCGTGCCCAGCCGGATGGCCATGCGGCTGGATTTCCTGCGTCCGTTCGAGGCGCATAATCAGGTGGTGTTCACGCTCACGCCGGCCGAGGGGGCCGCGCGGGGGGCCACGACGGTGTCCTGGGTGATGACCGGAGAGAACCCGTTCCTCGCCAAGGTCGTGCAGGTGTTCGTCAGCCTCGACGCCATGGTCGGCCCGGATTTCGAGGCCGGGCTGGCGAACCTGCGCCGAGCGGCGGAGAAATAAGGGGGATGGGATTTGACATTCGGGCGTGCCGATGCGATCGACCTACTCAATAGTAGCTTGGAGCATCGGGACGTGAATGACGTGCTACCGCCGGGGCTGACAGCGCTCCAGTCCGTCGAGCAAGTGGACAAGGGGCTGGCCGAAGCCGGTTATATTTCCAACAGCCAGATTTCGACCGCCATCTATATGGCGCACTTCCTCCGCAAGCCGATCCTGGTTGAAGGCCCCGCGGGCGTCGGCAAGACGGAACTGGCGAAGTCGGTCGCGTCCTGGATGAAGCTGCCGCTGATCCGCATGCAGTGCTACGAAGGGCTCGATGAGTCCAAGGCATTGTATGAGTGGAAGTATGGCAAGCAGCTGCTGTACACCCAAATCCTGAAGGACAAGATCAACCACGTCATCGGTGAAGGCGACAACCTGAACGAGGCGTTGGACAAGCTGCATGCCTTCGGCGACATCTTCTTCTCCAAGCAGTTCATCGAGCCGCGGCCGCTGCTGCGCGCCCTGGAGGAGCCGGGCGGCGCCGTCCTGCTGATCGACGAGATCGACAAGTCGGACCAGGAGTTCGAGGCGTTCCTGCTGGAAATCCTGTCGGACTACCAGGTCACCATTCCGGAAATCGGGACGGTCGAGGCCATCGTGCCGCCGATCGTGCTGCTGACCTCCAACAGCACCCGCGACCTGGGCGACGCGCTGAAGCGGCGCTGCCTGCACCTGCATATCGGCTTCCCGGATGAGAAGCTGGAGGCGAAGATCATTGCCTCCCGCGTGCCGGGGATCGATGCGTCCCTGCTGAAGCAGCTCGTCAGCTTCACCGGCCAGTTGCGCGCGATGGACCTGAAGAAGCTGCCGTCGGTGAGCGAGACGATCGACTGGGCCAAGATCATGGTCCTGCTGCACACCACGGTGCTGGATGTCGATCTGGTCCGCGACACGCTGAACGTCCTGCTGAAGTTCGAGGCCGATATCGAGGCCGCGGGCAAGCAGATCGCCGGCATGACGCACAAGGCCCGCCAGGACGCCGGGGTCGGCGCCTAGTGTCGGGGGGCTTGGTTTCGGGAGCCGGTGGCCTGGCCCCTGCCAGCGAACCGCTCCGGCGGTTCCTGCAGGTGGCACGCGGCGCCGGCCTGCGGGTCTCGGCGGCCGAGGGGATCGACGCCGCGCAGGCGGTCCAGATGGTCGGGTATTCCGACCGGCAGTTGCTGAAGGACACGCTGGGTCTCGTGCTGGCGAAGACGCCGGACGAGAAGATGCTGTACCACGAGGCGTTC
Organism: Acetobacteraceae bacterium UBA6159; assembly: GCA_002422345.1. Lineage (GTDB taxonomy): Bacteria > Pseudomonadota > Alphaproteobacteria > Acetobacterales > Acetobacteraceae > Rhodopila. Next base: position 3,807 of record DIUL01000019.1, read on the forward strand.
GAGCTCTACTTCAAGCGCGACGAGTTTGAGGGCAAGCCCGACGACGATCGCGGGGAGGGCGGCCGACGCTCTCCCGGGTCGGAGGCCCAGGGCGGCGAAGGGCAGGGGGGATCGGGCGGCAAGGCCCTGACCCAGATGCTGGAGGATGAGGACCGCGTCACGCTCGCCACGATGGTGGAGCAGGCGGCGCGCGACTCGGGGCTGGAGAACATCCGGTTCTTCACCCAGAAGAACCTTTATGCCCGCCGGATCATGGATCGGATGGGGCTGCGGTCGGTCGAGCGCGACATCGAGTCGATGCGGCGCGAAGGCACGCCCGAGGGGCTCGGCCGCGCCCAGGTGCTGGAAGGGCGGCTGGAACAGTTGCGCGATTCCGTGCGCGACTTCGTCGAGCGGAACCTGATCCTGTTCGCAAAGGGGGAGACGGAGAAGTTCCGGGAGGAACTGCTCAAGTCCGCCCGCCTGTCGAACCTGGAACGGCGCGACATGGAGCGGATGCGGGTGCTGGTGCGCCAGATGGCGAAGAAGCTCGCCGCCCGCTATGCCAAGACGCGCCGGCGGCGGCTGCGGGGGCAGTTGGATATTCGGCGCACCATGCGCCGGAACATGGGCTGGGGTGGCATTCCGTTCATCACCGTGTGGAAGCAGAAGCGGATCGAGAAGCCGCGCGTGATGGTGCTTTGCGACGTATCGGGCTCGGTGTCCGCGATGTCGCAGTTCCTGCTGATGTTCCTCTATGCGTTGAACGAGGCGTTGAAGGACATCCGGTCGTTCGCCTTCGCGGGGTCGCTGATCGAGGTCAGCGACATCCTGGCCAAGGAACCGGTCGAGCAGGCCATCACCAAGATCATGGAGATGATCGGCTACGGGTCGTCGAACTACGGGAACTCCTTCGCGGATTTCCAGGATCAATTCATGGACAAGGTCACCAACAAGACCACGGTCCTGATCCTGGGCGACGCCCGCGGCAACCGCACCGATCCGCGGACCGAGATCATGAGCGAGATCGCCCAGCGGTCGAAGCGCGTGATCTGGATGAACCCCGAGTTCCGCTCCGCCTGGGGCACGGGGGATTCGGACATGTACCGCTATGCCCCGTTCTGCAACGTGCTGACGGTGTGCAACACGCTGCGGCATCTGGAACGGGTGATCGAGGAAATCCTGGAGTCCGGTTCCTAGCGGTTGTGGGCTGACCCTGGGGTCAGCCCACGCCGGTTGGTATCAGTGGAAGGTGCGGCCGCCATCGACCGGGAGGGCGATGCCGGTCATGAAGGACGATTCGTCCGACGTCAGGAACAGGATCGCGGCGGCGAGTTCCTCGGGCTGGCCGTGCCGGCCCAGGGCATACCGCTTGGCGATCGCGGCCGACGGCTCCCCGCTCGCGTCGCGGATATAGGCCGACGTCATCGCCGTCTCCACCGCGCCTGGGCAGACCGAGTTCACGCGGATCTTCGGCGCCAGTTCCATCGACACCGACTTCGTCAGCGCCACGACGCCGCCCTTTGACGCGACATAGGCGACGCTGCCAGGCCCCGTCGGCATCAGCCCGACGCCCGAGGCGATGTTCACGATCGTCCCCTTGCCAGCCGCCTGGATGAACGGAGCGGCGGCCTGGATCACCAGGAAGGTGCCGGTCAGGTTCACCGCCAGGGTGCGGGCGAAGACCTCGGCCGTCGTGTCGGCGATGCCGGCTTCGGACAGGATGCCGGCGGCGTTGACCACGCCGTCGAGCCCACCCATCGCCTCGGCCGCCTTGGCGACCGCCGCGCTCACCGACGCCGGATCAGCCACATCGCAGGTCACCGCGATGGCGCCGATTTCGTCCGCCACGGCCTTGGCCGCGTTGTCGGACCGGTCCAGCACGGCGACCTGCGCGCCCTCGGCCCGGAACAGCCGAGCGGTTGCGCGTCCGATGCCGGAGGCGCCCCCGGTGATGATGATTCTGCGTCCCGCCAGTCGAGCCATGGTTTCCTCCTGATTGTCGCCAGCCTATTGGGCGGGCGCGACGTCCAGCATTTCATTGCCGACGCACAGCTTAAGGTCTGTCTGGGTTTTGGCAAAAAGATAGGCCGTTGGAAGATTGGCGGACTGCACCGACACGCCCTTGCAACGAACCCCGGTGTTGTCCGTAAAAACCAGCACCCGGCTGGGCTGACACCCCTGGAAGCCGCGCTGCTTGCGACCCCCCTCAATATAAGCCTCAATCGTCTTGGCAAAAACCAAAGTATAACCAACCACCTGCCCCAGATCGCACCCGGCCGCCTGAGCCGGCCGTGGCGCGACGGCCAGGAACGCGAGTATGAGGACGATGGTTGGGGGGAAGAAAGCGTTGGGGCTCCGCCTCAAACCCCGCGAGGGGCTTTGCCCCCTCGACCCCCACCAAGGGCACAGCCCTTGGAACCGCTTATTGGTGGGAATGACAGGAGGGGCCAACCCGGACCCGGACAGGTCACGGTTGGCCCTTCCTGTCATTCCCACCAACCAATGGTTTCCAAAGGCCTGAGGCCTTTGGTGGGGTCCAGGGGCAAAGCCCCCGGTGGGGTCTGGGGCAACCACGGCTGTTCAACGCTGACGG
>DIUL01000064.1 GCA_002422345.1 Acetobacteraceae bacterium UBA6159
CGCCGTCAACCGGACAGTAGTGGAAGTCGACATATATGAACGGCTGCAGTTCCTTGTCGTAGCCACCGATCGTCAGGCCGGTGTTGCCGCCGTCGGAGGCCGCGAAGACCCGGTCGGGATACAGCTTTGCCAGCGCGCCGAAGGCACAGTCGGCGCCACGGAACCCGGTCAGGCCGCGGGCGGCGCAGGCGGCGGGCAGCTTGCCGTTGGTGATCGTGCCCTCGGGCGCGATGACCTTGATCGGGCGGAAGACGCCGTCGTTGTTGGGCATGTTGATGGACAGCACGGACTTGACGGCCGTGAAGCTCATGGCGGCCGTATAGCTCCATGTATTGTTGATCGCGCCCTTCACCTGCGGGGCTGAGCCGGTCCAGTCGACCTCCATCGTGTCGCCGCGCTTGCGGATGGTGCAGACCAGGGGGATGGGCACGCCGACATCGATCTGGTCGTCGTCGATCCAGTCGGTGAAGGTTGCTTCCCCGTCCGGCAGTTCCATCAGGCAGTGGCGGGTCAGGCGTTCGGAGTAGTCCATGGCTGCGATCATGAGTTCCCGCACGCCGTCGGCGCCGTGGCGGGAGACGAGGTCCGCCATGCCGCGCGCCGCGATCTCACACGCCGCGAGCTGGGAGCGGATGTCGCCGAAGACGCGGTTTGGCAGGCGGACATTCCGCTCGATCATGCGGAACAGGGTCTTGTTGGGTTCGCCGCTGTCGTAGAGCTTCAGCGGCGGGATGCGGAGACCCTCGGCGTAGATTTCCGTGCTGTCGGAGGCGTTGGAGCCGGGGACGCGGCCGCCGACATCGGTGTGGTGGCAGATGGTGGCGGCGTAGGCGATGGGTTTCCCGGAGGCGTTCCCTTCCGCGAACAGGGGCCGGAAGATGAAGATGTCCGGCAGGTGCATGCCCCCGTCATAGGGGTCGTTGTTGATGAAGATATCGCCCGGATGCACGTCGTCGCCGAAGGTGGCGAGGACCGCTTTCAGCGAGACGGGAATCGAACACAGATGGCCGGGCAGGCTGAGGCCTTGCGCGACCAGGCGACCCTCGGCGTCGCAGAGGGCGGCACTATAGTCCATGATGTTCTTCAGAACACCCGAGTATGCAGTGCGGTAAATTGTCAGTACCATTTCATCGCCGACAGCGGAAATGGCGTTGCGAAAGAGTTCTTCCGTGATAGGATCGGGCATGTTCACGCCTTGGTAACCTTGATGCGGTATCCGACCATCCCAGGGGCACGCTGGCAACCGCCAATCTGCCTGATTGTGATGTTGGATCGATCCAGGGTGGTGAAGGGATGAACGCGGTACCTTTTGACACGTTGAAGATGGCGGACAAGCTCGAAAGCTCAGGGTTCAGCGCGCAGCAGGCGGCCGGGGTGACCGGGGCCGTGGCGGATGCGTTGCTGGAATCCGACCTTGCGACGAAGGGGGATGTTGAGCGGTCTGGGGCGGCGCTGCGTGGTGATTTGGCGGTGCTGCGTTCGGATATGGCCGTGCTGCGTTCGGACATGCTCGCGATCCGCGCCGAACTGAAGGCGGATATCGCCCAGGTCCGCACCGAGCTCAAAGCCGACATCGCGCACGTTCGCACCGAACTCAAGGGCGACATGGCGGCGTTCCGGGCGGAGATGAAAGGTGACATGGGCACCTTTCAGGCTGAACTCCGCGCCGACATGGGGCGGTTCCGCTCGGAACAGCGGGGCGCGATTGAACTGCTCCGCCGCGACATGACCATCCGCCTTGGGACCATGATGGTCGCCGGCTTCGGGGTCATGCTCGCGGCGATGCGCTACATGCAGCTACACCCGTAGGCGCGTCAGCCTCTACGGACCGCCATTCGCCATCCAGCCGCCATCCACCGACATGATCGTGCCGTTGATCCACGACGCCGTGGGAGACGCCAGGAAGCATGCCATCCCCGCGATATCCGCCGGCCGCCCCAGCCGCCGCATCGTCGTCCTCGCCAGCAAAGGAGCACGGTCGAGCTTGCCTTCCTGGATCAGCCCCTCGACCATTGCCGTCTGCACATAGCCTGGCGCGATGCCGTTCACGCGCACGCCGGACGGCCCCCACTCACTGGCCAGCGTCCGCACAAGCTGGGACACCGCGCCCTTGGTCGTCGTGTAGGCCACCCGGTTCGGCGCCGCCGTCAGACCGTAGATGCTGCTGGTCGCCAGGATCAGCCCCGACCCCGCCGCCACCATCCGCCGCCCCGCCGCCTGTGCGGTCAGGAACACACCGGTCAAATTCACATCCAGCACCAGCCGCCATTCCGCCTCGGTCAACTCCAGGCTGGGCTTGTTGGAGCTCATGCCCGCGTTCGCGAAGGCGACATCGACGCCGCCCCAGGCGCGGTCCATCTCGGTGAAGGCGCGCTCGACATCGGCGGCGACGGTGACCGAGCCCTCCACGCAGATCCAGTCGGCCGGCGCCGCCGGCACGACGGAACGATCGAGGATGCAGATTTTCCCGCCGCGCGCGGCATAGGCGTCGGCGGTGGCGCGCCCGATGCCATGGGCGCCGCCGGTGATCAGGACTCGGGTGCCAGCCGGCGGATCGGCGGAAAGGACAAGCGGGTCGGTCATGGATTGGTTCCTCCTGTGTCTGACCGGTCCTATCCCATTCGGCACGATCCCATCCAGCCCGGTTTGCCCCGACCTCGGCCCCGGTGGTATCCGCCGGCTGGAACAGGGCAGGGAAGGAACAGCCGCATGACCAAAGTCGCCGTCATTGGAGCCGGATTGATCGGGCGTGCCTGGTCGATCGTGTTTGCCCGCTCGGGCTTCCAGGTCGCGCTGTGGGACAAATTCCCCCACCAGATCCCCGCCGCCATGGAATTCATCGCCGACCGCCTGCCCGAACTGTATCAGGCGGGCCTGATCCAGGATGAGCCGGAGACCGTTCTGGCCCGCATCACGCCCCACCAGTCGATGTGGGAGGCCGTGAAGGACGTCGTCCACGTGCAGGAAAACGGGCCGGAGCGTGTGCCCGAAAAGACCGCGTTGTTCGAGGAACTCGACCGCGCCGCGCCGGCCGACGCCGTGCTGGCAAGCTCCACCAGCGGCATTCCCGCCAGCGCCTTTACCGAGGGGCTGCGCGGGCGGGCGCGCTGCCTGGTCGCCCATCCGGTGAACCCGCCTTACCTGGTGCCGGTGGTTGAACTCTGCCCCGCGCCCTGGACCGATCCAGCGGTAGTGGAGCGGACGCGCGATCTGATGGCGCGCGCCGGCCAGGTTCCGGCCACCGTCAAGAAGGAGATGGACGGGTTCGCGCTGAACCGCCTGCAGGGCGCACTCCTGGCCGAGGCATTCCGGCTGATCGCCGACGACGTGATTTCTCCGGCCGATCTGGACGCGCTGGTGAAGCACGGGCTGGGGCTGCGTTGGAGCTTCATGGGGCCGCTGGAGACGATCGACCTGAACGCGCCGGGCGGGTTGGCGGATTACTGCGACCGGTATGGGCCGTTGTATGCGGCGATGCAGCGGCAGATGACTCCATTGGACTGGGACGCGGAACTGGTCGGACGGTTGCAGGCCTCGCGGCGGGCGGAACTGCCGGCGAATTTGCAGCCGGTGCGGCAGGAGTGGCGGGATCGGCGGCTGATGGCTCTGCTGGCGCATAAGAAGGGGCAGCCGGAGTAGCTGCTGCCTTGATGCATCCATGGGGCGTCTCCTGTAACCTCCCCCCATGACCCATCACCGCACACCCCCAGGCCATGCCGTCTCCTGACCTCGATGTCGTGGTGATCGGCGCGGGCCTCGCGGGTCTCGGCGCCGCCACCGCCTTGCGGGACGTCGGGCTGCGTTGCCGCGTGCTCGAAGCCGCGGGCCGGATCGGCGGCCGAGCGTGGACGACGTATCCGGAAGCGTTGGGTGGGGCGTGGTTTGATATGGGGGCGTTCTGGTTTCACGACGCCGCCAACAATCCGCTCGTCGACATCGCCCGCCGGCATGGGGAGACACTGCTCCGTTCGGACGAACTCCGCACCGAACGGACCCTGGTGGATGGCCACCTGGCGACCGAGGCTGAACGCGCCGACTATGACGCCGCCTGGCCCCGCTTCGAGGCGGCGGCCGACGCCCTGATCGCCCGCCACGGCGACGTGTCGATGGCTGATGTGACCCGCCACCTCGCCGACGACCCATGGGCTCCGACGATCGAGGCGTGGGAGGCCCCGGTCATCTGCACCGCCCCCGCGGACCGGTTCAGCGCCCTTGACTGGCGACGCAACGCGCTCTGCGGGTTCAACCTGGTGCCGGAGGGCGGCATCGGCGCCTTCGTCTCCCGCAGGCTGGGGCAGGGGCTGGATGTCCGGCTGAACACCCCGGTCAGACGCATCCGTTGGGGCGGGGCAGGCGGGCAGGTGACGGTGGAGACCGATCGCGGCGCGATCACCGCGCGGGCCTGCATCGTGACGGTCTCGACCGGTGTGCTGGCTTCAGGCGCTCTGGCGTTCGATCCGCCTTTGCCGACCGAGGTCCAGGACGCGGTGGCCAATCTGCCGATGGGCATGGCGATCAAGGTGGCGCTGCGGGCGACCGGCGCGGATCGGTTGGATTTGCCGCCGCATTGCTCGGTGGACCGGCGGGTGGGACGCGAGGCGGATCCCTTCGTGCCGTTCCAGTTCTGGCCGTTCGGGCGGGATTATGTGCAGGGTTGGATCGGCGGGCCGCTGGCCTGGGACCTGGCGGCGGCGGGGCAGGACGCGATCATCGACCATGCCATGGGGCAGTTGCGCGCGCTGTTCGGCGCGCGCGTCGATCGTCTGTTCGTCGGTGGCGGGCGTTTCGTGACCGGTTGGGACGCCGACCCCTGGGTGCGGGGTGCCTATTGCTATGCCACGCCGCACCATGCCGACGCGCGGGACCGCCTCGGGGCGCCGGTCGCCGACGGGCACCTGATGTTCGCTGGGGAGGGGTGCAACATCCCCTATGCCGGCACCGTCGCCGGCGCCTGGATCAGCGGCCAGGACGCGGCGAAAGCGGTTGGTGCCTGTCTGGCGCCTTAGGCGGACTCGCCTGGGCGAGTCCGCGTGGGGTCAGGCGGTCTTGCGGCGACGGCGGATGGCGGCCATCCCGAGCAGTCCGACGCCGAGGGCAGCCATCGAGGCAGGCTCCGGCACCGTGTTGACCACCATGCTGACGGACCCGAGGGAGACCCCGTCGCCACCGCAGGCGCCGGTGCCGCAGATGGCTTCCAGGGTGAAGGTATAGCTGTTCACGATGTCCGGATCGGCCAGCGGCAGGAAGAAGGCCGCCACGCCGGCGAAGCCCATATTGGTCGAATCCTGCTGGCCGTTGTCCGAGCCCAGCGCGGGGCCATGCTCGGTTGTCGTGTCGACATCATAGCCGGCGGCGCCGGGCCAGTTTTTCATGTTGAAGGTGATGGTCCCGCCGTTGCCGACATCCGTTACACTGAGGTTCAGCGCGGACAGGTCGTCGCGGGTGGTGACTCCGCTCGTGTCGATATAGGAATAGTTGAAGCTGAACGCCCAGCGCGGCGCGTGGCCCGGCGAAAGGCCGGTGGACGCGGTGTAAACATTTCCGACAGGCGTGATCGGGCCGATGAACGGCTGGCTCGCCTGCAGGCCGAACTCGTAGGCACCCGCGGTTTCGACCGTCCAGTTCGTGTTTGGGTTGCCGCTGCCGAAGTAGGTGCCTGCGGGACTGGCAAGGCTGGTGTTGAACACGGGGGCTGCTTCGACCGCTCCGGGAAGCAGCGCGAACCCGAGCGCCACGAAACTGCCTAAAGTCAATTGACGCATGGACTATCTCCTGACTGACCGGGTCGTGGGGTCGTCACCAGTCTTCCGTCCGGTCTACCAGGCTTCTTCAGCAAGAACCGTGCCTAATTCGGTCATATTGATTTCAAAGAACTTATTTATAACAAATAGGCAACGGTGGAGCGCGGCTGTAAAATTCCCCGACAACGCCAACGTCTCATCCCATAAACCACCTCAGGCCCCCGGGTTCGGCGCCACGAGGGGCGCCTGGCATCAAACCCCCACGGGGCGCATCCGGGGCGGCAGGGTGGCCAGGCTTTCCGTCGTGTCGAAGTCACGCAGGACGCCGTCATCGGCCATCTCGACCTCGACCACGGCCTCGGCGTGCTTGCCGACCAGGAAGCGCGCACCGGAATCGCCCGAGATCGCCAGGATTTCCGCGAAGTAGCGCCGGTCCCACAGCATCGGGTTGCCCTGCTTGCCGCGGAACGTGGGCAGGACGATCAGGCGCCCCTCATCGGGGTCGTACATCTGCATCAGGCGGTCGATCATCCGCCCCGTCACCAGCGGCATGTCGCCAAGGCAGACGATGGCGGCGGCGCATTCCGGCGGCACGGCGGCGATGCCGGCCTTCAGGCTGGCGGACAGGCCCTCGGCGTAGTCGGGCGCGTGGACATATTGCACAGGCCGGCCGCCCAACGCGTGCTCCACCTGTTCGGCCTGGTGACCGGTGACGACCAGGATGGGTCGGGCCTTGGAGGACAGAACGTTGTCGACCACCCGGGCGATCATGGGCTTGCCGGCCTTGTCGGCGACCAGCAGCTTGTTGTGCGGCGCCATCCGGCGGGACCGGCCGGCCGCCATCACCACCGCGGCGATGGTGGGACGCGACCGCGGTTCGGCGCCCGAGCGCGGGGTCGCCGGCGCCTTTTCCCGCGGCAGGGGCCTGGTGTCGATTTCCTTCAGCAGCCCGCCCACGCCCATCCGCATCAGGTCGGGCCCAGTCACGGGGATGCCGGCGAACAGGCGGGTCAGGACGAAGTCGATGCCGTTCATCTTGGGGCTGCGGGCGCAGCCGGGCAGCACCAGCGCGGGGCGTTCCCCGATCCGGCCCAGGCAGATCAGGTTGCCGGGATCGACGGGCATGCCGAAATGCACGATCTCTCCGCCCGCCCGCACGATCCCCGCGGGCCCGACATCGCGCCGGTCGACGACGGCCGAGGCGCCGATCACCAGCAGCAGGTCTGCGCCGGCGGCGATCAGGCCTTCCAGCGCATGGGCGACCGCTTCCTCGGTATGCGTGCAACGGACCGCCGGCAGCATGGTGCCGGTCAGTTGGGTCACCCGCGCCTCGGTCACCTCGATCGTCTTGTCGATGACGCTGTCCTTGAAGCCAGGCAGGTCGGTGACCACGAGGCCGACCTTGAGCGGCTGGAACGGATGCAGGCTGAGCGGGGAGCCGCCCTGGCGCGTCATCGCCTCGGCGACCGCGAGCATGGTGCCGGGGACGGAGAACGGGATGATCTTGATGGTCGCGACCAGGTCACGCTGCGCGACGACCGCGCAGTCGGGCAGGGTGCCGACCGTGAGCGACTCGTCGATCGCGTTCAGGCGGTCGATCTTGGCGGCATCGACGCGCAGCAGGCCGGGGACCTCGGCCGACAGGTTGACCCGGCCGGTGGCGGCGCGGGAGCGGGCGATCAGCGGCGACACCAGCGGGGTGGCCAGCCGGTCGGCGGCCAGGTCTTCCGGCACGTCGCCGGGTTCGAGCTGGGCGCAGATGACCTCGGTCCGGCCGGCTTCGGCCAGCGCGGCCAGCGCGGCCTCATCCAGCAGCGTGCCCTTGCGGATCATCCGTTCGCCGGCGCGCTGGCTGTGCGCCAGGATCGCGCCGCGCGCTTCGTCCAGTGGGACGGAGCCGAATTTCATGTCCCGCGCTGCGGGGCGAGGGGGGAGCCGCGGCGGACGGCGATGATCTCGGCTATGGCCGAGACGGCGATTTCGGTGGCCGTCACCGCCTCGATATTCAGGCCGACGGGGCCCTTGATGCGCGCGAGGGCGGCTTCGGTGTGTCCCAGGTCGGTCAGGCGCTTGAGGCGAGCGGCATGGGTGCGGCGGGAGCCGAGGGCGCCGATGTAGAAGGCATCGGATTTCAGGGCACGGTCGAGGGCCGGGTCGTCCAGCTTGGGATCGTGGGTCAGAGTCACGACGGCGGTGCGGCTGTCGGGGCGAAGCGCCTCCATCGCCTCATCCGGCCAGTCGGTGGAAATGGTGACGCCGGGGAACCGCTCGTCGGAGGCGAAGGAGCGGCGGGGATCGACCACGGTGACCGCGAAGCCGCACTGGGCGGCGAAGGGGGCGAGGGCCTGGGCGATATGGACCGCGCCGACGATCACCAGGCGCAAAGGCGGGTTGTAGGCGTGGAGGAACCAGTCCTCTCCGCCGATCTTGTGGGTGCCGTTTTCATCCGAGGCCAGCACGCCGGCGGCGGCTTCGTTCAGTTCGGCCGGGGCGGCGGGGTCAGGCAGCAGGCGCTGTTCGCCCGAGGGCAGGCGTGTCGCGAGCACCACGGGCCGCTTGTCGCGTTTGGCCTGTTCCAGGGCGGCGAGGATATCGGGGGTCATGGTCAGGCTCCTGGAAGCAGGTCGTGGCGTTGTTGTCTTCTTCCCCCTCCCCCCTTGAGGGGGAGGGCCGGGGTGGGGGGTCATCGCGGCACGGTACCCGGGGGTGTCACCCCTCACCCCAACCCTCTCCCGCAAGGGGAGAGGGGGCGTTGACGGGGGTCAGTTCAGCTTTTCGACGAAGACCTTCACCTTGCCGCCGCAGGCGAGGCCGACTTCCCAGGCGCGTTCGTGGGTGACGCCGAAATCGAGCAACTGCGGGACGCCCGATTCGATGGTCTTCATGGCGGCCTCGGCCACCGCGCCCTCGATACAGCCGCCGGAGACGGAGCCGGCCATGCGGCCCGACTTGGTCACCGCGAGCTGGCTGCCGGCGGGGCGGGGGGAACTGCCCCAGGTTTCGGTGACGGTGGCGATGGCGACGAGTTCCCCCGCGGCGCGCCAGGCGGCGGCGGTGCTCAGGACGTCCTCGAATTCGTTCATGCTCATGACGCTATCCTTTCAGCGTTTGGCGCGAAAGTCATTGTGGGCGGGGCCGCGATGCTGCCCTGGACGGGGCAGGGCGGGACAGCAGATCGACCAGCGCCCGCAGGCTGGAGAGGTTGTGGATCGGCCTGAATTCATCGACATGCGGCAACATAACCCGGATGCCCTGTGATTTTGGCTCGAAACCACTCCAACGCAACAGGGGATTGAGCCAGATCAGACGCCGGCACGACCGGTGCAGCCGATCCATGTTTTCGGCCAGGCCCACCGCGCCGTCTCGATCCAGCCCGTCGGTGATCAGCAGGACCATTGCCCCCTGGCCTAGCACCCGGCGTGCCCAGCGCTTGTTGAACAGGGCGAGGGTCTCTCCGATTCGGGTGCCGCCGGACCAGTCGGGGACGATATGGGAGACCATCTGGAACGCGACCTCCGGATCGCGCGCGCGCAACTGTCGCGTGACGTTGGAAAGCCGTGTCCCGAACAGGAACACATGCACGCGGTCGCGATCATTCGCCACGGCGTGCAGGAAGTGCATCAAAATCTGCGCGTAGCGGCCCATCGACCCCGAAATATCACACAGCACGACCAGCGGCGGCGGGCGGGTGATCCGGCGGGCGCGGGCGATCGCCGTGATCTCTCCGCCCTGGCGCAGGCTGGCGCGAATCGTCCGCCTCAGGTCGGTCACCGGCCCTGACGGATCCGCGCGTCTGCGTCGCGTACGGCGCAGGTCGAGCGGCAAGGCGAGTCGCCTGATCTCCCGCTTCGCCGCGGCGATCTCCTCGGCGCTCATGGCCTCGAAGTCCATCTGCTGCAGCCGCTCCTGGTCGGAGACGGTCATTACCGCGTCCTGCACCGGCGGTTCATCCTGCGGCGCGGGCGGCGGCTGGTTTTTCGGCGCGAAGGCCTCGGCCACCCGGCGGGAGCCTGGCGGCGGGCGGTCGTAGCGCTTCTCCTTCTGCGCCTCCAGCAAGGCCATCGCGACGGCCTGTTCCGCGGCGGTCGGATCGCGCCAGAACAGGGCGAAGGCCTGGTCGAAGACCGGCTGATGCTCATGCCGGTGGATCATGACGCTGCGCAGGGCAACCCGGGTCTCGGTCTTCGAGGTAAGGTCGATTCGCGTCAGGGCCTGCTGGGCGGCGATGGCCTCGGCCGGCCCCACGGGCAGGCCGGCCCGCCGAAGCAGGCGGGCGAAGTGCATGACGTTGGCGGCAAGGGTGGGGGCGTCTGACATCGGGGGAAGAGGACCCCGAGGCGGGTTTGGGCGCAAGAGGCGGGGCTTTGCCCCGAGCCCCACCAGGAGGGCGCTGCCCTCCTGGACTTCCCGCCAAGGGCCGAGCCCTTGGAACCGGTACTTGGGGGGATTCCGGGAGGGGCTGAGGTGATGTTGCAATTACAGCCTCAGCCCCTCCCGGAATCCCCCCAACCAATGGTTTCCAAAGGGCTGTGCCCTTTGGTGGGGTCCAGGGGCACAGCCCCTGGCGGGGTCCCGGGGCAGCGCCCCGCATTCTTTTTCCCAAACCCGCTTGACGAGCCTTTCCAGCCGCCCTAGAAGCCGGCCCTCGCTGATGCGGGTGTAGCTCAGTTGGTTAGAGCGCCGGCCTGTCACGCCGGAGGTCGCGGGTTCGAGCCCCGTCACTCGCGCCAGCCTGTTTCCCTTATATTTTCAATCGATCCTTGCCATTTGGCCACCGCCCCCTATGGCGGTTCCGATCGGTTGGGGTTATGGTCCGGGCCGACGCGATCCGCGCATGCAGGTCCAGGCTGGGTCCAGACGATCCGGGCTGGTTTGCGCGCGGCCTGCATCACGCCTATTGGGGATCCGACATGCAGCCTGTCCTCTTTGAATACCTGCCGATCCTGGTGTTCCTGGTGATTGCCGGGGGCATCGGCATTGCGATGATCGGCGGTTCGCTGCTGGCGGCGCGCCAGAAGCCGTATCCGGAAAAACTGTCCGCGTATGAATGCGGGTTCGAGGCGTTCGATGACGCCCGCCGCCGGTTCGACGTGCGGTTTTATCTGGTCGCGATCCTGTTCATCATCTTCGACCTGGAAGTCGCGTTCCTGTTCCCCTGGGCGGTTTCGCTGGGCGACATCGGTCCGTTTGGATTCTGGTCGATGATGGCGTTCCTGGGCGTCCTGACGGTTGGGTTCATCTACGAATGGTGCAAGGGCGCGTTGGATTGGGAATGACACCATGAGCGATCAGTCCGTCACCATTGCCTATAACCGCGATCACCTGCCGCCGGGTCCGGCGCAGGACGCGGTGATCCGTTCCATCACCGGTGAAATGGCCGACAAGGGGTTCCTGGTCGCCAACATCGACAAGGTGGTGAACTGGGCGCGCACCGGCAGCCTGTGGCCGATGACCTTCGGTCTCGCCTGCTGCGCGGTGGAGATGATCCACGCCTACATGCCGCGCTATGACCTGGATCGCATGGGGATCATCCCGCGCGCGTCGCCGCGACAGAGCGACGTGATGATCGTCGCCGGCACGCTGACCAACAAGATGGCTCCCGCGCTCCGCAAGGTCTACGACCAGATGCCGGAACCGCGCTGGGTGATTTCGATGGGAAGCTGCGCCAATGGCGGCGGCTACTATCATTACTCCTATTCCGTGGTGCGGGGCTGCGACCGGGTCGTTCCGGTCGATGTCTATGTGCCGGGCTGCCCGCCGACGGCCGAGGCCTTGGTCTACGGCATTATGCAGTTGCAGAAGAAGATCCGCAGGACGGGGACGATCCTTCGTGGGTGAAACAACCGAAACCGAGGCGCCGCCGCCGCCGCCGCCTCCCACGCCGCTGGAACTGTTGGGCCATGCGGTGGGTGCCGTTCCCGGGATTCGCGGTGTGCGAATCGAGCGGGACGAACTGATCGCCGACGCCGATCGCGACCAGTTGGTGGCCGTGATGATCGCTCTCCGCGATGGAGAAGGCCTGGCGTTCGAGCAGGTGATGGACATCTGCGGAGTCGACTGGCCCACGCGGCCGGACCGATTCGATGTCGTCTACAACCTGCTCTCCGTGTCGATGAACCAGCGGGTGCGCGTGGTCGTCACGACGGATGAGGTCGTGCCCGTGCCGTCCGTCCATACCGTGTGGCCCGCCGCCACCTGGTGGGAGCGTGAGGCGTGGGACCTGTTCGGTATCGTGTTCTCGGGCCAGCCGGATTTGCGGCGTATCCTGACGGACTACGGATTCGAGGGGCATCCCCTCCGCAAGGACTTCCCGCTGACCGGCTATGTCGAGGTTCGCTATGACGAGGACCGCAAGTCCGTCGTCTATGAACCGGTGAAACTGGTGCAGGATTTCCGCAGCTTCGATTTCCTCTCTCCGTGGGAGGCGTTGACGTCCCTGCCGGGTGACGAGAAGGCCCATAGGGGTAAAGGGGCATGAGCGAGACCGAGTACCCCGTCAGCAAGACGGTTGAGATCGACAGCCATTCGATCAATTTCGGCCCGCAGCATCCCGCCGCCCATGGCGTGCTGCGGCTGATTTTGGAACTCGACGGCGAGGTCGTGAAGCGCGCCGATCCGCATATCGGCCTGCTGCATCGCGGCACCGAGAAGCTGATCGAGTACAAGACCTATATGCAGGCGGTCCCGTATTTCGACCGTCTGGATTACGTCTCCCCGATGTGTGAGGAGCATGCGTTTGCCCTCGCGGTGGAGCGGCTGCTGGGGATCACCGCGCCGGATCGCGCGCAGTGGATCCGGGTGCTGTTCGCCGAGATCACGCGGGTTCTGAATCATCTACTGAACGTCACGACCTATGCGCTCGACGTCGGGGCCATCACGCCGGCGCTCTGGGGGTTCGAGGAACGCGAGAAGCTGATGGAGTTCCATGAGGCCGCCTCCGGCGCGCGCCTGCATGCGAACTACTTCCGGCCCGGTGGCGTGTCCAAGGACCTGCCCGCCGGCCTGACCGACAAGATCGCCGCCTGGGCCGAGACGTTTCCGCGCTTCCTGGAAGACCTTGAGGGCCTGCTGACCTCCAACCGCATCTGGAAGCAGCGCACGGTCGATATCGGGATCATTTCCCCGGAAGACGCGCTGGCCTGGGGTTTCTCCGGCCCGCCTTTGCGTGCCTCCGGCCTGCCGTGGGATCTGCGGCGTTCGCAGCCGTACGATAAGTACGCCGAGGTTGAGTTCGACATCCCGGTCGGGCGCAACGGTGACTGCTATGACCGCTATTTGGTGCGGCTGGCGGAAATGCGCGAGAGCGTGAAGATCATCAAGCAGTGCCTGGCGAAGATGAAGCCTGGCCCGATCAAGGTGCAGGATCGCAAGTTCACCCCGCCGACCCGGGGCGAAATGAAGCGCTCGATGGAAGCGCTGATCCATCACTTCAAGCTCTATACCGAAGGGTATCACGTGCCCGCGGGGTCCACCTATTCCGTGGTGGAAAGCCCCAAGGGAGAGTTCGGCGTGTATCTGGTCGCCGACGGAACGAACAAGCCGTATCGATGCAAGATCCGCTCGACCGGCTTCGCGTTCCTGCAAGCGACGGATTACATGTCCAAGCGGCATTTGCTGGCCGATGTCTGTGCGATCGTGGGATCGATGGACATCGTGTTCGGCGAGATCGACAGGTAGACCATGGCAGCCACCAATGCGGCCCCGTTTGAACAGCCCTTGCGCTTTGATTTCGACGCCGAGTCGGAAGCGGAGATCGAGAAGGTCCTGAAGCGCTACCCGCCCGAACGGAAGGCGAGCGGCGTGATCCCCTTGCTGTGGATCGTGCAGCGCCAGATGGGGCGGCGCACCAACAGTGCCTGGGTTCCGGTCAAGGCGATGGACGCGATCGCGGAACGGTTGGGCATGGCCCCGATCCGCGTCTATGAGGTCGCGACCTTCTATCTGATGTTCAACATGCGCCCGATCGGGAAGTACCACCTCCAGCTCTGCACCACGACGCCGTGCTGGCTGCGGGGATCCGATGACGTCGTCGCCGCCTGCCGCGCCGAAACCGGCATCAAGGGCTGGGGTGAGACCAGCGCCGACGGGTTGTTCACCATGACCGAGGTCGAATGCGTCGGCGCCTGCGTGAACGCCCCGATCCTCCAGGTCGATGACGACTTCTACGAGGATATGAACGCCGAACGGGTGAAGACGCTGATCGCATCCCTCCGCAAGGGCGAGCGTCCGCCGGTCGGCTCCATGGCCGGGCGGCAGAAATCGGCGCCCGAGGGCGGGCCGATCACGCTGACCACGCTGCAATTCGCGCCGGAGGCCTGAGCCGATGTTGCAGGACAAGGACCGTATCTACACCAACCTCTACGGCCTGCATGACCCCTTCCTGAAGGGTGCGCGGGCGCGGGGCGACTGGGACAACACCAAGGCCATTCTGGAAAAGGGCCGCGACGGCATCATCCAGGAGATGAAGGATTCCGGGATGCGCGGTCGCGGTGGCGCCGGCTTCCCGACCGGGCTGAAATGGTCGTTCATGCCCAAGCAGTCCGACCGGCCCTGCTATCTGGTGGTCAACGCCGACGAATCCGAACCTGGCACCTGCAAGGACCGGGAGATCATCCGCCACGATCCGCACAAGCTGGTCGAGGGCTGCCTGGTCGCCGGCTTCGCCATGGGCGCCTGCGCCGCCTACATCTATATCCGCGGTGAGTTCTATAACGAGCACGTGACGCTCCAGCGCGCGATCGACGAGGCCTATGAGGCCGGTCTGATCGGCAAGAACGCCTGCGGCTCGGGCTACGACTTCGACGTGTTCCTCCATCGCGGCGCCGGCGCCTATATCTGCGGTGAGGAAACGGCGCTGATCGAGAGCCTGGAGGGCAAGAAGGGCATGCCCCGACTGAAGCCGCCGTTCCCGGCGGGCGTCGGGCTGTATGGCTGTCCCTCCACGGTGAACAATGTCGAGAGCATCGCGGGCGCGCCCACGATCATGCGCCGTGGCGCCGCTTGGTTCGCGGGCCTCGGGCGGCAGAACAACACTGGGACCAAGCTGTTCTGCATCTCGGGGCATGTGAACAAGCCCTGCAATGTCGAGGAGGAACTCGGCATTCCGATGCGGGAGCTGGTCGACAAATACGCCGGCGGCGTGCGCGGCGGGTGGGACAACCTGCTCGCGGTCATTCCGGGCGGCGCCTCGGTGCCGATGATCCCGAAATCGATCTGCGACGAAGTGCTGATGGATTTCGACAGCCTGCGCGCGGTGCGTAGCGGGTTGGGGACCGCGGCCGTGATCGTGATGGACAAGTCGACCGACCTGATCAAGGCGATCGCCCGCCTGTCGAAGTTCTACATGCATGAGAGCTGCGGCCAGTGCACGCCGTGNNGCCGTGCCGGGAAGGCACCGGCTGGCTGTATCGGGTCATGACCCGGATGGTCGACGGGCGCGCCGAACAGGCCGAGATCGACACGCTGGAACAGGTGACCCGCCAGATCGAAGGGCACACGATCTGTGCCCTCGGCGACGCGGCCGCCTGGCCGG
>DIUL01000001.1 GCA_002422345.1 Acetobacteraceae bacterium UBA6159
TGCTCAGGGTCGGGGCGAAACCACCGAGACGGACCTTGCCGGCATCAGTGGTGGCGAGGGTGGGAGCGAAGCCGCCGAGACGAACCTTCGAGGCATCGGCGGTCGGCAACGTCGGGGCAAAACCACCCAGGCGCACGATGCCAGAGTCAGCGATTTCCTTCGACACGACGGCAGCGGAACGAACGAACATGGTCTAACCCCTTTTGCGCCTGTTTCCGAGACCTTGCGTCTTCGTGACGCCGGTCCACGCGATTTCCATGACGCCGAGATTCCCACATTGAGGATTTTTTATCGTTTTTTTAACGTTATCCACGCGTCAAATCGACAGGGGCTGTGCTTTGCTTTTGCGTGTATTCGCTGGCGGCTATGCATGTGCCAAATTGCTCAATGCTTACCACAGGACGGTAAGCAGCCTCAGCGACGCTTCATTACTTACAACCATCTCGTGAAAATGGCGGCGCTCTCGCGCCGCCACGTCCAAAAATCATGTTCGCCACCACTTTTGTGGCGAATCGCGCTGCTCCGGGCTTTCAGCCCATGTCAGGCGGCCGTACCGCCCACCGTCAGCCCCGCCAATTTTAACGTTGGTTGACCAACCCCAACGGGAACTCCCTGCCCGCTCTTGCCACAAGTGCCGATCCCGGGGTCCATTGCCATATCGTTCCCAACCATCGTCACCCGCGTCAACGCATCGGGACCGTTACCAATCAACGTCGCGCCTCGAACCGGGGCCGTAACCTTGCCGTCCTCGATCAAATACGCCTCGCTGGCCGAAAAAACGAACTTCCCGGACGTGATATCGACCTGCCCGCCACCAAAATTAACGGCATAGAGACCCTTTCGTACCGACCGGATCATCTCCTCGGGCGCGTGGGACCCGCCCAGCATGACCGTATTCGTCATCCGCGGCATCGGAGAATGGGCATAGGACTGCCGCCGACCGTTCCCGGTCGCCCGCATTCCCATCAATCGCGCGTTAAGGCGATCCTGCATGTACCCCACCAGGATGCCGTCCTCGATCAGCACGGTACGGCTGGTCGGCGTGCCTTCATCGTCAACGGTCAGGCTGCCGCGCCGATCCGCGATCGTGCCGTCATCGATCACGGTCACGCCGGGGGACGCGATCCGCTCCCCCAGCAAGCCTGCGAAGGCGGAGGTCTTCTTGCGGTTGAAATCGCCTTCCAGCCCGTGCCCGATCGCCTCATGCAGCAGGATACCGGGCCAGCCGGAGCCAAGAACGACTTCCATCTCCCCTGCGGGAGCCGGACGGCTGTCGAGGTTGACCAGCGCCTGGCGCAACGCCTCATCCACCGCGCCGCGCCAGACCGACTCGGCTGTCACGGTGTCGTAGGCGTGGCGGCCGCCGGTGCCGTAGCTGCCGGTCTCCCGCCGTCCGTCCTTTTCCACGACGATAGAGACGTTCAGCCGCACCAAGGGACGGATATCCGCGACCCGGGTCCCGTCGGCGCGCAGGATCTGCACCGCCTGCCATTCGCCGCCGATCGAGGCCATGACCTGCGTGACCCGGCTGTCCTTGCCGCGCGCATAGGCGTCGATCTCGGACAGCAACGCCGTGCGGGCCGAAAACGCCATCTGCCGCAGCGGATTCACGTCGGAATACAGCCGAGCGTTGGTGGCGCGCGGGGGTTCGGCCGATTCTCCCGCATGTCCCTTTGCAACCGACGACACCGTCTCGGCCGCCCGCTTCAGCGCAGCTTCCGAGATTTCACCGGCATGGGCATAGCCCGTGGCCTCTCCGGCCACCGCGCGCAGGCCGAAGCCCAGGCTGGAATCGGATGCGGCACTGCGGATGCGGCCGTCATCAAGGCTGATCTGTTCGCTCTCTCGGTATTCGAGGAACAATTCGCCGTCGTCGCTGCCGGTCAGCGCGGCCTGGACGTGGCGTTCAGCGGCGGCACGGTCCAGTTCGGCGCCCGCGCGTTCGAAGAAAAGCTGGTCGGTCGCGGCCAGCGGTGTCGTGCCCGTCGTGGTCATGCTGGATATCCCTGAAAACGGTTCAGCCCATCAGATGGGGTGTCACGGCACGCCTGACACCTGTGGTCGTACCAGCCTGGTCGCCGGAAGCCGGACCTCGGCCGTGGTGCCGGCCTGCGGCGAACTCCGCAGAACAAGCCGCCCATCGTGCCCGGCAATCATGGCCCGCGCGATATACAGCCCAAGGCCCGCGCCCGGGTACCGACGGGACAGGGTGTTGTCGAGCTGGGTGAACGGCTCAAACACACGCTCCAGGTCGTCTTCGGGAATGCCGATCCCGGAGTCGCGTACATATATAAAGAGATCGCCCTCCGGCTCGATCCGCGCGCCGATCGTCACGGTGCCACCGGGTTCCGTGAACTTGATCGCGGTGGACAGAAGCTGGTGCAGTGCCTGCTGCATCCAGCGTTCGTCCGAGCGCAGGCGCGGCAGGTCGGGCATGATCTCCACCGCGACCGAAATCTCCCCGGCCTGGGCCGTCGTGTGGGACTGGCGGACCACGGCCCGGATCAGATGATCGACGTCCACCTGTTCGGCGGACAGGTCGAACCGACCGGACTCCAGCCTGGCCACGTCGAGGACGATGTTGATGACCGACAGAAGCTGGCGGCCGGCGTCGTTGATCTCCTGCGCGAACTCGGTCACCCGCTCGGGGTCCGGTTCGGCGCCTTCACGGATCAGCGCGTCGGAGAAGCCGATCACGGCGTTCAATGGCGTGCGGAGCTCATGGCTCATGGTCGCGAGGAAGCGGGACTTGGCCTGGTTCGCGGCTTCCGCGGCGTCACGGGACCGGCGGAGCGCTTCCTCGATCATATGGGCGTCGGTGACGTCGGTGTAGGTCGTCACCCAGCCGCCCGTCGTGGTCGGGTCGGATCGCATGTCCAGCACGCGCCCGGTGCGCATGGTCACCTGCCGACGATAGGGCTTGGAGTGGTCCCGTACCACGATATCCTTGGCGATCCAGTCGGTGTTCTCGGTGTCTGCCCAGGCCTTGTTGCGGCGGAGGCTCTCGACGATCTCGGCGTCGGTGCGGCCGGGGACCAGAACGCCCTCGGGCTGGCCGAGCAACTCGGCGGTGACGGCGTTGGTGGCGATCAGGCGCCGGTCGGGTCCCCACAGCAGGATGCCATGGCGGATGTTCGCCAGCATCGCCGCCATTTCCTCACTGCGCCGAGCCCCTTCCGCCTGGGCTTCGACCAGTTGCGTGATGTCGGTGACGACGCTGATATGCCCGCCATCCGGCAGTGGAGCCGTGCGGACATCGATCGCCGGGCCGGTGGGCCGCTTCCGGCGCCGCTGCTGCTGGCGGCCGATGTCGTGGGACATCTGCTCGGAATAGACGGTGCTGGGATCGCCCTCGCCATACTCGCCCGCCTCGGCGCGACGGCGGATGATGTCGGACATGTGATCCCCGACCTCGACCGGCGCCCCCGCCATCACCTGCCTGTAGGTGGGGTTGATCAACGTCACCCGATGGTCGGCACCATAGACGCAGATGCCATGCGGGACCGCTGCCACCACCGTATCCAGCAGTTGCGCACGCCTGCGCGCTTCATCCTCGGCCTGGGCAAGACGGGTGATGTCGGTCAGGGTGATCGTCCAGCCACCGTCCGGCAGCGGCGCCGAGACGACATCGATCACCGCCCCATTGCTGCTCAGGCGTCTTACGGTGGACGGGATGGAGCGATTGGTGGCGCTCTGGCCGGCAAGGAACGCGATCCCATCGGCCCCGGAATATTCATCCCGATGTGCCATCAGCGCGAGGAGATTGGAGAAGCCCGCGCCGGGCATCACCGACTCATTGGGAAGAGACAAGAGTTCGGCGAAGCTGGGGTTGGAGAACAGCAAGCGGCCATCCGGACCGAAGGCGCCCAGGCCGGTCCGCAGCGTGGCCAGGGCCGCGGTGGTCTGGCGCATCGCGCGTTCGGCGTCGGCGCGGGCGGCGAGCAGGCCGGTCGTCTCGATCGCGCTGACGACGTAGCCGCCGCCGACGATGGGTGCGTTGTAGAGGTCGAAGCTGCGGCCCATGTAGATGCGCCGGCGCAGGCGCCCTGTCTGGCTGCGGTCGGGGGCCATGACCGCAGCGACCTGTGCATCCGGGTCGCCGGGACCATAGACCCCGCGGAGGGCGGAAGCCCGGACGGCATCGACGACGGGTGTGCCAGGTGGAAAGGAGTCGGCGGGCAGGCCGATCGACTCGAGGAACGCCGGGTTCATCAGGACGATGCGTTGCTGGGCGTCGACAATCGCGATGCCGACCTGCATGGCGTTGATCGCCGCGGTGAGCGGAACGTCCAGTGATCCGGCTTCGCGAGCGTTCGCGGTCGGGGACGGATCCGGCCGATCGGTCATTCCGGACCGCCGCGCGCCCGGGGCACGCGGGTGGTATGCAGCAGCACGAGCGCCGCGGTCAGGACCAGGACCGCGCCCACCTGGTGCGCCGTGCCAAGCCCAAGCGGGACGACGTGCAGCAGGGTCACGACCCCGAGGACGTACTGGCCGATGACGGCCGCGCCGAGGGCATAGAGCATCGGCCTGGGCAGAAGCTGCGGCGACACCCGCAGCCCGACCGCCACCGTGACCAGCGCGCAGAGCGCGGTGATCGAGGCCAGCAGCCGGTGATTGAACTGCACGGCGGCGACGTTCTCGGTGAAATTGAGGATGAATGGCCGCAGGTCACCATAGCCCGCCGGGATCAGTTGCCCATCCATCAGCGGGAAGGTGTTATAGGTCAGGCCCGCTCGGATACCAGCGACGAACCCGCCTGCCAGGATCGTGATCGCGACCAGACCACAGGTTGTCGCGGCGAGCAGATGGGTCCGTTGCACCGCGCGCGCGGCCATCGGCGGCCCAAGCGCCACGTTCAGGGCGGTCCAGAGGATCGCGCCATACAGAACAAGCGCCAGGCCCAGGTGAATGACCAGTCGGTAGGCGGACACGGTGGTCGCGTCGGGGAAAAAGCCGGACGCGACCATGAACCAGCCGACCACGCCCTGAAGCCCGCCAAGCACGAACAGCGCCAGCAGCCGAGGCACCAGGCGCTGGGCGATATGTCCCTTCACCCAGAACCACACGAACGGCACCAGGAACGCCAGCCCCAGCGCTCGGCCCCAGAAGCGGTGGAACCATTCGAGCCAGAAGATGCCCTTGAAGTCGGCCAGGCCGAAATCGGCGTTGACCAGGGCGAACTGGGGGATCTGCTTGTAGAGTGCGAACAGGCGCTGCCACTCCGCCTCGGTCAATGGCGGCAGGGTGCCCATCAGCGGGGCCCATTCCATGATCGACAGGCCGGACCCGGACAGGCGCGTCGCGCCGCCAAGGCCGATCATCACCAGGACCATGCCGGCCACGGTGAATAGCCATGTCCCGACCAGCCGGCGGCTGCGCCGGCTCGCGGCCCGGTCGCTCGATGATGCGCCGGGGAAATCTCCCACGTCGAAAGGCATGGGGCCATTATAAGACCCCCGCGCAAACCTGGATACAGGTTGTTGTCGTGACGATAGGGCCGACGTGCTGTGTGGCGGGAAGTGTGCCGTCAGTGCAACCGCAGGACGGTGGTTGCATGGCGAAGGCCCGGTTGTCGTGTCAGGGAGACGCGGGCGACGCGGACGGAATGGACCTTGCCTTCAAGCTCCCGGTTCCAGAAATCGAGGAACCCGTGCAGCACGGGAAAGCGAGGGGCGAGATCGAAATCCTGCCAGATGAAGGATTGCAGCAGGCGGGGATGATCCGGCAGGTGGTACAGGATCTCGGCTGTCGTGAGGTGATAATCGCGGGGTGATGACACGCGATGCATGACGATAAGCCTCCTTTTCGCTGTCATGTCATCGAAGGATGGCCCGGAAATTTGTGGGTCTGCAAGAAAAACCCCTCGATATCAATATTTTATCACTCTGCACCTGAGAGTGCTGCCAGCCCTTGACTCCGAACGCGGGGACACCTAGATCGCTGGCACTCCTTGACCAGGAGTGCTAGCGGCCGATGGGGTCCCAGTCCGGGGTCTGGCGGCGTTGGCAAACCAATTCACTCTGGTTGAGATAAAACCCAGGAGCGATCCGTATGAACTTTCGTCCTTTGCATGACCGGGTCGTGGTCCGGCGGCTGACCGCCGAGGAAAAGACCGCGGGCGGCATCATCATCCCCGACACCGCCCAGGAAAAGCCGATGGAAGGCGAAGTCGTCGCCGTTGGCCCCGGTGCGCGCAACGAGCAGGGCCAGTTGGTGGCCATGGACGTTAAGGCCGGCGACAAGATCCTGTTCGGCAAGTGGTCGGGCACCGAGGTGAAGCTGGGTGGTGAGGAGCTCCTGATCATGAAGGAGTCCGACATCATGGGCATCATCGAGGGCGGCAAGAAGAAGTAAGGCTTCCCGATCCGGTTTCAATACACGTAGTACAAGGAATCAACACATGGCAGCCAAAGACGTTCGGTTTGGCGGTGATGCCCGTCAGCGCATGCTGCGCGGCGTCGACATTCTCGCTGACGCGGTCAAGGTCACGCTGGGTCCCAAGGGTCGCAACGTTGTCCTCGACAAGAGCTTCGGCGCGCCGCGGATCACCAAGGACGGCGTGACCGTCGCCAAGGAGATCGAGCTGGCCGACAAGTTCGAGAACATGGGCGCGCAGATGGTGCGCGAAGTGGCCTCGAAGACCAATGACATCGCGGGCGACGGCACCACCACCGCCACGGGGCTGGCCCACGGCATGATCCAGGAGGGCTTGCGCTACCTGG
>DIUL01000037.1 GCA_002422345.1 Acetobacteraceae bacterium UBA6159
GCCGTCAACCGGACAGTAGTGAAGGTAACATCATACTCGTTCAGCGAGGCTCAACGTGCGGAAAAGTTGGCTTCATCTCAGGGAATTATGGCCCTTCGACAATCAATCCGAGTTTAGTCCTAATTAAGGATATCGTCGGCACGCCGAAATTCTTGTGCTATTTCCTCATGAGCAATGTCGTACAGGGACTGTTTGGATCAATCCTCGGAACCACAGCGATACCGATGCTTTCTCAGGAGCAGATCGGGGACGTCATGCTTTGTGTGCCGCCGTCCAAGGAACAACAAGAGATCGTGAAGTTCCTCGATAGGGAGTTGACCACGCTGGACGGTCTGCTCACCGAGGCCACACGCGCAATCTCCCTCCTCCGCGAACGCCGCGGCGCCCTGATCTCCGCCGCAGTGACTGGTAAGATCGACGTCCGGGGCTTCGTCCGGCCAGAGCAGCAAGCCGCATGACTCTCCACCGCGAAATCCGCCTGGAAGACTCCATCTGCGCCCACTTGGCCCAGCACGGCTGGCTGTATGACCCCGACGCCGCCAAGAACCACGACCGAACCCGAGCCCTGTTCCCCGATGACCTGATAGCCTGGATCAAGGAAACCCAGCCCCAGACATGGGAGTCCCTGACCACCCTCCACGGCCCGGCCTCGGCCGCCATCCTGCTGGACCGGCTGCGCGCGACGCTCGACCGGCAGGGCACGCTGCCCACGCTGCGCAACGGGTTGGAGATCGTGGGCCTGCGCCAGCCCATCACCCTGTGCCAGTTCCGCCCCGCCTTCGGCACGAATGCCGAACTGCAACAGCGCTACGCGGCCAACCGGCTGAGGGTCGTGCGGCAGGTCCGGTATACGCCATCGAATGAAAACAGCCTCGACCTGGTGCTGTATCTGAACGGCATCCCGGTCGCGACGGCGGAGCTGAAATCCGACTACACGCAGTCGGTGGCGGATGCGGTGGACCAGTATCGCCACGACCGGGTGCCGCGCTCGGCCGCCGAACCGATGCTGGGCTTTCCGGGCGGGCCGCTGGTGCATTTCGCGGTCAGCAACAGTGATGTCCGCATGTGTACCAGGCTGGAGGGTTCGGCCAGCGTGTTCCTGCCGTTCAACAAGGGCCACGACCAGGGCGCCGGCAACCCGCCCAACCCGAACGGCGCGCCCACGGCCTATCTATGGGAGGATGTGTGGCAGCGGGATTCCTGGCTGGACATCATCGGCCGCTATGTCGTGGCGGTGCGGGATGACAAGAAGCGGCTCCGTAGCTGGATTTTCCCGCGCTTTCATCAGTTGGACGCGACGCGGAAGCTGGTCGCCCAGATGCGGGAGGACGGGCCGGGCGGGCGGTATCTGATCCAGCACTCGGCCGGGTCGGGGAAGACCAACTCGATTGCCTGGGCGGCGCATTTCCTGGCCGACCTGCACGACGCCGCGGACCGCAAGCTGTTCGATACGGTGCTGGTGGTGTCCGATCGCACGGTGCTGGACCGGCAGTTGCGGGAGGCGATCGAGGATTTCCAGCGCACGAGCGGTGTCGTGGCGGTGGTGACCGGCGACGGGGCGGCCAAGAGCACGGAGCTGGCCCAGGCGCTGGCGGATGGGAAGAAGATCGTCGTCTGCACCATCCAGACATTTCCCCATGCGATCCAGGAGGTCCGGCGCCTGGCCGCCACGCAGGGCAAGCATTTCGTGGTGATCGCGGATGAAGCGCACTCGTCCCAGACCGGGCGGACGGCGACCAAGTTGAAGAACGTGCTGTCGCAGGAGGAGCAGGCGGCGTTGGCGGATGGCGGGGAATTCGACATCGAGGACCTGCTCGCCGCCGAGATGGCCACGCGCGCTCGGCGGGACGCGGGGATCAGCTATGTGGCGTTTACCGCGACACCGAAGGCGCGGACGCTGGAACTGTTCGGGCGGCGGGCGACGCCGGAGGGGCTGCCCGAGGCGTTCCATGTCTACTCGATGCGCCAGGCGATCGAAGAAGGGTTCATCCTGGACGTGCTGCGGAACTACACGTCCTACAAGCTGGCGTTCCGCCTGACGCATGACGGGCGGGAGATGACCGAGCAGGAGGTCGACGCGGCGGAGGCTCGGAAAGGCATCATGGGCTGGGTGCGGTTGCATCCGGTGAACATCGCCGCCCGCGTGCAGATCGTGGTGGAGCATTTCCGGCAGACGGTGGCCCATTTGCTGGGAGGGCAGGCCAAGGCGATGGTGGTAACCGCCAGCCGGAAGGAAGCGGTGCGGTGGGCGAAGGCGATGGAGGAGTATATCCGCCAGCGCGGCTATCCGATCGGGCTGCTGGTGGCGTTCTCGGGGGAGGTGAATGACCCGGATACGGGGCCGGAGGCGTTTACCGAGACGAACATGAACCCCGGGCTGCGCGGGCGAGATATCCAGGAGGCATTCCGGGGGACGGAGTTCAGCATCCTGATCGTGGCCAACAAGTTCCAGACCGGGTTCGATCAGCCGTTGCTGTGCGCGATGTATGTGGATCGGAAGTTGGGCGGCATCCAGGCGGTGCAGACACTGTCTCGGCTGAACCGGGCGTATCCGGGTAAGGACACGACCTATGTCGTGGATTTCGTGAACGAGCCGGAGGATGTGCTGGCGGCGTTCCGGCAATACTTCACGACGGCGGAATTGGCGTCGGTCAGTGATCCCAATGTGGTGCTGGACCTGCGGGCGAAGCTGGAGGCGACAGGGTTCTTCGATCGGTTCGAGGTGGACCGGGTGGCCAAGGTCGCGGTGAAGCCGAAGGCGACCCAGGGGGAGCTGGATGCGGCGATCACGCCCGTGAGCCTTCGGTTGTTGACTCGGTTCAAGACGGCCAAGGCGGCTTCGCTGGTGGAGCCGGAGGGCGGCCGAGCGTTTCAGGCGGCGAAGGATGAGATGGCGGCGCTGGTCCTGTTCAAGGGAGATTTGGGGACCTATGCGCGGGTCTACGAGTTCCTCGGCCAGATGTTCGACTACGGGAACACGGATTACGAGAAGCTGTATTTGTTCGCGAAGCTGCTGGTGCCTCTGTTGGAGTATGGGCGGGAGCGGGATGGGGTTGATCTATCGGCACTGCGCCTGACGCATCATCGGATGCGGGACCTGGGACAGCGGCAGTTAAACCTGGGGGCCGAGGACGCGGCGGACAAGCTGAAGCCGGTGACGGATGCCGGTTCGGGGGCGGTCCAGGACAAGCAGAAGAAGCGGCTGGAGGAGATCATCGCTGCTCTGAGCGGCCTGTTCGGGGACGGCCTGACGGAAGGCGACTTGGTGTCCTTCCAGGAGGCGGTTGAGCGGAAGATGATGGAATCGGATGTCCTGCGAAATCAGGCTGCGGCGAACACGAAAGAGCAGTTCGTGCATTCCCCGGCGCTACCGGATGAATTGATGAACGCGATCATGGATACGATAGCGGTACACCAGTCCATGAGCAGACAGGCTCTGAACTCGGACGCGATCCGGGCGGCCATGCTGGCGACGATGTTGGCACAGGGTGGATTATGGGAAGCATTCCGTCAGCGGACGGGTGCCGCGGGTCACATGTGAAGGCCGTTGACCTTGGAGAAGATTGCACGAGGCACACGCAAGGCGGCTGCACGGTCGAATTGCCGGCCGAGCGGGTCCGAAAACATGGTCTGATTTCAATTGTCTAAGGCTGTTGACTAAATCGTCCAAGTCAACAGGTCCGGAGACAACCGCCGTGTGGAGACCGGTTGTCCTGGTTCGTTCCGCCAATGTGGGTCAACAGCCTACGGCGCAAACCCACGGAACCATTGGGCTTTTCTGTGTAGGGCGGTGCCGCAGAGACACCTCTAGCTGGGGGAACTGGCGGAGGGAGTGATACCGGGAACAAATGGTCTCTGGCCAGGGAAAATTCATCTCCTCCCATGATATCAATGGGATGGACCATTCCAACCGCTCCGGTAGTACGAGGAGAGGACAGCCTCCGCCATCCTCTCCCCACCCCCGGTCACAAGATGAAATTTGCCCCGGTCAGCGCATGCGACCCGGTCAGCGTGAAGGCGAAATACGGCTGCGATCAGGCACGGAGGCGAGGCCGGTTCTCAGCCAGGTGGCAAAGGTGCGCTCCGCCGCCAGCACCGTACGGTCCTCGGCGCGGGCCCGCCGAAAGGAGCCGGGAGGCCCATCATCGTCGCCTGGCAGCTCGGTTGCCTGGCTCTCAACGCTCGACGAGGGCATGAAGAATGGCGAGAAACAGGACAAGGGTCCCTGCGACCGTTGGGACCAGCAGTTTGCGAGGCACGTGCAGGGCTGTATCAAGAGTTAGCTTCCCGAGGTCTCCCCACCTCTCGACCGTTTGCTTAAGGCGGCTCGAGAATTCCGCGTAAACCCAGGATCCGACGACCAGCCCTGCCATGCCGAAAAGCGCGTCCCAGCTTCCCTGCCCGAGCGCGGCCGCGGCGGTTCCGGGGCAGTAGCCGATCAACGCGAAGCCTGCGCCGAACACCAGGCCGCCCAGGATGTTCGCGCCGAGCCGTGTCGGCCTGATGTGCAGCTTGACCATGTCGAAATGGTGCAAGGCGGACACGCCGACCATGCCGACGACGATCGCGGTCACCATGACCTTCACGACTGTCCAATCCTGGAACAGAAGCTGTCCGATCAGGATGTGGTAGGTTCCGACCCCGCCCTTCTGCAGAAGGAAGCCGAAGGCAAATCCAAAGGCGACGCCTTGGATGACGGTGCGCAGCTTCAACCTTGCCGGCGCATCCGCAGTGTCGCCGCTCCCAACAGCCTTCGTCATCGTCTCAGCTCCTGAAAAGGAGGGCGGCGACGAAGGCTCCACCGATGAAGAAGCAGACCACGGCGATCCAGGAGGCGACATTCAGTTGCAAGGTCCCGCTGATGCCGTGCCCGCTGGTGCATCCACCCGCCAACCGCGCCCCGAACGCCATCAGCACGCCGCCCGCGAAAGCGAAGGCGCCGCGCAAGGCGATGCTGTCACCGAAGCGGGCGTCCCACATTTCGGGTATCCATCGGTTGGTCTGCTCGCCCGACGGCCATGCGGCCGCGGCGGCGCCGAGAACGGCAGCGGCCATGAACAGGAACTCCCAGTTCACTCTTGGCCTGTTTTCTTTGAAATAGCTGAGGCTCTCTGTCCGCCCTGGGGCGACCAGCTTGCCGATGAGGCCGGCCATGCTGGCGTAGAAGGACGAGGCGCCGATCGGCTTGTCGGAGAAGTAGAAGGTGATCCAGGCCAGCACACCGATGCCTGCTCCCACCAGGTAGGGCGACCAGGCGGGACCCGGGTAGTTCGTCGCGTCGAGCGCGGGATCTGCGGCGGTGGCGGCCGCGGGAACCCCTAGCAGCAGAAGGGCGAGCCAGGCTGGATGACGCAGGCACACCGGCAATCTCGTCACGTCTCCTTCCCCTCGACCCGAAATCCCGCCTTCGTCCAAGCCTGCCAGCTGCCCGGGATGTTATAAACCTGGGAGAACCCGAGCTTCTGAAGAATGCTTGTGCCGATGCTGGCGCGGTAACCGCTGTCGCAATAGACCGCGGTCGGACGCGAGTGATCGAGCTCCGCGGCCTTTTCCCGTAGCTCGGGCAAGAACATGTGGCGCGCGCCGGGGACGTGCCCGCCTTTCCATTCATCGGGCGCGCGGACGTCGATCACCTGCAAGGCGTCGCCGGATTCCCGCACCTCGTGCACCGTCATCTGTCCGACCTTGTCGAGCCGGAATCCCGCGTTGTTCCAAGCCACCATGCCGCCAACCAGATAGCCGGCAAACCTGGTGTAGCCGGTCCGCAGGAAGAGTTTGACGACTTCCTCAAGCCTGGTATCGCTCTCTAGTACCAGCAGGATTGGCTTCTCGGGATCCAGCAGCCAGCCTGCCCAGATCGACAACATCGGCGAGCCGCCGATGTTCAGGGCGCCCTTGATGTGGCCGCCCCCGAAACCCAGCATGGACCGCGTATCCACTACCACACCCGCACCGTCGCGCACCGCCTGTTTGAAGGCCTTGGGCGGCAGGCCGGGAACACACGGCAGGTTCCCCAGAATCTCCGGCCCACGGGCATTCACCTGTTTCATGAGCGGGTAGTAGTGAGGCACTGGCGGTGCGGTGCTGAGCGCATAGTCGGTGAAGGACGCCACATCCTCGAACTGGAGGAAGGCGTTGTGCCGCCGCTCGTAGCCGATGCTGCTCTCCAGGCGGTCCCCGATATCCGCGCCGCAGGGAGATCCGGCCCCATGCGCGGGGTAGATCAGGACCCCATCGGGCAGGGCCTTGTAGAAATCCCGCAGCGTATGGAACTGCTGCTCCGCCAACTTCTTGCTTTCGCCCTCGCCGAGCAGATCCGGCCGCCCCGCCGAACTCACGAACAGTGAATCGCCCGTGAGGACACCCCAAGGCGTCTCCGGGTGGGACCGTTCCGCCAGCAGAAAAGAGACATGCTCTGGCGTGTGCCCCGGCGTGTGCTTGACCGTGATCAGGGTCGTGCCGAACTCGAAGCGGTCGCCGTCTCGGATTTTCTGGTGCTCGAAGCCGTACTGCGCACCACCTTCCTGGCTCAAGAAGATATTTGCCGAAGCGGTTCGGGCGCAGAGCTCACGCGCCCCGCTGACCAGATCGGCATGAATATGCGTCTCGAAGATATGAGTGATCGTGACATTTTTCCGCCGCGCCATCTCGATGTACTTGTCGATATCCCAGGTTGGGTCGACGATGGCGGCGACGCCGTCACTGTCGTCGCCGATCAGGTAGGACAGGACGGCGATGCCTCCCGTCTGAATGCGCTCGAATATCAGGGCCATGGCTCAGCTCCTTATCCCGCAGGGCGTCCGTCGGTTGCTCTGCTGTTCAAGTTCAGAAGGCCGACCTTGAACAGCATCGGAACGGAGATGGAGAGAAGAGGCTGGAGGGCCGTCACCCGTGTTTGTCGAGCACGGCGTTGCTCTGCACTGACCAGTCGGCCGGCTCGTCGTCCTCGTCCGCTTCGGCCGCCGCCGCTGTGCCCTGGATCTTGCCGGGCTTGTGATGGGCGGGCGCGTAGATGGAATAGACCTGTATCGGTTCAGGCCCGATGTTGGTGATGTTGTGCCAAGTCCCGGCCGGCACGAGAACGCACCAGCCGTCCGATACGTCTTTCTCGAAGGGCATGTCGTCCTTAGCCGGCCCCATTTGAACGCGGCCGTGGCCCGCATCGACGCGTAGGAACTGATCCGTCTCCGGATGGGCTTCAAGGCCGATATCGCCGCCGACGGGGATCGACATGAGCGTCACCTGCAGATAGCGCCCGCTCCAGGCGACGGAACGATAATCCCGGTTTTCCTTGGTCGCAGTTTCGATATCGAAGGATTGCGGCTTCGGACCAATGTCCGTAATCGTCATGGTGACCTCGTTGCGTGTGCATCCCGGCGTCGGCTTTTGCCTGCCCGGCCGGTGTCGCCAGTCAACGGGTTTCGATATAAGCGCGGCTGGCAGCCAACGTCCTTGCAGCAGATGAACGCGCCCGGCCGGGAGAACGACGAACCATGGCCAAAAAGTAATTTGTCGGGCTGTTGGGCGCCCGGATGGACCGTGGCGCCGGCCTCTGCGGCACCGTTGAAGGTCGGGCCCGCGATGCTCGTGATGTTGTCAGCGATGGATGGGCCGTCGTCGGAGACGGTCTCAAATTTCGAGGAGGACGAGCGGTGATTAAGGTGAGCGCCGGGTAGAAAACGCCCACCTCGTGCCTTGTGTTGTCGCGTTAACTCGTTGGCCTAGGCCACCTAGTCTCTGTCGCTTACGCGATGCTACCGCCGCTCTACCAACGACCGCCGGGAGCCGAGTATCCCGCCATGGGATTTTCCGTGCCGCTCAAAATGTTGGTCAAGGCGCACCTCCATTCAGAACGCGCCCTCGTTCGAAGGCGCGTAGTGGACATGGGAGTTGGCGCGGTAGATTCAATGGCGGCGCGGACTGCACGATTATTGCACCGTAAGCCGCGCCGCCTATCCCCAGCGCGGCTGCTCGCCCAGATCGACCCCCAGCGCCGTCTTGGCGACGATTTCGTGCGTCAGGAACGTGTTGGCGGGATGGAACCTGCCGCAACGAGCGTCCCGGAAAAGGCGTTCCAACTCGTTCCTCCGGAACATGCCCACGCCGCCCGACACCTCCATCGCCAGGTCGACGATCTTCCAGCATGCCTCGACGGAATGATGTTTGGCCGACAGTATTTTCGCGGGCCAGGACGCGCCATGATCCACACCATTCGACCAATCCTGAGCGACCTGCTCGATATGCGGGCCGATCGGATCGAAGGCCAGCATCATCTGTGCGACCGAATGCTGGATTTCCGGATGATAGGCCATCGAGCGGCTAACCGCAATGGATGTCCTCTTCTTGATCGCCGGCACCGCCAGATCGATCGCCCTGCGAGCGACGCTGTGATAAACATTGGCAAACCCCAACAAAGGCCGGCCGAAAATGCCCAGTACAAAAGCATCAGCGGTGCCGGCCAGGAGGATGCGCGCGACATAGTTGTCGGGCACGAACGCACTTTCCAATACGACGTCGTCGCTGCGGGTCGCGCGCATAACCATCGTGTCCCAGGTCTCGACGATCCGATATCCTGATGTGTCCCTGGGCATGAAGGCGTGTACGATCTTGGGGCCACCGTCAACATCGGCCCACACGGCATGCAGGCCGTACCGCGTCCACACCGGCGCCAGACTGCCAAACATCTTGTGTCTCGTGATCCGAAACCCGCCGTCCACGCGCGCCGCCGTCGTGGTCGAGAGCAACGGGTTCAGGTCGTTGCCACGTTCCGAATGCCCGGCCGCGAAGATCTCGCCAGCCATCGCTTCCCGCAACAGCCATTCCAGGGACTTGTCGCCCTGACGCCAAAGATCCGCGGCCACACCGACCCAATAGACATGCATGTTGATCCCGAGCGCCGTCGCCGGCGCATGATAGGCAAGCGCCCGCTGCTCACGGCACACTTGGGCTAGTGTCAGGCCTTGTCCGCCGAGTTCGTGCGGTACCGCCATGGTGAGGTAACCAGCTCAGCCATCCCCTCATTTTTTCTCTCGTGATTCCAGCGTAGTAGGTTTGGACGCCAAGTCGTCCTGC
>DIUL01000109.1 GCA_002422345.1 Acetobacteraceae bacterium UBA6159
TTGGCGGCGGCGTAGTTCACCTGCCCGTACTGTCCGGCCTGCCCGTTGATCGAGCCGACATTGACCACACGGCCGAACTTGCGTTCGCGCATGCCCTCGAACGTCAGCTTGCACATGTTGAAGCAGGACCCGAGGTTGGTGTCGATCACTGCGTCCCACAGATCCCGCCGCATCCGCAGCATCGTCGCGTCGCGGGTGATGCCCGCGTTGTTGA
Organism: Acetobacteraceae bacterium UBA6159; assembly: GCA_002422345.1. Classification (GTDB taxonomy): domain Bacteria; phylum Pseudomonadota; class Alphaproteobacteria; order Acetobacterales; family Acetobacteraceae; genus Rhodopila. The sequence goes on from DIUL01000109.1 coordinate 215, forward strand.
CCAGGATTTCGACCGGCCCGTGATCCGCCGCGATCTGCGTCACGGCGGCGGTGCAGGCCTCGAAATTGCTGACATCGAACTTGCAGGTGGCGATGCCGTGTTCGGCCTTGAACGCCTCTGCCGCCGCGTCGTTGCCGGCATAGGTCGCAATCACCGTCCGCCCCTGCGCCTGCAACGCCAGGCTGATGGCGGCCCCGATCCCTCGGGTTCCGCCGGTCACCACCGCTACGCGTGCCATTGTTTCTTCTCCCTATGCCCGTGCCTTATGGTTCAACGCCGGTTCAGCGTTCCAAGCACATTGCAACACCCATGCCACCGCCGATGCACAGCGTGGCCAGGCCCTTCTTCGCGTCCCGCTTGCCCATTTCATGCAGCAGCGTCACCAGCACCCGCGCGCCGGAGGCACCGATCGGGTGCCCGATGGCGATGGCGCCGCCGTTCACGTTCACCTTGGACGTATCCCAGCCCAGGTCCTTGTTCACCGCCAGCGCCTGGGCCGCGAAAGCCTCATTCGCCTCGATCAGGTCCAGGTCGCCGACCGACCAGCCGGCCCGTTCCAGCGCCCTGCGCGTGGCCGGGATCGGCCCGGTACCCATCACCGCCGGATCGACACCCGCGGTCGCAAACGACGCGATCCGCGCCAGCGGCGTCAGGCCCCGCCGTTCGGCTTCCGCCCCGCTCATGAGGATCAGGATCGCCGACCCGTCATTGATCCCCGAGGCATTGCAGGCGGTCACGGTGCCGTCCTTGCTGAACACCGGGCGCAGCCGCGTCATCGTCTCCAGGCTGGCATCGTGGCGGATGTATTCGTCATCGGAGACGACGGTCTCGCTCCGGCGGCCCTTGATTGTGACCGGCACGATCTCGTCGGCGAAGCGGCCGGCCTTCTGCGCGGCGGAGGCCTTCTGCTGCGACGCGACGGCGAAGGCGTCCTGCTCCTCCCGCGTCAGTTGGTACTTGGTGGCCACGTTCTCGGCGGTGTTGCCCATGTGGTAGCCATGGAACGCGTCCCACAGCCCGTCCTTGAGCATGGTGTCCACGAACTCGACCCCGCCCATCTTCGTGCCATCGCGCAGATGCGCGGCATGGCGGGAGCGGGACATGCTCTCCATCCCGCCGGCGGCGACGATGGCGCTTTCACCGGTGCGGATCTGCTGGGCGGCCAGCGCCACGGCGCGCAGGCCCGAGCCGCAGACCTGGTTGATGCCGAAAGCGGTGCGGGCATCGGGGATGCCCGCGGCGCGGGCGGCCTGGCGGGCGGGGTTCTGCCCTTCGCCGGCCGTGAGCACCTGGCCCAGGATCACCTCATCGACGTCGGCGGCGTCCAGCCCGGCGCGGGCGAAGGCCCCTTGCAGCGCGACCGCGCCCAGTTCATGCGCCGACAGCGACGCCAGCGCGCCATTGAAGCTGCCCACCGGCGTGCGGGCGGCGGAGACGATGACGATGTCTTCCATGCCTGACTCTCCATACGCGGGATCATCCCGGATGGGTGTCAGGATACCGATCTTCCGGCGCGGACGATAGCGAAGAAGCGCCGTCCCGCCCCGCTTCGGCGACCACCGACCGCAACGTCCGCGACAGGCGTTCGGCGCTGACCGGCTTGGTCAGGAAGGCATCCATCCCCGCGGCCATGCACGCCGCTTCGTCGTCCGGACGGGCATTCGCGGTCAGGCCGACGATCGGGGTCGCGGCATGCGGGGCGGTCTCGGCGCGGATCGCCCGGGTCGCGGCCAGCCCGTCCATGCCCGGCATCATCAGGTCCATCAGCACGACGTCATAGCGCGCCCGCCGCAGGGTCTCGACCGCCTCCGCCCCGTCCTCCACGGCGTCCACGTGATGGCCGAGGCGGCTGACCATCCGGGTCGCGACAAGGCGGTTGGTGGGATCGTCCTCGGCGATCAGCACCCGCAGCCTGTCGGCCCCCGGTTCGGCCGGGGGGGCGGGGATGTCGGCCGGGGCGCGGTGCAGGCGAACCTCGACGCGGAACAGGCTGCCTTCCCCAGGCGAGCTCTCCGCCGTGATCGCGCCCTGCATCAGCAGCGCCAGATGCCGGCAGATCGCCAGCCCCAGCCCGGTGCCGCCGAACCGGCGCGACAGCGACCCGTCGAGCTGGGTGAACGCCTCGAACAGATGGGCGCATTTGTCGGGCGGGATACCAATGCCGGTGTCGCGCACGGCGATGGTCAGGCGCAGACCCTCGGCTGCCTCGGGTGTCGCCGCCACGCTGATCGTCACGCCGCCCTCCCGGGTGAACTTGATCGCGTTGCTGGCCAGGTTGACGATGATCTGGCGCAGCCGGGGCGCGTCGCCGATGACCGCGCGCGGGAGGTCGGCTGGCAGATCGAGCGTGAAGGCCAGCCCCCGCGCCCGGGCCCGCGCCTCGATCATCGCGCCCAGGTCGGCCAGCAGCGCCGCCAGGTCGAACCGTGCCACGCGCAGCACCACGCGGTCGGAATCCAGGCTGGAGAAATCCAGGATGTCGTCAACCAGCATCAGCATGTGGCTGCCCGATTGCTGGACGATATCGGCGTAGTGCGCCGCCTCCGGCTCCAGCTTCAGGCCACGCAGCAGCCCGACCGCGCCCAGGATGCCATTCAAGGGCGTCCTCAACTCATGACTCATCACCGCCAGGAACTCGGACCGCGCCCGACTGCCCGCCTCGGCGTCGTCGCGGGCGGCGGCCAGGTCGCGCTCGTAATGCGCGCGGGCGGTGATATCGGTGAAGGTGCGGACCACGGCGCCATCGGGCAGCGGGGTGGTGCGGATTTCCAGCACCGAGCCGTCGGGCCGGCCCCGTTCGGTGATCGCGGGGCCGGCGGGCAGGCGACGGTCGCGGATCGCGGCCTCCAGCCGGATCCGGTCGTCCTGGGTGAATTCGTCGTGGTCGGCCTGCCAACGCAACACGGTCCAGTAGTCAGTACCCTCATGCGCGACCTCGGGCGGCAGGCCCAGCATGTCGGCGGTGCGCTGGTTGATGACCACCACGCGTCCGTCGCGGTCGAGCATGACGATGCCCTGGTTCATGTTCTCCAGCGTTACCGCCAGGGCCTGCTGGAACCGGCCGACGCGGCGGCGGTAAAGATGCAGGATCAGTTGCAGCGCCAGCACCAGGGCCGTCAGGCCGAGGCCGACCAGCATGTACTCGACCCGCTCCTCCGCGTAGCCGGCGAGGGCGGCGTTTGCGTCGCGCGCGACCGCCACGACCATGGGATGGTCGCCCACGCGACGGAAACTGAGATAGGTGCCGCTGCGGCCATCGCTTCCCAGGCGGATATCGGCGGCATGGACCGACCGCGCCCGATCCAGGAACGACGCCAGCGGCAGGGCGGGGGCGGTCGGTCCGATGCGGCTCTCGGCGCGGATGACGCCATCGAGGCCGGCCAGCATGATCGTGTCCTGGTTGAACTCCACCGTCTCGTAGAAGCGGTTGATCACGCCGGGATCGACCGAGGCGACCACCACGCCGCGAAACGTCCCGTCCGGTGCGCGGATCGGGCGGACGAACTGCATCGAGGTCCGCGCGGACACCCGGCCGATCACGGGCTTGCTGATGAACAGCCGGTCCCCGCCGCCATCGGCATGGACACGGAAATGCTCCCGGTCGGCGATGCTGACCGGTTCGGTCAGGCCCAGGTTGCTGGCCACGATCCGCCCCCCGGCGTCGGCGATGGCGATCTGGATGGCGATGGTATTGAGGAACGGCGTCTCCCGCGCCCAGCCGGTCAGGTCGAACGCGGCCGCGTCGCGGGCATACAGATCCCGCGTGATCAGCAGCATCTGGTCGATGGCATCGATCGTGCGGAGGGTCATCGCCTCGAACACCCGCGCCCGGTTGCTGGTGGTCGCCGCCGCCAAGGCTTCGGTCCGCTCGTGCTCGTTGGCCAGATGCACCCAGATATTGCCCCAGATCAGGACGATGGCGCAGCCGGCGATCGCGCCGCGCAGCAGCACGTCGATCCAGGGCCGCTCCTTCCACCGCCATCCCATTCGGCGCCATCCGTTCGGCCGAACACGTTTGCTCGATGGGCGGGCGGGTCCCCGGGGCCCTGGCCCGGGGTGGTCCGTCACGGCCGATCCCCCGCTTTGTGGTCCAGCCAGGGCAGCAGTTCGCGGGCGGCCATGGCGCGGGCGAACAGCCAGCCCTGGCCGACATGGCAGCCGGCCTTGCGGAGCATCTCGGCGATCACCTCCGTCTCCACCCCCTCGGCCACCACGGTCAGGCCCAGTTCGCGGGCCATGGAGATGGTGGCGCGGGTGATCTTCCAGGCCTCCGGGTCGACGTCGCAGTGGCTGACGAAGGACTTGTCGATCTTCAGTTCCGAGAACGGCAGCTTCAGCAGGGACAGCAACGACGAATGGCCGGTGCCGAAATCGTCGATCGACAGGCTGATGCCCTTGATACGAAGCCGGGTCAGCACCTCGGCGGCGATCAGCGGGTGCTCGATCACCGTGCTCTCGGTGATCTCCGCGACCAGCGCGCCCGGCCCGAGGCCGGTTTCATGCAGCAGCCGGTCGATCTGGTCGGGCAGGGCGGGGTTGGCCAGGACCAGGGGAGAGATGTTGACCGCCACGGTGCAGTCCGGATGCCGCTTGCGCCAGGTCCGGCAGGCCCGCAGCGATTCCCGCAGCACGTGGAAGGTCAGGGGCACGATCAGGTCGTTGCGTTCGGCCAGCGGGATGAACACGTCGGGCGGCACCGGGATCAGCGCATCGGTCAGCCAGCGGGCCAGCGCCTCCACCCCCACGACCCGCCCGTCCGCCAGCCCGACCTTCGGCTGGTACTGCACCCCGATCGCCTCCCGCCGCAGCGCGTCGGCGAGGTCCGCCGCCGTCGGCGCCCATTGGGCGGCGGCATGGGCCGAGGGCAGGCGGGAGGGCAGGTCATCGAGGATGCGGCGCAGATCATCCTGCGTCACCGGCTTGCGCAGGGGCCCGGCGACGCGCAACCCCAGCCCCTCGGCGAGGCGGAAGGAGGCGTTGCGGACCCGGTCCTCCAGCCCCGAGACGATGACCACGACCGGATCGGACACACTGTCCCGCACCGCCTGCAACAGGCTGATGCCGTCGGATTCCCCCAGCGAAAGATCGAGCAGGACGGCGTCATAGCGCGTGGCAGAGAGATGGCCCGCCGCCTGCGCCAATGTCGTCGCGCCGTCCGAGGGGATGCCCAGCGCGCGCAGCCGGCGGGTCAGGGTGACCTGCTGCAATTGGTCGTCGTCGACGATCAGCACCCGGCGGAACGCGGGTGCCGGCGCCTCGGCGTGTGGTTCGCCCGCGAGGTGGACGCCATGCGCCGGGGCGGCGTCCCGCCCTGGTTTCAGGCCTGTCGCATCCGTACCCTGCTGGTCCACCCGAAGCCTCGTCGGTGATTGTCGCACCGCAGAATGGCGGACAAAGATGAATCAGAGGTGAACGCCGCACACTCGAAGCGGTTGACAGCGCGGTTTTTCGCCCTCCCTTTGCGCCGATGCGGGGATTGCTTTTAAGTCTGACGATTCTGGCGGCCCTGGCGGCCGCGGGCTGCGCGGAGTCGCAGACGCGCCCGCCGCCACGTGCCGGCGCTGCGGGCCAGCAGCCGGCCCCGGCGTGGAAGGACCGGTTCATCACGACCAGCGACGGGGTCCGCCTGCATCTGATCGACGCCGGCCCGGCCGCCGGTCCGCAGCCGGCGCAGGCCCATACGATCGTCTTTGTCCCCGGCTGGACCATGCCCGCCTGGATCTGGGAGGCACAGATCCGCGCCTTCTCCCGCCAGTACCGCGTCATCGCCATGGACCCGCGGGCGCAGGGAAGCTCTGATGTCCCGTCCTCGGGCTACGACCAGGTCCGCCGAGCGCGCGACATCGCCGAGGTGATCGACAGCCTCGGTTCCCGCCCCGTCGTCGTGGTCGCCTGGTCGCTCGCGGTGCTGGAAACCCTGACGATGATCAACGAACAGGGCGACCGCCGCCTGGCCGGCCTGGTGCTGGTGGATAATTCGGTGGGGGAGGACCCGCCGCCGCCACCCCCACCCAGGCGCACCGGCAAGCCGCCGCCGAAGCCGCCGCACCCGGAAGCGATGCGCCGTTTCGTGCAAGGCATGTTCAACCAGCGCCAGGATCCCGCCTGGCTCGACCGGCTGACCCAGGCGACCCTGCGCGTGCCGGAGCCCGCGACGCGCGCCCTGCTGACCTTCACCGTGCCGCGCAGCTATTGGCGCGACGCGCTCTATGCGACCGACCGTCCCTTGCTGTATGTGGTCCGGCCGCGCTGGGAAGCCCAGGCGGCAACCCTCAAGCGCAACCGGGCCGGCACGGAGACCGACATCTTTCAGGACGCTGGCCACGCGCTGTTCGTCGACGAGGCGACCCGCTTCAACGCGGTGGTCGACGCGTTCATTCGCCGGCGGGTCTGGCCGTGAACCTGATCGCGCTGTTCCTCGTGGCTTTGGGCGCGGTCGGGTATGAGACCGCGCTGATCCGCTACTTCGCCGTCTCGAAATGGTCGGAATACGGCTACTGGGTCATTTCGATCGTGATGGTGGGCTTCGCGCTGAGTGGCGTCGTGCTGGCGATCTACCGCGATGCCTTTGTCCGCCATGCCGACCGGCTGATGACCTGGCTGCCGGCCGCCCTGGTCGCGACGGCGGCGGGTGGTTTCCATCTGACCACCATGAACCCCTTCAACCCGTTGCAATTGCAGAATCCCGCGACGTGGCAGGGGCAGATCTGGCACATCGCCGAGTATTACCTTTCCCTCCTGCCGTTCTTCTTCCTGACAGGGGTGTTCATCAGCCTGTGCTTCATCCTGCAAAGCCGCCGCATCGGCCTGGTCTATGGCTTCGACCTGACCGGCGCCGCCCTGGGCGCGGCTGGCGTGCTGCTGGCCATGCACCTGGTCCACCCCTTCGGCCTGGTGCCCCTGCTGCTGGTCCCGCTCGCCGCCAGCGCTTTGTTCGTCGCCGTCCGCGCCCGTGGCACCGCGATGGTGGCGACCCTGGTCGTCCTGGCCGTGGCCGAGGCGGTGCTGCTGTTCGGCGGCAAGGCGGAGATCAACGATTTCAAGGCGATCTACGCGCCGATGAACACGCCGGATGCGGTGGTGCTGGCGGAAATCCACTCCCCCCGCGGGGTCTATACCCTGCTGGATAACTTCACCGAGCGGGTCGACACCGACATTTCCAACAACGCCGCGATGATGGGGGTGGAGGGGCCGCCGCGCTCCTTCGGCCTGTATCGCGACGGCAACCGCATCGCCTCGCTGCCCCGCCCCGAGGGCGTCACCGCCGCCCACGCCGGCGCCACGCTCGGCGCCGCCCCGTATGAGCTGATCCCGGGTGCGAAGGTGCTGCTGATCGGCGCCTCGGGTGGCTTCCGCATCGCCGAGGCCAAGGCGCTGAAGGCCACCCAGATCCGTGTCCTGGAACCCGAGCCCGTGCTCGGCGGGGCACTGCTGCGCGGGCTGGGTCCATCGCCCGCGGCCGGGGTCGATCCGCTGGTGCGCCTGTCCGACATGTCGCCACTCCAGGTCGGCACCGGCGGGGCCTATGACATCATCGACGTCGCGCCCGACTTCCTCGACGCGGCCGAGGCCAATGCCAGCGCCATGACGGTGGAGGCCATCGCCGGCTACCTGCATGTCCTGGCGCCTGGCGGGATCGTCTCCCTTCCGGCCTCGATCCGGGATTTCCCGGTCTATGCCCTGCGCCTGCTCGCCACCGTCCGCGCCGCTTTGGCCGAGGTCGGCGTCACCGAACCGGCGGATCATGTCGTGATCTACCGGTCGGCGTGGAACGTCCGCATCCTGGTCTCCATGGCGCCCTGGACCGAGGCACGGGTGCAGGCGATCCGTGAATTCGCAGATGCGCGGTCCTTCGACGTGTCCTGGTATCCCGGCATCGACATCGCGGCGGCGCGGGCCGGGGTGTTCAACGACCTGCCCTCCGTTTCGCTTGACCAGGGGACCGTGTCGGTCACCAGCCCGAACGACGCCATCGCCGATGAGGCGGAGGCGGTGCTGAACGGGCAGGACACGCCATCCCGACGCGGCTTCAACCTGAACCCGATCACGCTCGATCGCCCGTTCTGGTATGCGCTGCCCCGGCTGGACCAGTTCGGCGCCATCCTCCAGCGGCTGGAAATCCTGCCGCAGCCGGAGGTCGGGGTGGTGGTCAACGTCGCCGTCCTGGCGCAGGCCACGGTCATCGCCATCGTCGTGCTGATGCTGCCTTTGATCGCGCCGTCCCGCCTGCGGACCCCAGTCGCGGGCATGGCCCGGGCGGTGCTGTTCTTCCCCGCCCTCGGCCTCGGGTTCCTGTTCATCGAGATCTGCCTGATCGAGAAGGCGAGTCTTTGGCTGAACGACCGCACGACCGGCTTCGCGGTGGTGCTGACCACGATGCTGTTGTTCTCGGGCCTGGGCAGCATGGTCGCCGACCGGTTCCGCGCCAATCCGCGCGGGGCGATGATCGGGGCGGGCCTGGTGGTGGTGGTCTGGGTCGTGGCCATGATGCTGCTGCTCGATCCGCTGATCCTGGCGACGCTGGACCAGCCCCATGCCATCAAGATCGTCATCCTCGTGGCGCTCCTGGCCCCGGTCTCCCTCGCGCTGGGCATGCCGTTCCCGCTGGGGCTGAACAGCACCGGGGACACCGGCTACCTGCCCTGGGCCTGGGGGTTGAACGGCGCCTTCTCGGTCGTTGCGACCCCGCTCGCCAACCTGATTGCGCGGGAGCATGGCTATAGCCGTGTATTCCTATGTGCTCTGATCCTGTATGCTGTGGCGATACTTGCCTTTCCCGCGATAAGGAAACCAACTGCGTGGCCGTCTGCTCAAACCCGCTCACCCGCCGAAACCTGATTGGCGGTTCCGCCGCCGCCGCGGTGGTTGGCCCCGCGCTGCTGACCGTTCCGACCGCCCCCGCGCTGGCCCAGGCCAATGCCGGAACAGGCTGGACCCGCGCGGCGTTCGAGACCGCGATGCGGGAGTCCGGCCGCCCCGTCAGCCTGACCGATGGCCAGTTCGAGGCGATCCAGCGCCGCCGCACCGGCGCGCTCAAGCGGATCGAGTCCTATCTGAAGGAACGCCTCGGCAGCGCCGATCCCGCCGTGATGGCGGCCTTCGCCGCCGTGCCGCGCGAATATTACCACTACGTCTACTCCGACAAGCGCGCGACGCCCGGCGATGCGTATGAGGACACGCCGAAGCCCTGGGCCCTGGGTTATGGCTCCGCCCTGTCCGACTATCTGGGGCAGGCCTACATGACCCAGATCTGCCAGCCCAAGCCCGGCGACGTGACACTGGAAATCGGCACCGGCAGCGGGTTCCAGAGCTCGTTGCTGTCGCGGATCGTGAAGGAATCCTACTCGATCGAGATCATCGAGCCGCTGGGCAAGGCGGTCGGGCGCATCTTCGCGCCGCTGGGCTACACGAACGTCCACTCAAAGGTCGGCGACGGGTATTTCGGCTGGCCCGAGGTCAAGGACGGCTTCGACATCATCATCGTGACCTGCGCGGCGACCTTCGCCCCTCCGGAACTGTTTCGCCAGCTGAAGCCCGGCGGGCGGCTGATCATCCCCATCGGACAGCCGTTCAAGCGGGGCCAGGTGCTGTTCGTCTACACGAAGGACGCGGAGGGGAAGATCCACTCCAAGCGCGACGTCGGCGTGTATTTCATCCCGATGACCGGCGCGATCCAGAAGAACCAGCCGGCCCCCAGCCCGGCTGCGGCAAAGGCCCCGGCGGCGGCAACCACGGATGCGCCGCCCCCGGCCGACGCCCCAGCCGCCGACGCCCCGAAGAAGGAATAACCTCCCGACTCTCCCTCCCCCCTTGAGGGGGAGGGCCGGGGTGGGGGGAAGCAGCGGTACCCGCCCTCGGGGAGCCGGCGGTCAGACCGTCACAGGCCGCTGGGTGGGAGGACAACGCCCCAGGCTCGCATCCGGGCGAGTCCCTTCCACCCTTACCGACCGGGGCGCAGCCAACCCTACCCCCGAATCTCCCCCGCCCACCCGACAATCCGCACGGCATTCCCTCGCCAAGTATAGTCCTGCCGCAGCAGTTCCTCCCGCGCGGCCTGCCCCAGCGCCACCCGCAACCCGGGTTCCCGCAGCAGCCGCCCGATCGCGGCCCATTGCGCGCCGGGGGCGGAGGGATCGAACAGCAGGGCCGTCCGCCCGTCCTCCAGGATTTCCCGGATATTCGCCTGGTCGGGCGCCACGATCGCGCAGCCGGCCGCCATGTAATCGAATATCTTCAACGGGCTGGCGTAAGCCGTGACACTCGGCTGCAAGGCGATGTCGAAGCCCAGCACATGCCCCGCCACGGCGTCATGCGCCACCAGCCCGGTGAACCGCACCCGGTCCGCCACACCCAGGCGCGCCGCCTGCGCCTCCAGTTTCTCCCGCACCGGCCCGTCGCCCACGACGACCAGGGTCAGGGATGCGGCCTCCGCCTCGGTCGCCAGCGCGTCGATCACCGTGTCCAGCCCGTGCCAGGCGCGCACGAAGCCCACGAAGCCCAGCACCACGCCCGCCCCGCCGGCGGGTGCCCGAGGCGGAAACCGCTCCGGCACGATCCCGTTCGGCACCACGCGGATGCGCGCGTCCTCGACCCCGCCGGTTACCAGGATATCCCCCAGCACCCGCGTCACCGGCAGCACGCGGGTCGCCGATCGCCAAGTCCAGCGCTCCAGCGCCGCCGCCACCCGGCGCAGCCGCAGGCCGCCGAAGCGGGCGCGCTCCTCGGCCAGGGGAGAGTTCACTTCCAGGAACAGCACCGCCCCATCGAGGCGGGCCAACAGGGCGCCGGCGAGGAAATAGAGATTGCACCGTTCATAGACGAAGTCGGGCTTGAACGACCGGTAAGCCTTCCGCAGCCGCCACCACGCCGGCAGGTTGTAGGCCAGCTCCGCGAGTTCCCCCAGGAAGCCCGGAAGCAGCCGGCGCAGGATGGCGATGGTCCGGCTTTCGCCGCCGAAATCGGATTGTTCGTAGAAGCGGGGGCCGACGACCATCACCTCGTGCCCCGCCTCGCGGAAGGCGCGGATCAATTCCTCGACATGGACGCTCTGGCCGTCCCGGGACTGGATGCGGTGGCTGTACAGGATACGCATGCGGAACCTTGTACCATCCGCCGGACCTGCGCCCCAAGGGGGTGGTATCCTCGGGTGGCACGGGGTTGACGCGCCCCGCCGGCTGGCCACCCTTGCGCCCGATCCAACCGCGCGAGTCTGCCCCGATGCCCGAGCCCGCCGCCCTGCGTCCGCACGCCCGGTTCCAGGCGCTGCACGCCGAGGCCAGCCGCCTGATCCCGCCCGACAAGCCGCTGCAGACGGCGCGGGACTGGATGGGCCGTCCGCGCGCCGTCGGGCCCGATCCGGCGTGGGAGCACGCGCGGGAACTCGCCACCGAACTGGCCCTGCTGACCCCGTCGCTGCTGGGTGCCACCGCCTTTGACCGCCTCGCACGCGGGATGGGCGGGCGGTCGGCCGAGGACCGCGCCGCCGCCGATCTGCTGCGCCACGCCAGCCTGCGCTTGCTGCGCCTGTCCGCCCGCCATTGCGAGGACCTGGGCACCGGCGCGGTGGTCCCCTTCGCGCGCGACGGGGCGGCGCAGGGGGTTCTGTTCGGTCGCTTCGCCGAAATGCCCGATGGCCAGCTTGTCCCCGCCGGCCCCATTCGCGTTCTGGACGCCGAGGCCACGGCCATTGCCCAGGGCTTCGTCCGCACGGGCGGCCGCGGCCTTGGTCCCCGCTGTGCCGAGGCGGTGTTCCGCCATTTGGTCCAGCGCACCGCGCTCGCCCCGCAGCGCGCGCCCTTCGATCCGCATGGCAACCGCATCGACCACCTGGCGGCCCGCTGGGCCGCGCTCGGGCGCGATCCGACCGAGGCGGAGTTCGCCCGCGCCCGCGTGCTGGCCGGCGTAGAGACCGCGGTGGAGACGCTGATCAGCGTCGGGATCGCCGAGGAACACGGGCTGGCACCGCTCGCCCGCGCCTATCGCTGGATCGCCGCCCTGATGGTGGAGACGATCGCGCTGCGTGGCGCTAACGGATCGGCGCGGGTGAACCTGGACGCGGTCGCCACCGACCTCGATGCCCGCATCGCGGCCGGGACCTGCCGGCCCGGGACGCGATCGCTGTTCGACACGCTGCGGGCCGGTGTGCGGCGGGCGAAGCCTGCGGCGGGGACGACGGCAAGCACCGACCTCGACAAGCTGGTCCAGCGCATCCAGGCACTGCGGGCCAAGACCGTCGAGCAGGGCTGCACCGAGCAGGAGGCGCTGGCGGCGGCCGAGAAAGTCGCCGAACTGCTCGATCGCTATGGGCTGAGCCTGAGCGAACTCGACCTGCGCCAGCAGGCCTGCGAGGGCATCGGTGTCGAGACGGGGCGCAAGCGGCGCGGCCCGATCGATGACTGCATGGGCACGATCGCGGCCTTCTTCGACTGCCGGGTCTGGGCCGAGACAAACCCCGACGAGACCTTGCGCTATGTCTTCTTCGGCATGCCGGCGGATGTGCAGGCCTCGGTCTACCTGCACGACCTGATCGCGATGGCCTTCACGTCCGAGACGGCGACATTCCAGGCCGGCCCGATCTACCGCCGCACGCCATCGGGCGCTCGGCGGACCGCGACGACCTCGTTCCAGGCGGGGCTTGCGCAGGGGATCATCCACAAGCTGACGGCCTTGCAGCGGGACCGGGACAGCGCCGCCCCAGGTGGCGGCGGGCGGGCGCTGGTGCCGGTGAAGGAATCGATCATCGATACCGAGATGGAACGCCTGGGCCTGAACCTCCGCCGGCGGGGGGCGACGCGGCGCTATGTCCAGCGGGATGCCTATGGCGCGGGGCAGGAGGCGGGGGAGCGCTTCGAATACCGGCCGGGGATCGAGCGCGGATGCTGATGCGCTCTGTTACAAAAATGGCGGCATTCTCATGGGCTTGCTGTTGACCGGCTGTGACGCCGGCCACCATAATTCCGAAACATGCGGTGGACGACCGTTTGTTGCAGAAACGCCAGCCAGACACAGGTAACGCCCATGACCGCCCTGAATGTCAGCCTCAGCGCCACGCTGCAAGGCGAGCTGTCGCAGCCGGGCGCCTGGGCCTATGCAGCCTATAAGGACCCGACCACGGGCAGTCTGGTCTGGACATCGCTGGTGACGAATGGCGCGGTGGCGTCGGGCGGGACGGTCTCCATCGCCCTGCCGAGCACGTTCGACGGCGGCAAGGTTTATTTCCTGATCCAGAGCCAGGCGGCGACGGACCCGCAACCGTTCGACCTGGAAACGCTGATCACGACCGAGAGCCAGATCAACTGGGGCACCGCGTCGCAGTATGGCTACCGCTATGACAGTTTCGAGGTCACGCTGCTTGACCAGGGCGCCGATGCGGGCAACCTGACCTCGGTCAACGGCTTCGGCCTGCCGATGGCGGTCAGCATCCCCTATGACAACGGCACGACCGCGACCGCGGGCTATGGCATCACCGGGGCGCAGCTTGTCAGTGGCATCCAGGCGATCAATCCGGCGCTGGTCTATACCTACAACTATACGACCGGGCCGCTGGCCGGGCAGTTCCGCGCCGCCCTTTCGCCGTCCGAGGCCTTTGCCTCCGGCATTACCGATCCGCCGTTCAAGCCGACCGACTGGACCGACTACATTGACAGCCTGAAGGGGCCGCAGGCGGAAAACATCATCCTGACCGGCCAGTTCAACGGCGCGCCGGATGCCGAGAAGGTCTGGCACAATGGCGGGTATTTCGCCTTCCAACTGCAATGGGATGACGCGGAGCAGGTGTTCTGGCTCGCCCCGCTCGACAACAGCCAGATCAAGGGGTTCATCCGGCTGACGCCGGACAATTTGGCGAACAGCATCTATTCGACCCTCGGCGATGCCGACATCTACACGTCCAAGACCGACGCCACGCCGTTCCTGGCCGGCATGGACACGGGCGCGAACAACCAATGGGGCAAGGTCCTGCTGACCTGCTGACCGGGTTCACCGGCGGGTTCTACAACGCGACCGGCCAGTCGCCGAACGACAAGATCACGACCCCGGTCGACCTGAACCGGGACAATAACTGGGAGCCGACCTACGCCTTCGGCCAGAACCTCGCCAGCCTGCCGCCCGCCTACCAGACCAACGACGCCTATTCGGCGCTGTTCTACGCCAGCACGAACTCCTACGGCTCGGGCTATTCCGATGCCCTCATGAGCAAATATACCGTGGGCGGGCCGCTGCTTTCGGTGTCGGAGCCGGATACGGGGCTGAACGTTCCCAATATCAACCTGACGATCTTCTCCGACAGCGAAACGCCGACCGGGTACACGCCGCCGCAATACTTCAACTACATCGACCCGGGCAGCAGCGGGTTCGCGGTGCCGGACATCGCCAATCCCTCGGCCAATTTCGTCCTGAACCTGGCATCCAGCGTACAGCACAACGTGGGCGTCGTGCTTGATCCGACGGCGACGATTACGCTGCGGATCATGACCTCGAACGGCGGCACCGGTGCGCCGAGCTGGGCCGAGGTCGCGATCGACGGATCGACAGGCGGCAGCTTCGGCCTGTGGCAGAACTGGAACCTGAACTACAACGCGGCCACGGGCAGCTATACCGCCGTACCCTTCAGCCCGCCGTCGCAGCAGCCGTCGGGATCGCTGCTGATCAACCAGGTGCCGACCGCGAGCACGGGCGTGTCCTGGTACCAGATCGAGATCGGCGGGAAGGACTTCAATCTCTACACGACCAACGCCGGGGCCGGGAAATTCGTCAATCCGGGCCTCAGCGGCAATGCCGGCGCACTGGCGATCGACGGGTTGGCGACGATCACGCCGCCGGCGGTCTCGGACGCCTCGATCGGCACGTTCTCGGTGAACTTCGCCTCGGGCGACACCGTGGCATACGATCCCGCGGTGATCGTGGTGAACACGGCGAATGTCGGCGCGTTGTCGCTGCCCTTTGCCCCGGTCGTGGGCACCCTGTCCGGGGCGGCGTTCACCGCGCTGTCGAGCCAGAACAGCCCGGTGTCGAACACCGTCACGGCCATGTCCAGCAACCTGGCCTTTGGCTGGACCGGGCTGAACCCGTTGTCGACGACGGGGGACACGCCGTGGATCATGAGCTACACCAACAAGATCGACGGCCTGACCATCGCGCGAATCACGGTGACCAGCACGCTCGATTCCTCTGTGGCCGCCACGACGACCGCCACCGCGGATATTGACGGGGCCTGGCAGACGTCATCGATCCATCTGGCCAATGGCAGCTACACCGTCACCATGCAGGGCTTCCTGGCCGGTGATACCAGCTTCGCCGAACCGGTCACCCCGGTCAGTGAGGTGCTGAACCTGACCGTCGCAGCGATTACGGACGTCGTGCCGTGCTTCCGGCTTGGC
The DNA here is from genome assembly GCA_002422345.1 of Acetobacteraceae bacterium UBA6159. Lineage (GTDB taxonomy): Bacteria > Pseudomonadota > Alphaproteobacteria > Acetobacterales > Acetobacteraceae > Rhodopila. The sequence continues at coordinate 15,592 of DIUL01000109.1, forward strand.
ACGCGCATCGCGACGCCGGACGGAGAGGTCGCGGTCGAGTCTCTCTGTATCGGCGATACGGTGCTGGCCGATGGCGCCCTGCGGGACGTGATCTGGATCGGGCATCGCACGGTCGATTGCGCCCGCCATCCGCGGCCCGCGCAGGTCTGGCCGATCCGGATCGAGGCCGGCGCCTTCGGTCCCGCCGAACCGCGCCGTCCGCTGTACCTGTCTCCGGACCACGCGGTGTTTCAGGACGGCGTGCTGATCCCGGTGAAGTATCTGGTCAATGGCACGACGGTCACCCAGGCGCCGATGGACTCGGTCACGTATTTCCACGTCGAACTGGCCCTGCACGCCGTGTTGCTGGCCGAGGGGTTGCCGGCGGAAAGCTACCTCGATACCGGCGACCGGTCGGATTTCGCCAATGGCGGCGGGGTGGTGAGGCTGCACCCGGATTTCGCGTCCCTGCGGCGGGAGGCCGAGGCCTGCGCGCCGCTGGTGATCACGGGCCCGGTGCTGGAGGCGGTGCGGGACAGGCTGGCGGTGCGCCTGTCCCAGGTCGCCTAACCCATCGAGAACGCCCCGCTCGCCCGCAGTTCCGCGATTCGCCCTGGGGGCAGGCCGAGCGTGTCGGTCAGGATGGCGTCGGTGTTGGCGCCGAGGATGGGGGCGGCGGTCGCGGCCGTGCCACCGCCCTCGGCCAGCTTGAAGGGCGTGCCCACCAGGTCCTGCATCGTGCCGTCCGCGCCGGCCGCCTGCACACGCAGTTCGTTCGCGATCACCTGCGGATGGGTCATCACCTGGTCGACCGTGTGCAAGGGGGAGCAGGCGACGCTGCCGGCCTCGAACCGTTCCACCCAATAGGCGACGGGTTTCTGGCCGAACCGGGCCTCCAGCATCGGGATCAGCGTGTCGCGCTGCTCGACGCGGGCGACATTGCCGGCGAAGCGCGGGTCGGCGGCGAGTTCCGGCCACTCCAGCGCCTCACAGAAGCGCCGCCACGCGCCGTCATTGGGGGCGCCGGCCAGCATGAACCCATCGGCGCAGCGGAACGCCTGGTACGGCACCAGGTGCCAGGAACCCGAGCCTTGCGGCAGCGGCAGCACATCCGCCTGCATCCAGGCCACCGCGTGATAGCCGAGCAGCGACACGGCGGTTTCGAGCAGGGAGCCTCGGACCCAGGTGCCAAGCCCGGTCTTCTCCCGCGCCAGCAGGGCGGTGACGACGCCGCCATAGCAGGAAATCCCGGTCGACATGTCGATGAAGGACACGCCGCAGCGGATCGGCGGGCCATCGACGATGCCGGTCGTCGACATAGCGCCCCCAAACGCCTGCACCATCAGGTCATAGCCGCGCTTTTCCGCCAGTGGCCCCAGCGCGCCATAGCCGGAGATCGTGCAGACCACGAGCCTGGGGTTGGCGGCCCGCAAATCCTCCAGGCTGATGCCCAAACGCGCCGCTGTATCCGGCAGGAAGCTGTGGATCAGCACATCGGCCTTGGCCGCCAGGTCCTTCAGCACCGCCCGCGCGCCATCGTTCTTCAGGTTCAGCACCAGGCTGCGCTTGCCGCGGTTGACCGAGCCGAAATTGGCGCTCTGCCCATCCGGGCTCATGGGCGGCCAGCGGCGGTTTTCGTCCCCCTCGGGGCTTTCGATTTTGATCACGTCCGCGCCAAAATCCGCCAGCAGCTGTGCGCAATAGGGCCCGGCCAGCACGCGGCTGAGATCGACGACCTTGATGCCCTCAAGAACCTTCATGGGCTGTTTCCTCCGTTTCAGTGCGATAGCATGGACCAGGGGAATCCAGAGGAGAAGCGGCTTGGCCCATCCGACCGAACACGCGCAGGAAGCCGTCCACCATGAGGCGCATGGCGGGCACCACGGCGACAACAGGAACATGAAACGAATCGCCGTGCTGGTCTCGGCGCTGGCGGCCATCCTCGCGCTGATCCAGGTGGGCGAGAAACGCGCGCAGAACGACTACCTGACGCACCACATCGCGCTGACCAACGACTGGGCGTTCTACCAGGCGAAGAACCTGCGCGCGGTCGTGCGGGGATCCGAATCGGCGGTGCTGGAAGGGCTGGCCGACATCAAGGACCCGAAGATTGAGGCGAAGCTCGCCGATGCGCGCGCCTATATCGCCCGCATGCGCGACGAACCCTCGACCGGGGAGGGGATGAAGCAGCTCGCGGAGAAGGCCAAGGCGCGCCAGACGATGCGGGATGAGGCGTTTCATGCCTATCACAACTACGAATACGCCGCGAGCGCGGTGGAGATCGCGATCGTCCTGGCGTCGGTTTCCGCGCTGACGGCGGTGCCGGCGATGGCGATCGGGGCAGGGGTGGTGGGGCTGGGTTCCGCCGCCTTCGCGCTGGCGACCGCGTTGCATCTGATCTGAGCCGCTTGGCCTCGTAAGGACCATCCACCACCGGCCAGTCGCCTTCCAGCGGGCGCATCATTCGTGATGCGCCCGTATGCTTGCCGGGACGGTACGTTCCGTTGTCAACAAAACCATACAAAATGCGACACCCCGCCCGGTCGATTGTCGGTATGTCGATGCCCTGCTCACTGAACAGCTTTTCGTGCTCTGGAATGCGCAAGGTGGGGTAACGGAACGACGTCGGAGACGGACTGTGAAGTCAATTTTATCACGCATGAGAATCGCTTATCAGATTGCCCTTATCGGCGTGTTCGGCCTGCTCGGGATGGGCATCATCATTGGCCTGAACATCTGGGAAGACCAACGTTTCGAAGCCACCAACGCGACGATCGCGCGGTCGCGCGACGCCAGCGATCTCGATCTGAAGCTCCAGGCCCTGATCCTGCAGGCGCGTCGTTACGAAAAGGATTTCCTGCTGCGCCGGGATGAGGTGTCGCAGACCCGCCACGCCGAAACCATGACCCGTATCGGCGCCAATATCGCCCAGATGAAGCCGCTGGCGGCCGACGACGCGGCGCTGGTCGAGCAGGTCGAAACGATCCGCGCCGACCTGGGCCGCTATGGTGAGGCGTTCGGCGCGCTGGTGGGGGCGGCCAGGACGGTCGGCCTCGATGGCTACAAGGGCCTGTTGGGCGACATGCGGAAAAGCGTGGCCGCGCTGGAGGATCGCCTGGCGACCGTCGATGTTCCCAAGGCCCACCTGGCGGCGATGACGATGCGCCGTTTCGAGAAGGAGTTCCTGGCTCGGCTCGATCCGAAGTATGGCGCCAGCATCAAAGCCCAGTTGCCGGTGCTGTCAGCCGCGCTCGACAGTGCGCCGATTGCGCCCGATCTGCGGGCCGAACTGAAGGCGAAGGCGGGCGATTACCTGGCTGCGTTCGACCGCGTCATGACCGCCGTCGCCGAGGAGAAGGCGCACGAGAAGGTGGTAGCCGGAATCTATGACGAGATCGAACCGCGGCTGATGCGACTCGACGAGACGATTGACGCGCGGGCCGCCGCCGCCAGCCGCGAAGCCGAGGGCATGGAGGAGTGGGTCCACCTGTGGTCGGAAATCTCGGTCGTTGGTTCCGTCGTCGCTGTCGTGGGCCTGACGCTGCTGATCGGCCTTGGCGTTTCCCGCCCGATCCGGGGCGTGACGCGGGCGATGGAGGAACTCGCCGCCGGAAACCTGGATGCCGCGATCCCCGGCGACCAGCGTCGTGATGAGATCGGCACGATGCTGCGCGCAGTGCATGCCTTCAAGGCGGTGATGGTGGAAGCGGACCGGCTGCGCGCCGACCAGGAAACCCAGAAGCGCACCGCCGAGGACCAACGCCGCGAGATGATGATGGAGCTGGCCAACCAGTTCGAAACCCGCGTCGGCGGCATTGTCGAGAACGTGGCCGCGGCGTCGACCCAGTTGCAGACGACGGCGCAGGCGATGGCCTCGGTGTCGGAGGAAACCTCCCGCCAGAGTGCCACCGTGGCGGCGGCATCGGAGCAGGCGACGCAGAACGTGCAGACCGTGGCGTCGGCGACCGAGGAGCTGTCGGCCTCGATCTCGGAGATCAGCCAGCAGGTGACGCGCACCACGACGATGATCGCGGACAGCGTGCGGCAGGCCAACCTGTCGAACGAGGAAGTGCGGCGCCTGACCGCGGCGGCGGAGAAGATCGGTGACGTGGTCAAGATGATCAGCGACATCGCCGGCCAGACCAACCTGCTGGCGCTGAATGCCACGATCGAGGCGGCGCGCGCGGGGGATGCCGGCCGCGGCTTCGCGGTGGTGGCGTCGGAGGTGAAGGCGCTGGCGGCTCAGACCGCGCATGCGACCGAGGAAATCGCCTCTCAGGTCAAGGCGATCCAGGACGGCACGCAGAGTTCCGCGCGTATGATCGAGGGAATCGTCAGCACGATCGGGCTGGTCAACTCCACCGCGGCGTCGATCGCGGCGGCGGTGGAACAGCAGGGCGCGGCGACGCAGGAGATTTCCCGCAACATCATCCAGGCGTCACAGGGCACGCAGGAAGTGACGGCGAACATGACCGGCGTGTCCGACGCGTCCCAGCAGACCGGGGCAGCGGCGTCGCAGGTATTGAGTTCGGCGGTGGAACTGTCGCGCAACTCCGAGGCGTTGCAGGTCCAGGTTGAATACTTCCTGCAGGAGGTGCGCGCGGCCTGATCCGGTCGTTCGGGAGAAACAAAAAGGGCGGGGACCGGGTTCGGTCGCCGCCCTTCTTTCGTTTCATCGTTGACGGCTTGACCAATGACGCTTCGAACGGTGCTAACCCGTCATGGTGGGGGCATGCCCGTCGCCCATGACTTCCTGTTCGGGACCAGGGAAAGCCGTGGGTGCTGGGCCTGCGCCCAGCATGACGTGGTGGAGACCGTTCAGGTCATCGCGGCCCGTCCGCGTTCAGGTTATCCTGGCCCGTCCGCGTTCAGGTCATCGCCGCCGGCTTGGCGTTGTATTCGGCGTCCGACACATGCTCGAACCAGTCGGTGCCTTCGCCGGTGGGGGTCACTTCCGACATCGCGAGATGGGCGAACAGCTTGTCCGGCGCCGCGCCGTGCCAGTGGCGCACGCCCGGCGGGATGATCACGGTGTCTCCGGCGCGGATTTCCTGCACCGGTTCGCCTGCCTTCTGCACGCGGCCGGCGCCCGAGAGGCAATACAGCGTCTGCCCCACCGGATGGCTGTGCCAGGCGGTGCGCCCGCCGGGGGTGAAGGAGACGACCGTCGCGCGCATGTGGGACGGCTTGGTGCCCACCACGACCTCATCGGCGAAGACGGTGCCGGTGAAGTTGGTCGGCGGCTGGACCTTGGTCGCTCGGTCGGAGGAGCGGATGACTTTCATGGTGTTCTCCCTACTGCGGGCTCCGGATCGGCGGAGGCCTGGGGGACAGCTTAGGGCGCCGGCGGGGTTGGGCCAAGCTCAGGCCGTGGGTAGCCCCGCGCGGGTCCAGGCGGTCATGCCGCCGCGCAGCACGCCGGCCTGCTCCAGCCCCAGGGATCTCAGGTGCTGGCAGGCGGCGGCGGACCGGCGGTCGGTGTGGCAGATGAGGATGACGGGGCGGTCGGCGCCGGTCACCTCGGCCGCGCGGGCGGCGAATTCATCGAGGGGGATGTTCACCGCTCCGTCGATATGGCCGAGCGGACCGGTGAACTCGGCGGGGGATCGGACGTCGATGAGGAGGGGCGGGGAGGGCGCGTCGAGCAGCGGGGCAAGCTCCGCCGGGTCGAGCCAGCCGGGTTGCTCGGCCTTGGAGAACAGGGAGGCGAAGGGCAGGGCCATCGGGGTTGGGTCCTTTCCGTGGGGTTGGGGCGTATAGCATGGGTTCGCGGCGCGGAACCCCGCCCGTTATCCCGCCACCGCCATCACGCGCTGCTGGAACCATTCCATCCGGTCCAACGTCTCCGTCAGCGTCGGCCGGCGGAAGTCGAAGCTGAGATGCGAGACCCCCATCCGCCGATACGTCTCCACATCGCCAACGATCTGTTCGGCGGAGCCGGAGAACGGCATCCGATCCGCGCCGTCGATCGGCGCCGGCGTTTCGCGCAGGCGGGGGATGAAGGCGATCGTGATGGAATCGGGGTCGCGTCCGAAGCCCTCGGCCTGGCGCTTGAGTTCATCGCGCATGGCCTGGAACTCGGGTGGCCGCATCTCGGCGGTCTCGACCGTGCCCAGCGGGTTCCAGCCATCGGCATAGCGGGCGGCGCGCCGGATCGCGGCCTTGGTATGCCCGCCCACCCAGATCGGCGGATGCGGCTGCTGCACGGGCAGGGGCTCACACCGCAAGGGCGCGAAGGAATACCAGGTGCCCTGGTGCTCGACCGGCCCCGGGCTCCAGAGTTTCTTGAAGATCGCGACATACTCATCCGTCACCGCGCCGCGGCGGTCGTAGTCGGCCGCACCCAGGGCCTCGAACTCCTCCCGCAGCCAGCCGACGCCGATGCCCAGCGTGATGCGGCCGCGGGACAGGACGTCGATCGTGGCGATCATCTTCGCGGTCAGCACGGGGTTGCGGTAGGGCAGGATCAGCACGCTGGTGACCAGGCGCAATGCCGTGGTCCCGCCGGCGACGAAGGCCATCAGGCTCAAGGGTTCGATCGCCTCGCCCGAGGACGGGTGCCTGCCATCCGCCGCATAGGGGTAGCGTGAGTCGCTGGTGACCGGAAAAACCACATGGTCGGCCATCGTGGCCGAGACATAGCCCAGCGCCTCTCCGCGCTGCGCCATGCCGACGATTCCGTCATGGGTGGCCAGTTCGCCGCGCACCGGCAGGCCGAAGCCGTACTGCATCATTGTATCTCCCCTGATGGATCATTATCCCGGGTGTTGACGGGATGGGGAAGGCGGCCTTGATCCCGGCGGGACAATCATGTTGCACCGCACAATATCGTGCGGTAGCGTTCAGACATTGACGGGCGGGCGAAAGACCAGACCCATGGGACCACAGGACGACCGGCGCGAGGACGAAGAAGGCCAGGGCAGGCGCGACCTGTCCGCCTGGCTGCCCGCCTTCGCCATGCTGCCCCTGATCTTTCTGTCCATCCTCGGCGCCGCGCATATGCTGCACCGGGACGGGTTGCGTCCGGCGGTGGGCGACATGGTGGTGTTTCCGGCGGGTGCGCCGGACCGGGACATGTTCCGGGTCGCGGTGCCGGTCTGGCGGGTCGATCCGGTGGCGGCGGCGATCCCGCATTGCTTGCTCAATTCCTCGGTGATGGCCCAGACCGGCGGTAGCCTGGTGGTGGAGCAGAGGCTGTCCGGCGACCCGGCCCGCTTCCGCTTGCACTGGGCCGGCGGGCGCACGGCGGATGGGGAGCGTGATTGCGGTGCCTCGGCGACCGTCGAAATCCCGCGGGTGGAGTTGCGGAAGCTCGCCACGGCGGCGGGCGGATTCGGGTTGGGGCGCAAGACCTGGTTTCAGTGAGGGTGGAGGTGAGTGGGGATCGGAGGTTGGTTCCGGTTTGAAGCTGCCCACCGCGATTCAGCACGGAGAAGCAGGGAGGACGTCACGAAGGACGGCGGAGGTCTTTGGAGGCCGGTCCGTGCCCCCGTATGCCTTTCCTTCGTGACGTTCTCCCTTTTTCTCCGTGCTAAGAATCCGAACGGAAGTCCGGACTAGGACCCCTCCGAAGGGCTTGGGCGATCACCCCCCGAGCATGGCCCGAATATCCTCGATATGCTCCCGCCCCCAGAACAATTCCCCGTCGATGACATAGCTGGGCACCCCGAAGACTCCGGTTTCCTCGGCGGCGCGGGAGATGGTGGCGACCTCGGTTTGTAGTGTCGTTGCCTCAGTCTCGAAGCCTCCCGGCGCGCCGCAGCCCCGCAGCACGCTGGCCAGGACGGCGGGGTCCTCGATATCCAGGTCACGCTTCCAGAAGCGTTCGAACACCGTGTCGTTATAGGCGCGGAAGACATCCGGCCCGGATCGTTGCGCGAACAGCATTCCGGCGGCGGCGAGGGTGGAATCCCAGATCTTCCGCGTCCCCAGGATCACCAGCCCGCGTTTCCGGGCCTGGCGTCGGCAATCCATGTAGCTGTAGCGCACCCGCCGCCATTGGTGGCCGTTGCGGTCCTGTTCGATGACGTTGCCTTCGGCGTCCAGTCGGGCGGAACCGAGATAGGACGGGATGTCGAGGATATAGGGGCGCCACTCAACCTCGATCCCGAAGTCGCGGGCCAGGTCGTAGGTCGGGTCCTTCGCCAGATAGGCGTAGGGGCTTTTGTAGTCCGTATAGGTGACGATCCGGGCCATGGAGTCAGGCTCCCTGCACCAGGACGCCGCGCCCGGTGAGGTCGGTGATCTCTGCGTCCGAGTAGCCGTGTTCGCGCATGATCGCGACGCTGTGCTGGCCCTTTGACGGCGCGGTTGCCCGGGGCGTCCCGTCCTCGAACGGCGGCAGGCCGATGAGGTTCGCCATCGGGATGGGCTGGGGCATGTGCGGGTGATTGACCCAGGCGACCGCGCCGCTCTCGCCGACATGGGGCTGTTTCAGGAAGTCGGTGTAGCTGTTCAGGGTCTCGTGCATGACCCGGTTCGCCCCCAGCCTGGCGGACCAATGCTTGGTGGGCTGGGATCGGAGCAGGGGACGCAGTTCGGCCTCCAGTTCCTCGGCATGCGCCAGCCGCCCGTCGGAGGTCTTGAACCGTTCGTCCGCGCCGAAGGCGGTCAGGTCGAAGGCCTTGCAATAGGCTTCCCACTCGAAGGTCCGGACGACGGTGATCTGAATCCAGCCATCCTGGGTCTGGTAGACGCCGGAGGGCGGACTGACCGGGCGTGGCGTGCCGCCATCGAGGTAGGAGCCCATCATGCGGATGATCTGCAACCCGGCGGCGGCCTGCATCAGGCTGGCCTCGATATGCCGGCCGTGGGGCTGGGTCTGGCGGGCGAACAGGGCGGCGCTGACGGCGGTGAAGGCATACATCCCCGTGCTCATGTCGATGGCGATGATCGGGGTGCGGTGGGGGATGCCATCATGGCCGGCGTTTTCCGCCATCAGGCCGGTATAGGCTTGCAATACCGGGTCCATGGCGGGGCGTTCGGCGAGCGGCCCGGTCTGGCCGAAGCCGGAGACGGAGAGATACAGGATGCGGGGCTCCCGCGCCGCGATGGCGTGATAGCCGAACCCCAGCCGATCGATCACCCGCGGGCGGAACCCTTGGATGAAGATGTCCGCCCCCTGGATCAGTCGCCACAGCACGTCTTTGCCGGCGTCCTGCTTCAGGTCCAGCGCGATGGAGCGTTTGCCGACATTGGCCGGGATCGAATAGGTCGTGTGGTCGCCATAGACGGTGCCGAGCATCCGGGACCAGTCGCCGGTGTCTGTGGGTTCGACCTTGAGGACATTGGCGCCGTACTGGGCCAGCAGCATGGCGCAATAGGGGCCGGCGACGCCCTGGCTGAGATCGACCACCTTCAGGCCCTGGTAGGGTGTCGCGTAGCTCATGGCTTCGTTTCCTCTCGCATTTGGCCCATGATAGGCCCGTGGCGCGACCAACGCGCCGTATCGAGCCAAGGAGCAGATGCACCATGATCCACGTCCTCGCCTTCATCACAACCCAGCCCGGCAAGCGGGAAGAAGTCCTGACGGCGTTCCGCGCCAACATGCCGGCCTGCCACGCCGAAGAGGGCTGCATCGAGTATGGCCCGGCGATCGACGCCGCGACCGGCACGCCGACGAAGTACGGCGATGACACCTTCGTGGTGATCGAGAAGTGGGAAAGCCCGAAGCATCTGGCCGCGCATGCCGCGTCCGCGCACATGAAGGCCTATGCCGAGAAGACCAAGCCGATGATCGCGTCCCGCGTGATCCACATCCTGCAGCCGGCGGCCTGAGGGAGCGGTTTCCGCTCCCCCCCTGTCTATCGTCCCCTCGTCATCCCGGCCGAAGGGCCGGGACCCACGACTTTTTTATTGTTCCGGGCAGGGAAGTCGTGGATGGCCCGCCTTCGCGGGCCACGACGGGTTGGCACGCACCGTGGTCCACGATCAAAGTCCGTGGCGTTATTCCGCCGCCGGGCGCCGCCTTGCCGAGGCCAAAGCGGTGGCGGTCCCCGTGCCGAGACGCGGCGCGCTGGATAGAATCGGCGCCCGCACCCCGTCGAACGACAAGGGCGAGGCGGTCAGTTTGTAGTCCTCCCCCGGCACCTGGGTCATGATCCCCAGCGCCTTGACCTGCGGTTCGGCCAAAGCCTCGGGCAGCGTGTTGATCGGCGCGGCGGGGACGCCGGCGGCTTCCAGCCGCTCGATCCAGACGGCGCGAGGCTGGGTGCGCAGGATCGCGTCCATCCGCGCCACCAGGTCGGCCTTGTTGTTCAGGCGCGCGCGGTTGGTGGCGAACAGCGCGTCCTCGGCCCAGTCCGGATGGCCGAGTTCCTGGGCCAGCTTCTGGAACAGCCGGTCATTGCCGCAGCAGATGATGAACGGTCCGTCCGCGGCGTCGAACGCCTCATAGGGCACCAAGGCCGGGTGGCCGGAGCGGTGCTTGGCCGGCATGGTGCCCGAATTGGTCCACTCATCCCCCCGCTGCGCAGCCCAGACGAGCGCGGTTTCCAGCAGCGACGCCGTGACGATCGTACCCCGCCCGGTGCGCTGGCGGTTCTGTAGCGCGGCGAGCGCCCCGATCACGATCCACATGCCCGTGCCCTGGTCGCAGACCGCCACGCCCATCCGCATCGGCGGGTCGCCGGGGCCGCCATTGGTGTCGGACAATCCGCTATATGCCTGGATCAGCGGCTCATACCCCGGGCGGTCGCGCATCGGGCCGATATGCCCGAAGGCGGAGATCGCGCAGTAGATCAGCCGCGGATGGCGGGCGGTCAGGCCCGGGCCGTCAATGCCGAGCGCCTCCGGCACGCCGGGACGGAGGTTGTGGATCAGGATATCGGCGGTGGCGGCCAGGGCTTCAAAGTCCGCGCGCCCGGCCTCGGATTTCAGGTCGAGGGCGACGGATTGCTTGTTGCGGTTGACCATGTGGAAGGTGAAGGCATCGCCGTGGCGGAAATCCTGGCCCATGCGGCGGGCGTCGTCGCCGCCGTCCACGCGTTCGATCTTCAGAACCTCGGCACCGAGGTCGCCCATGATGGCGCCGGCGAAGGGTGCCGACAGCACCTGGCCGAGTTCAAGGACGCGTATTCCCCGCAGCATCATGGTTTGGCTCCGTTGTGTTCAGGCGGCTTTGATGGTGGCGATGTCGGCTGAGGAATAGCCGAGTTCAGAAAGGATTTCCTCCGTGTGTACCCCAAGCCCCGGGGCACCAAACCGGATCTCCGCCGGAGTCTCCGAGAACCGTGCCGCCGAACGGGACTGGCGCAGCAGACCGGCCGTCTCGTGCTCGGTTTCCACGACGATGCCCATGGCGCGGACCTGCGGGTCCTCGATCATCGCCGACCGCGTCAGCACGGGGGCACAGGGGACCCCAGCCTCGGTCAAACGAGCCAGCCATTCCGCCGCCGGACGGGTCATCAGCACATCCTGCGTCATGTTCAGGCGGTCGTTGATGTGCGCCTGGCGCAAAGCAGGGGTCAGGAAGCGCGGGTCCTCCAGCCATTCAGGGGTCTCCAACGCCCGAGTCAACGCCGTCCATTCCTTGTTCGTCTGAACCGCGACGCTGATGTGATCAGTCGCCGTGGCATAGATCAGGTCGATGAAACTAGCCGCTTCCTGCTGGGGAAACTCATTCCCGACAAAGGTCTGGCTACCCATGTCGGACGCCCAGAGGAACGCCACCACGGCTTCCAGCATCGACAGCCGCACGTGCTGGCCATGGCCGGTCCTTTCACGAGCCAGCAATGCCGCCGTGATCGCCTGGGACGCCGTGATCGCCGTCATCTTGTCCGGAATGATCGTCCGCACCAGCCGCGGCCGCTCGGCGTCCGACCCGCCCTGGATCGTCGCCAGCCCCGACATCGCCTGCACCAGAGGGTCATAGACAGGCTTGCCGGCGAAGGGCCCGTTCTCTCCAAACCCGCTGATGGAGACATAGACGATGTCCGGCTTCACCGTCCGCAGCGCGTCCTCTCCCAACCCCATCCGTTCGGCAACACCGGGACGAAAGTTCTGGATGAAAACATCCGCCGTCGCGACCAGTCGCAGCAAAGCCTCCCGCGCCGCATCCTGTTTCAGGTCCAGGACAACCGACCGCTTGTTGCGGTTGTTGTTGACGAAGGACGCGGAAAACCCCGCGCGCCGGTTGTTCGATGCGCGCGTGTGGTCGCCGCCATCGGGGTTTTCCACCTTGATCACGTCCGCGCCCTGGTCAGCCAGGATCATGGTGGCCAGAGGCCCGGAAATCATTGAGGTCAGGTCGACGATCCGGTAGCCATGCAGGGGGCCAGGCATCGCCTAGACCACCTTCACAAGTTTCTGCAGTGACGTGATGTCCTGATCATCCGGCACCGGCGTGCCCTTGTTCTTCATCGCCGTACGGGCGACCTCCCCCACATAGATATCCCCGCGCGAGTCCACCGCCACCCCATGCGGCGACGTAAACTGGCTCGGCTTTACCCGCGTCGCGTCACCGACCTGCGCGATCCGCTTGCCCTCCAGCGTCCACAGGCTGACGCGCGGCCCGATGCCGGGGGAGTTGACGTTCACCGACATCGACGGCCCGCTTTCGCCGATATAGGCGATCGCGTTCTTGCCGCGCGTCATGCAAAGGCCACACGGCCGGTGCATGTTGTTCCACTGGGTTTCATACTTGCCCTGGCCGTTGAAGACCTGGATGCGGTGATTCTCACGGTCCGCGACATAGACCCAGCCATCATCGTCACAGCAGATGTTGTGGACGATGTTGAACTCACCCGGATTGGTGCCAGGCTGACCCCAGGAGAACAGCAGCTTCCCGTCCGGTGAATACTTGTGGACCCGTGCGTTGCCGTAGCCGTCCGAGACATAGATATCGCCACCGGGCGACAGGGCGGTGTGGGTGCAGCGGTGGAACGGCTCGCCGCTCATATACTCGGCGGGCTTGCCGGGAATGCCGATTTCCATCAGCAGCTTGCCCTCGGTCGTCATGTGGCGGACGGTGTGGTCGCCATCATCCGTGCAATACAGCGTGTCATCCGTCCCGATATGCAGCCCATGCGCCCGGCTGAACAGGCCCTGGCCCCAGGTGCGGAGGAAATTGCCCTCCCGATCAAAGACGATCATGGGATTTTGGCCGCGGGCGAAGACATAGACGTTGTCCTTGCTGTCCACGCCAACCGCCGCGACCTCGCTATACCGCAGGCCGGGGGGCAGTTTGCCCCAGTTCTCAACGACTTCGTAGCGGTGCTCGCCTTCACCCAGGATGGTGCCCATGGCCGTTCCTCCGATATTGCGGACAGGCTACGCGCCTGGGGGCATCGCAGGCAATCTTCTGTCGCACGCCCGCGATGATGCGGTATGCTGGCGCACCTGGGGGATAGACCGATGACGAGCACGCGTGTCTGTGTGGCCGGCGGCGGACCGGCGGGAATGATGCTGGGGCTGCTCCTGGCACGCGGCGGCATCGATGTCGTTGTGTTGGAAAAGCACGCTGATTTCCTGCGGGATTTTCGCGGCGACACCGTCCATCCCTCCACCATGCAGGTGATGCACGAACTCGGGCTGCTGGAGTCGTTTCTGTCCCGCCCACATGACCAGGTGACCACGGTCGGCGCGATGATCGGCAACGAATACTTCGAGGTCGCCGATTTCGCCGCCCTGCCGACCCAGGCGAAGTTCATCGCGATGATGCCGCAATGGCATTTCCTGGACTTCCTGGCCGAGGAAGGGCGACGCTACCCCGCTTACCACCTGATGATGCGGGCCGAGGCAACCGGCCTGATCCGGGAGAACGGTGTCGTCGTCGGCGTGCAGGCCCAAACGCCGGACGGGCCGGTGGAAGTCCGGGCGGAACTGGTGATCGCGGCGGACGGGCGAGGCTCTACCCTGCGCGAAGTCGCAGGCCTGAAGGTCGAGGACCAGGGCGCGCCGATGGACGTGCTGTGGATGCGCCTGTCACGACACGCCACCGACCCCGGCGCCACGCTCGGCCGGCTGGACGCGGGGCGGTTGTTCATCACGATCAACCGCGGCGACTACTGGCAATGCGCCTTCATCATCCCCAAGGGCGGGATCGCCGAGGTCCATGGCGCCGGCCTGGAAGCCTTCCGGGCCGAGATCGTGCGCCTGGCGCCGCATTTCGTGGACCGGGTGGAGGAACTCGCGACCTGGAACGACGTGAAGCTGCTGACGGTCGCGGTGAACCGGCTGGTGCGATGGGACATCCCGGGAATGCTGTGCATCGGCGACGCGGCACATGCGATGTCGCCGGTGGGCGGGGTGGGCGTGAACCTGGCGATCCAGGACGCGGTGGCGGCGGCGAATGTGCTGGTGCCTCGGATGCGGCAGGGAAAGGCGAGCGAGGCCGATCTGCGCGCCATCCAGAAGCGGCGGGATTTCCCGACCAAGGCGACGCAACGGGTGCAGGTGCTGATCCAGGATCGGGTCATCACCAGCGTGCTGCGGGGGAAGGAGGCTCCGAAACCGCCACTGCCCCTACGGTTGTTGCAGCGGTTTCCGTGGTTGCGGCGGTTCCCGGCGCGGGTGATGGGGATGGGGCTACGGCCGGAGCATATCCGGCATTGATGGTTGCTTCATTCTGCCGAGCGGGGGCCGAACCAGCGCCGTGAGCCGTGGATGGCGGGCCTTCGCCCGCCACGACGAGGGAGGTAGGCGCAGCGCGCCCGGCCCACCATCCAGTTGATCAGGCGGCGGCTTTCGCGACCTCGGCTTCTTCCAGCAGGGGGAACACCTTGCTCGGGTTCAGCAGCCAACCGGGGTCGAAGGCGCCCTTGACCAGGCGTTGCTGGGCGAGTTCGTGTTCGGCGAACTGCACGCCCATCAGGTCGCGTTTTTCCACGCCGACACCGTGTTCGCCGGTCAGGCAGCCGCCGACCTCCACGCAGAGCTTCAGGATATCGGCACCGAAATGTTCGGCCTTTTCGAAGCTGGATGGATCGTTAGCGTCGAACATGATCAGCGGATGCAGGTTGCCGTCGCCGGCGTGGAAGATGTTGGCCACCTTCAACCCGTAGCTGTCGGACATTTCGCCGATACGGCGCAGCACCTCGGGCAGGCGGGATGTCGGGATCGTCCCGTCCATGCACAGATAATCCGGGCTGATCCGCCCGACCGCGCCGAACGCGCCCTTGCGGCCTTTCCAGATCGCGAGCGACTCCTCGGCCGACTGCGACACTTTCAGGCTGATCGGATCGTGCTGCTGGCAGATCGCAGCCAGGCGTCCGAGCAGGTCGTCCTGTTCGGCCTCACTGCCCTCGACTTCGATGATCAGCATCGCCTCGGCGTCGAGCGGATAGCCGGCATGGGCAAAGGCCTCACACGCATGGATCGCGGGGCGGTCCATGAATTCCAGCGCCACGGGGATGATGCCGGAGCCGATGATCGAATCCACGCAGGCGCCGGCGACTTCGTTCGACTTGAAGGCGGCGAGCATCGCGCGGGCGCCCTCCGGCGCGCGGAGGATGCGAACGGTGACCTCGGTGATCACCGCGAGTTGTCCCTCGCTGCCGGTGAGAAGGCCCAGCCAGTCATAACCGGACGCGTCGAGATGGGCACCGCCGATGTCGATGATATCGCCCTCGATCGTGACCATGCGAAGGCCGAGAAGATTGTTGGCGGTGACACCATACTTCAGGCAATGCGCGCCGCCGGAGTTCATGTTGACGTTGCCGCCGATCATGCAGGCCAACTGGCTGGACGGGTCGGGGGCATAGAAGAACCCATCGGCCGAAACAGCGTTGGTGATGCCGATATTGGTCACGCCCGCCTGCACGGTCGCGCAACGATCCGGGTAATCGATGTCGAGGATCCGGTTCATCCGCATCAGGCCGACGACGACCGCATCCTCCATCGGCAGGGCACCGCCCGACAGCGAGGTGCCGGCGCCGCGAGGCACCACGCGCACGCCGTTCTGGTGGCAATAGCGCAGGACGTCGGCCACCTGTTCCGTCGTTTCCGGCAGGGCCACCGCGAGGGGGGGCTGGCGGTAGGCCGACAGCCCGTCGGTTTCGTAGGGTTTGAGACGGATGGTCTCGGCGATCAACCCGTCCTCGGGCAACAAGGCGCGAAGGCCGGCGACGATGGCGTCGCGGCGGGCCATGACATCGGGCTTGGGGGCGGGCAGGCGGATCATCTACGGTCTCCCATCGCCTGAAAGATGGGCCAGGACGGGGCCGGCGCCAAGGGTTTTCCTGCGTTTGGACAGCGGCGGCAAGCCGGGGCAACATGGTTGGACCTAACAGGAGGGAACCAGAATGGCCGATATTTCAAACTTCGAGGACGTGGCGCTGCCCGCGGACAAGGTCTGGGGCGTGATCGGGGACTTCGCCGGCATCCGCAAATGGGCCGTGCTGGTCGAGGGCGAAAGCGTCGAGGACACGCCCGCCGGCAAGGTCCGCACGCTGAACATGCCCGAGGGGCGGGTGGTGAAGGAACTGCTCGTTGCCCAGTCGCAGTATGCCTACACCTACGGAATGGTGGATCGGCCGGAGATGCCTGGCTACCGATCAACCGTCGCAGCGGTGCCGTTGGATGCGAACACGACGCGGATCACGCTGATCGTTCACATGGATACGACCGAGGCGAATGAGGAAGAGGTTGTCGCGCGGTATACGCGGAGCCTGCGGGGGAATCTGCGGGCGATGAAGAAGGCCTTGGGCCTGGCGTAGGGCTGGCCCCGCGCCACCGGTGGGTGGCGCGGGGGTCCTTTACAGGGGGCGGGTCATGAAGATGGCATTGTCACCGTAGGTCGCGAGAGACGCCTGGACCGGGGTCTGGTCGGCGATCTCGAAACCGTTTCGGCGCCAGAAATTCAGGGATTTTCCGACGGCGATCAGGGACATGCGGGGGACGGCGAGGGCTTTTGCCTGCTCGATGAAGATGTCGATGGCCGTGATGGCATGGCCCGCGCCTCTTGCGGAGGGGAGGCGGGCGAGGTCGTGGATGTGGAAGGTGTCGGGGTGTTGGGGCAGGCGGCCGAGCAGGGTGTTCAGGGGTGGGGGGTGTTGGATGAGGCTGGGGTGGCCGATGGCGTAGCCTTGGATGGTCTGGTTGATTTCCAGCACGAGGCAGCCTGGGGGGTAGAGGTCCAGGCGTTCGGCGAAGATGGCGTCATCCTCCGGGTAAGCGGGATGAACGACGTCCGCCACCTGTTCGACGGGCGCGAGGTCGGGTGACGTCATCTGTCGCCATTTGGGCATTTCGTTCCGGCCTTATGGAGGGGTATCTCTGCTGGCGGTCGCCTGATTCTAGGCGATCTATGCCTGGAGGACAAAGCAGAGAACCTGGCTTAGATTTTCCCGTACTCGGGTACGGTCTCGGGCGGGAAGTTCGTCTATTCTTACCGTCAGACCTGTGTCGAGGACGGCAATCTTGGCTGTGCGCACGATTGAAGCGTGGGACAGTCCAGTGCCTCCCAAATCCGAGATCGTTACATCGAACGGCCACGGCGCGTGTCGCGCGCTTGTGATCATCAGCACCCACAGGATCGCAAAGTCGTCGTGGCCGTCTGGCACTGCGACGACCAACGCTGGCCGGCGGCGGGTCGTGGCCTCATCCGCATAGGGGAGGTCGACCCGGACGATATCCCACACCGCGGGGCGTTCTGCTGATTGGGTGGCCATGGTCGTCCGCTACAGGTCAGCGTAGGCGTTATCGTCCTCGGGGGTGTCCCATTCGCGGAATGTGGCGAAGGGGTCGTCGAAGGGGCTGCCAACTCGGGGTTTTGGGGTCGGGGCCTTGGTCAGGGACACGCGGCCGTTCTCAATCGCATAGGCGATTTCGTCACCGGGGCGCACGCCCAGGGCCGAGCGGACGGCCTGGGGGATGGTGGTTTGGGCTTTGCTGGTGAGTTTGCTGGTGATCATGGGGGGCTGCGATTTAGACACGTAGGTAAGAAAGTTCCTTTCCTACGTCAAGCAATCCGGACATGAAGTCCTGTGGAGCAGGCGGCGGAGTGCTACCGCTCTCAAGAGCTTTGTCCGCGGAACGGACCACGTCGAACCCTGATAATCACTACCGCGGCGGACTCCCTCAACGATCCGCCGGCTTGGCTTCGGATTCTTCAAGTTCGGCCTGGGCCTTGCGCTCTTCGTCCCAGTGTCGTTTTAGGGCGGACCACTGCTGTCCGGTCAATCA
>DIUL01000020.1 GCA_002422345.1 Acetobacteraceae bacterium UBA6159
CCCTTCCCGGCGCCGGTGCTGGAGGCGTGCTTCAACGCGGCGGTCCAGCTTTATAACGAGACCTCGGCCACCAATCCCCGCTTCAAGAAGGTCTACGACCAGTGGTCGGCCTTCCGGCGGGAGCAGGTGCTGTGGTTCCGCGTGGCCGAGAACACCTTCGACAGCTTCATGGCGCGCCAGTCGGCGCAGAACAAGCTGTAGGACCAGGGCAGGGGAGGAAGCGATGGGGCTCCGCCCCATGCCCCGCAAGGGGGCGTTGCCCCCTTGACCCCCACCAAGCACAGGAACCGCGCCATGCCCCGCCCCGAGGACGTCATCGCCGACCGAAGCCGCCCCTATACCGGCGCCGAATACATCCAGAGCCTGCGTGACGGCCGGGAAGTGTATATCGACGGGGAACGCGTGGCCGATGTCACCATCCATCCGGCGTTCCGCAACTCCGTCCGCTCGATCGCCCGCCTGTATGACGCGCTGCACGACCCGGCGACCAAGGACACGCTGACCTGCCCGACCGACACCGGCTCCGGCGGCTATACGCACCGGTATTTCCGCGTCTCCCGCTCCCGGGAGGACTTGGTCGCCGCCCAGGGCGCGATCGCCGGCTGGTCCCGCCTGACCTATGGCTGGATGGGGCGCACGCCGGACTACAAGGCCGCCTACACCAACACGCTGGGGGCCAACGGCGCCTATTACGGCCCGTACGAGAAGAACGCCGCCGCCTGGTACAAGAAGGCCCAGGAAACCGTGCCCTTCATGAACCACGCCATCGTCAACCCGCCGGTCGACCGCCATCTGCCGGCCGAGGCGGTGAAGGACGTCTATGTGAAGGTGGACCGGGAGGTCGATGGCGGGATCATCGTCTCCGGCGCCAAGGTCGTCGCCACCTCCGCCGCGATCACGCACTACAACTACATGGGGCAAAGCTCGAAGACCGCGACAGAGGACCTGGACATGTCGCTCATGTTCATCGTCCCGATCGACGCGCCGGGCCTGAAGCTGATCTGCCGCACATCCTATGAGCGGGCGGCGAAGTCCCCCTTCGACTATCCGCTGTCGTCCCGGTTTGACGAGAACGACGCGATCTTCATCCTCGATAAGGTGTTCGTGCCGTGGGAGGATGTGTTCATCTACCGCGACCCGGCCCGGGTACTCAGCTTCTATCCCCGCTCCGGCTTCACCAACGGGTTCCTGTTCCAGGGCTGCACGCGCTTTGCCGTGAAGTTGGATTTCCTCTGCGGACTGCTCGCCAAGGCTTTGCGCTGCACTGGGGCGGATGAGGCGCGCGGCACCCAGGTCCTGCTGGGGGAGGCGATTTCCTGGCGCAACCTGTTCTGGTCGCTGTCCAATGCCATGGCGAACAACCCCGATCCCTGGGACGGGGACGCGGTGCTGCCGGAACTGCGGGCGGGTCTGGCCTATCGGGTCTTTGCCCCCGACGCCTATCCGCGGGTGACCGAGATCATCCAGCGCATCGTGACCTCGGGTCTGATCTATCTGCCGTCATCGGTGAAGGACTTCGCCAATCCCGCGGTCGAACCCTATCTGCGCCAGTATGTCCGAGGCTCTCACGGGATCGGCGCGGAGGAGCGGGTCAAGATCATGAAGCTGCTCTGGGACGCGGTGGGCACCGAGTTCGGCGGGCGGCACGAATTGTATGAAATGAACTACGCCGGCGGGTGGGAGGATATTCGCGCTCAGGCCCTGACCTTCGCACAGAAGGGCGGCGACCTCGCGCGGATGGAGGGGCTGGTCGACCAGTGCATGGCTGACTACGACCGGGAGGGGTGGACGGGGGATACGTGGTTCGACCCGGAGTAGAACTGAACCGTGTCGGAGCCGATCCGCCGGACTCTCCTCCTCGTCATGGTTGCTGAAGGGTCACCCCGGGCGCCTGCTCCGCCTGGAGGACTGCATGGTTGTGCTTCTCGTCATGGTGGCCGAAGAGCCACCACCCACGGCTTATCTTTTTGGAAACGCAGGGAAGTCGTGGATAGCGGCCCTTCGGCCGCTACGACGGATCGGGGCGTCGCTCGGTGAGTTGGGGCGGCGTACGACGGGTCGGGGCGTCGCTCGGCGGCGCGGGGCGCCGGTCGACGAGAGCGTTCGGCGAGCTCGTCTACCGTCCCGGCCTGGCGACCAATCCCCCCACCATCGGATGCGGCACCCGGGTCGTCCCCGGGAAGCTCAGCGGCAGGCCCGCCAGCACCCTTGCCGCGAGGAAGCCGAAGCACTGTGCCTCCAGCGCGTCGCCGTCCCAGCCGACCGCCTCGACCGGATCGACGGGCACGCCCAATGCGGCCCGCAGAGCGGCCATGATCGTCCGGTTGTGCCTCCCGCCGCCGCTGACCAGCCAGCGCCGAGGCGGGGCTGGGAAGCGGGCCGCCGCCACGGCCCCCGCCGTGAAGGCGACCAAGGTCGCGGCCCCGTCCGCGGGCGACAGCCCATCCAGCCCGCTGTTTGCCAGGCCCTGGGCAAAATCCAGCCGATCCAGAGACTTCGGCGCGGGCCTTGAGAAATAAGGGTGACCCAACAGCCGCCCGAGGACCGTCCGATCCACCGTCCCCGCCCCAGCCAGCGCACCATCCCGGTCGAAGGCCGCGCCGGTGTGGCGTGTCATCCAGTCATCCAGAGGCCCGTTCCCCGGCCCGGTGTCACAGGCCTCCAGCGTCCCATCCGCGCCGATCCAGGTGACATTGGCCACGCCGCCAATATTCAGCACAGCCAAGGGCTTGGGCAGGTCGGCTGCCAGGGCGGCGTGGAAGACGGGGACCAAGGGCGCGCCCTCTCCCCCCGCCGCGACATCGGCGGACCGGAAGTCGTAGGCGACGGGGAGGCCAGTGCGCGCCGCCAGCCCGGCCGCGTCCCCCACCTGCCAGGTCCGCCGCCGGTCCGGCTGGTGCAGGATGGTCTGGCCGTGGAATCCGATCACATCTGCCGGACAATCAAGTGCTTGCACCGCCTGGATGTGAAACGCAGTCAGCCGAGAGACGGCGTCGCGGAGGCGGGAATCATCGGGCGGCAGGGTCGGGGCCAGGTCGAGGATCCGGCGCAGATCGGCCCGCAGCTCGTCGTCATAGGGCAGGGTCAGAGTCGGCCCGATCCGGCCGATCCGTTCCCCGTCGGTCTCCATCCAGGCGGCGTCCACGCCGTCCAGCGACGTGCCGCTCATCAGCCCGATCGTGCGCAGCATTTGCCCTCGCCCTGGTCTCTGCTAGTTGATCGGGCAATTGTGGAACAGGTTGGCGGACATGGCGAACGGCGATTTTCTGCGTGAGGCCCAGGAGCGGGGCTTCATCTTCCAATGCACGGACCTGGACGCGCTGGGTTCGGCCATGGGCGCCGCCCCGATCCAGGCCTATATCGGCTTCGATTGCACCGCCGACAGCCTGCATGTCGGCAGCCTGGTGCAGATCATGATCCTGCGGCTGTTGCAGAAGCACGGCCACAAGCCGGTCGTGCTGATGGGCGGCGGGACGACGCGGATCGGCGACCCCTCGGGCCGCGACGAATCGCGCCAGTTGCTGACCGATGAGGTCATCGCCGCCAACATGGCCGGCATCCGCCGCTGCTTCGCCCCCTTCCTGCGCTTCGGCGACGATGCCTCCGGTGCGATCATGGTCAACAACGCCGACTGGCTGGACACGCTGGGCTACATTCCCCTGCTGCGGGACGTGGGCGTGCATTTCTCGGTCAACCGTATGCTGAGCTTCGATTCGGTGAAGCTGCGGCTGGAGCGGGAGCATTCGCTGACCTTCCTCGAATTCAACTACATGATCCTGCAAAGCTATGATTTCCGGGAGCTGAACCGCCGCCTCGGCGTGGTGTTGCAGATCGGCGGGTCGGACCAGTGGGGCAATATCGTCTCGGGGATCGAGCTGACGCGGCGGACCGACCAGAAGCAGGTCTTTGGCCTGACGACACCGCTGATCACGACATCCTCCGGCGCGAAGATGGGCAAGACGGCGCAGGGGGCGGTGTGGCTGACCGCGGATCGCGTGCCGGCCTATGACTACTGGCAGTTCTGGCGCAACACGGAAGACGCCGATGTCGGCCGCTTCATGCGCCTGTTCACCGACCTGCCGCTGGACGAGATCGCCCGCCTGGAAAGCCTGGGCGGGGCGGAGATCAACGAGGCAAAGAAAATCCTCGCCACCGAGGCCACCGCCCTCTGCCACGGCCGCGAAGCCGCCACCGCCGCCGCCGAAACCGCTCGGCGTGCCTTCGAGGAAGGGGAGGCAGCGGAGGATTTGCCGAGTATCGATGTGTCAGCAGATGATCTCGCGGCCGGCATTCCGGCGTTCCGCCTGTTCACGTTGTCCGGCCTCGCCGCCAGCAACGGAGAGGCGCGCCGATTGATCCGCTCCGGTGGCGCGCGGGTGAATGATGAGGCGGTGACGGATGAGGGGCGGGTGGTGTCCCCCGCCGATCTGCGGGATGGGGCGATCAAGCTGTCATCGGGCCGGAAGCATCACCGGCTGGTGCGGGTGGGGTGAGCGGGCTCAGCTCCGGTCGCGGAACGGGTTGACGATGGTCAGCGCGTTCTCGATCCGCTGCCCGTGCTGCATGTCCTCGGAGTAGACGGTCCCGCAGCCGCCCTCCAGGGCGCTGGCCAGGATCAGGGAGTCGTAGAACCGATACCCCGTCCGTTCCGCGATCCGCAGCGCCAGGCGGTGGGCGTCGAGCGTGATCGGCAAGGGCGGCGGGCAAAGGGCGCGGATCGCGCCCAGGGCCCGGTTGATCTCCCCCCACGGCTTGCCTAGGCGGCGATGGGCCACGGCAGCGAACTCATTCAGAACCTGGACGCTGATCATGCAGCGCCGGCGCAGCAGGTCCCGTGCGACGGCGGAGCGGGAGTCCTGCTGGGCGGCGGCGTAGATCAGGATATCGGTGTCGAGGAACGCGCTCACGCCTCGCGCTCATGCGTCTCCTCGCGGGAGAAGCTGAAATCCGCGGGCAAGGTCCAGCCGAGTTC
Organism: Acetobacteraceae bacterium UBA6159; assembly: GCA_002422345.1. Taxonomy (GTDB): domain Bacteria; phylum Pseudomonadota; class Alphaproteobacteria; order Acetobacterales; family Acetobacteraceae; genus Rhodopila. The sequence goes on from DIUL01000020.1 coordinate 4,973, forward strand.
TTCCAGGGCGGCCAGCGCATCATCCTGGCGCGTGTCGCGCGCGATACGAAATCGCTGGGGATCGGCGACCTCGATCTGGACGTTGTCGCCTTCCTTCAGCGCCAGCCGGTCCACGAGCGAGGAGGGCAGGCGGATGGCCAGGCTGTTCCCCCATTTGCCGATCTGCATGGTCCGGGTTCCTTTAATCTACTTTGATCAATGTATATCAAACCCGACCATCCAGCAAGACCTTCCCTACGCGCCCAACACACTCGCTGCTTCGATCGCCGCCGCCATGGCCGCCGAGGCCTGCACCGGCCCCATATGCCCGCATCCGTCCAGCACCACCCGGCGGGACCCGGGTACCCCGGCATGCAGGCGCGCGGTCATCCGGGCGGTGATGGCCGGGGACGCCGATCCTTGCAGGATCAGCAAGGGCGCCTCGATCCGCTCCAGGGCGAGCGGGCGGGACGAACCGGCGCGGATTTCCCGTGCCATCGCCGGCGCCGCCGCGATCAACCGCGCGCGGACCGAGGCGGGCAGGGCGCCCCACAAAACCTCGTTCCAGGCCTCGACGAACACGCGAATGCCAGCCTCGGGCTCGCCGGCCGCGATATGGCGTTCGAGTTCGGCGACGATCGCGCGGTCCCAGTCCCGGGCGGCCAGGTCCGCGGGATCATCATCGCGCAGCAGGCCCAGCACGATCGGCTCATAGACGACCATGGCATCGACCGGCGGGGCCGCGAGCAGGGCCACCAGGCCGCCCATCGAGTGCCCGATCACGACCCGCCGTTCCGCTGGGTAGCGCTCCAGGACCGCGCGGGCCACGGTCACATGGGCCGCCATCGGATCATCCGCGCCGGCGACCAGGGTCCCGCCGTACCCGTGCAACGCCGGCGCCACGATCCGCCGGCCCGGTCCCGTCAGCGCCTTGGCGAGCCCCGACAGGCTGCCAGGTCCCGCCGCGGCGGCATGCAGCAGCAGGACCAGGGTCGGGCCATCGCCCCACTCCAGCACTTCAAGGGGGCCGGAGGCTGTGGGATAGACTGGCATCGGAAGACCTTGCGCGAGGGGTGGGCATGACGGTTATGATCATCGGGGGCGGCATCGCCGGCCTGACCACGGCGCTCAGTCTGCATCAGATCGGCGTCGACTGCCGCGTCTTCGAATCGGTTGCCACCATTGAACCGCTGGGCGTCGGGATCAACACCCTGCCGCACGCCGTCCGGGAATTGACCGAGTTGGGCCTGCTCGACCGGCTGGCGGCGACCGGCATCCCGACGGCCGAACTGGCCTATTTCTCCCGCCGCGGGCAGCCGATCTGGCGCGAACCGCGCGGGCGGGAGGCGGGCTACAACTGGCCCCAATTCTCGATCCACCGCGGCGAACTGCAGATGATCCTGCTGGAGGCGGCGCGCGAACGTCTCGGACCCGACCGCATTCTGACCGGTCATCACCTGGCCCGGTGGGAGGAAACCGTGACCGGCGTGCGCGCCTGGTTCACCGACCGCCGCACCGGGGCCGACCTGGGACCCGCCGACGGATCGCTGCTGATCGCGGCCGACGGCATCCATTCCACCGTCCGCGCGAGCCTGTATCCGAACGAGGGGCCGCCGATCTGGAACGGCGCGATCCTGTGGCGCGGCGTGACCCGGGCCAAGCCCTTCCTGACCGGACGCAGCATGATCATGGCCGGGCATGAGTTCCAGAAATTCGTGGCCTATCCGATCTCCCGCGCCGCGCATGACCAGGGTGAGGCGGTGATCAATTGGATCGCCGAACGCAAGTTCCGCCCCGACCAGGCCTGGCGGCGGGAGGACTGGAACCGCGCCGGCCAGTTGGAAGACTTCCTGCCGCAATTCGAATCCTGGCGCTTCGACTGGCTGGATGTGCCCGCCGTGATCCGGGGCGCGGATCGCTGCTTCGAGTATCCGATGGTCGACCGTGACCCGCTGGACCGCTGGACCTTCGGTCGGGTGACGCTGCTGGGGGCGGCGCATGCAATGTATCCGATCGGCTCCAACGGCGCGTCCCAGGGGATCCTCGACGCGCGGGTGCTGGCGCGGGAAATCCTGCGGCTGGGCCCCACGACCGCCGCGCTGGAGGCCTACGAGGCCGAACGCCGCCCCGCCACCGCGCGGATCGTGCTGGCCAATCGCGGCAACGGGCCGGAGCAGGTGATGCAGCTTGTCGAACAGCGCGCCCCGAAAGGCTACACCCGGATCGAGGATGTTCTGAGCTCGGCCGAACTGGAAGGCACCGCGGCCGCCTACAAGCAGGTGGCCGGCTTCGACAAGGACGCGCTGAACGCCCGCCCGCCGATCGTCGCGATGACTCCATCTTAGTTTTGCGCGCAACCGTCGAACCGGTCACGCGCGGGGCAGGTCGCATGCCTTGACAATTGTCATGCTTCGGCCAGATCGCGTTGCACGCATGTGTCAGGGATCCGTCTGTAACGGTGACACGATACGGTGGCAGCCGCCCGTGTGCCAGATCGTTGCGATTGGCTACTATTCTATCATTCCGGCATGGAATCCTTGGATGTCGGCGGGAATGCTGCCATTGAGTATCCCATCGCGACGTTCCGTTCCGCGATGGAGATGAAACCAACTCGATGCAACGTCAGGCGGGACAGCCGGATCATAACGTCAATCTATACGTGCAGGGCGCGCGTGGGCTGCTCTCGATGTTTGTGTTTGTCTACCATGTGATCCGGTCAGAGGTTCAAACCTTTGACTTCGTCCATTCGGGTCCCTTCGCCGCGGGGCTGCATACCCTCGAATATGGCGTCGATCTGTTCTTCTGCATCAGCGGCTTCGTCATCATGGGTTCGTTGCATCGCGCGCCCAATGCCGGCGTGTTCCTGGTCGACCGGGCGGTGCGGATCTATCCCGTGCTGTGGCCGGCGATCGCGGTCAGCCTGACCTGGGGACTTCTGTTCCGCCATCGTGACTTCGCGTTGCATTCGCTTGAAACCGTCCTGTGGTCGATCCCGGCGAATCTGCTGGCCCTGCCTGGTTTCATCAACATGTTCCTGATCCACCCGGTGGCCTGGTCGCTCAGCTACGAGGTCGTGTTCTACACATTCTGCGGCATCGCCTGGTACCTGATCGGCCGGATGGGCTGGCGGCGAGCGGCGGTGCTGTGGGTACCGGTCGCGGTGGTTCTGCTGGTGCATTATCCGCGCGGCCTGTTCTTCGTCTCGGGCGTCCTGGTGGCGGGCGGACTGGTGCGGAGGTTCGCCCTGACCCGGTTTCTCGCCGGCTATCCGATCATCATGCTGGTGACCATGCTGGCCACCTGGGGTGGCATCCAGGCGGTGACGGGCTCGACCCACATGGTGTGGACGACGATGATCGACTGGGCCGGCGACGGGCGCCTGCCGCTGGCCGGCGTGGCCGTGGTCGCCGCGACCCTGTTCATGCAGGGCGTGGTGAACGGAACCGGACCCCTGGGCTGGCTGTTGCGGCGCTGGCCGCTCGTGGCGCTGGGGACGATCAGCTACAGCTTCTACCTGTGGCATGTGCCTGGCATCGCGCTGTCCCGCCGGCTGCTGGTCGTGCTGGGGCTGGACCAGATGGCCGGGCAGGGCTCGCAGGTCGTGCTGGCCGCGATCGCCCTGCCGGTGTCCCTGGCCCTCGCCTATGGCAGTTGGCTTGTGCTGGAGACGGGCTTCTGCCCCTGGCTGCGGCGCCGGGTGATCGGCGCGAGGCCCAGGGCCGAAGCGGTGGCGCCTGCTATCTGATCACGGTCACGGCCGGCACATGCGCCAGGCCGAAGGCCTCGGCCACGGCGCCATGGGTGACCTGGCCGCCCTGGATATTGAGCCCGGCCAGCAGATGCACGTCATCCGCCATCGCCCGCCGCCAGCCCTTGTCGGCCAGCGCCAGCACGAAGGGCAGGGTGGCGTTGGTCAAAGCGAAGGTCGATGTTCGGGCCACCGCCCCCGGCATGTTCGTCACGCAGTAGTGCACGACGCCGTCCTCGACATAGGTCGGGGCAGAGTGCGTCGTCGGCCGGCTGGTTTCAAAGCAGCCGCCCTGGTCGATGGCGATGTCCACCAGCACCGAGCCGTTCCGCATCCGCCGCACCATGTCCCGTGTCACCAGTTTCGGCGCGGCCGCACCCGGCACCAGCACGGCCCCAATCACCAGGTCGGCGGCGAGCACGGCCTGCTCGATCGCCTCGGTCGTCGCGAACAAGGTGGTGGCGCGCGGGCCGAATTGCAGGTCGAGTTCCTTCAGTCGGGGCAGGGACTTGTCGATGATGGTGACCGAGGCCTCCAGTCCCACCGCCATGCGCGCGGCATTGGTGCCGGATACACCGCCTCCGAGGACGACCACCTTGGCGGGAGGCACACCCGGGACACCGCCCAGCAGGATGCCGGCGCCACCTTGTTCGCGTTCGAGGCAGTGGGCGCCAACCTGCACGGCCATGCGGCCTGCCACCTCGCTCATGGGCGAGAGCAGAGGCAGGGTGCCGGCACGGTCGGTCACCGTCTCATAGGCGATGCAGGCCGCACCCGAGGCCAGCAGCGCATCGGTCTGCGCGCGGTCGGCGGCAAGGTGTAGGTAGGTGAACAGGACCTGGTCCGGTCGCAGGCGGGCGATTTCCTGGGGTTGCGGTTCCTTGACCTTGATGATCATGTCGGCGGCGGCAAAGACCGCTTCGGCGGTATCCAGGACGGTGGCGCCGGCGGCGCGGTAGGCGTCGTCTCCGCAACCGATGCCGTTGCCGGCGTTGCGTTCGACGAACACGGCGTGGCCGTGATGGATGGCTTCCCGGACCCCGGCGGGGGTCATGCCCACACGGTATTCGTGGGTCTTGATTTCGCGCGGCACACCGATCTTCACGGGCGGTCTCCTGGAATGGCGACCGGGATATGGGGATGCGGCGGCGCGGGTTGCAGCCCCGCCGGTCAGTTCGGTGTCGAGTCTTCGTCCTGCAGCCACGTACCGGCATAGAGCGAGGCGACCGGCGCGCGGAAATCGATGCTTTCCAGCGTCATGTCGCCTGCCTCAATGCCAAGGGGCACCTCGGGCCACGTGTTGTCCGCGCCCCGGCGCAGGATTTGTGCGCCGATCGTGGCGGTGCGGATCACCACGATCTCCCGCACGCTGGGGATGGTCGTGTAGGCCCAGACATTCGCCCAGGTTTCCGCCTGGTTGCTGGGGGAGAGGATTTCAATCAGCAGGATCGGATCGCTGATCGAGCTTTCTCCCCGCGCCAGGGGCGAACAGGTCACGGCGAGGTCCGGGATCCGGAAATTGCTGTCCGAGCGGACGCGCGGCAAAACCCCCGGATTGGCCAGAGCTCGGCATTTGCCGCCGGTGGCCAGCAGGTGGTTGCGGAGCAGACTGCCCAGTTCGTTCTGGATGGCGGCATGGACCGGGCTGGCCGGCGCCATCGCGCGCGCTTCCCCGTCCACAAGCTGCCAATGCCCATCATCCGGGGCATCCCAGGCCAGGAACTCGGCGAGCGACATCGGATCGGGAGTTTTCAACGCGGCGACCATGGCCGGAACGCTACCATGGTCGCGCGCCGCAGGCGAGATTTATGCCGGCAGGGGGAACCGGTCGAGGTAGGGCTGGTATTCCGGCTCCACGTCGATCTTCAGCGTGCCCAGGACCCGGACGACGGCGTTGTAGAAGGCGATCGTGATGGTCAGGTCCACCGCCTGCTCATTCCCGAACGCGGCCTGGCAGGCGGCGAAGGTCTCGGCGGTCATTTCACCGTCGGTCGTCATCTCGCGCGCGCCCTTCAGCACGAGCTTGGACACCTCATCCAGATTGGTGGGTTTGCCGGCGGTGTCGTCGATCAGGGCGTGGACGTCGGCCTCGGAAACCCCGAAGTCGAGGCCGAGCTTGACGTGGTGGGACCATTCGTAGGGGGATTTGGCGAGCAAGCCGACCTGCAGGATGGCCAGTTCGCGCAGCCGCATGTCCAGCTTGCTGCCATAGCGGATGTAGTTACCCAGCCCATGGAAGGCGCGGGCGGCGTTGGGGGAGTTGACCAGCGCCTTGAACAGCCAGATCGGCCGCTTCAGCAGGTCGCGGTCGGCTTCCGCGAGGTCGGACGGTTCCAGATAGGGCACGCGCGCCATGAGACTATTTCCTTCCCGAATCAGGCCCGCATCCTGCCGGGGATGAGCCGGCCGGTCCAGCCGGTCGCGCCGGAGGGCTGGGGGCGGTAGAACGGGCGGGACCAACACGGACCTCGCGCCATGACCCTTGATCCTTTCGCCCCGTTCCGCCTGACCGGCCGCACCGCCCTGGTGACCGGCGCCCGCCGGGCAATCGGCCGTTCCATCGCCCTTGCCCTCGCCGGCGCCGGCGCTCGGCTTGCCATCCACCATGCGGGGACCGAGCAGGAAGCGGCCGACGCCGCTGCCGTGGTGGCCGAGATCACCGACGCGGGCGGCCAGGCCCGCGCCTTCGGGCAGGATTTTACCCTCGCCGACGCCGGCGTGACCCTTGCCGCGGCGGTCACCGCCTGGGCGCCGGTGGATATCCTGGTGCTGAACGCCTCGATCGAACTGCCCGAGACGTTGGAAGAGATCACGCGGGAGCATTTCGACCGCCAGATCGCGGTGAACCTCCGCACGACGCTGGAGCTGTTCCAGGGCCTGCTGCCGCCGATGGCCGACCGCGGGTGGGGCAGGGTGCTGACGATCGGCAGCGTGCAGCAGGTCCGCCCGCATCCGCGGATGCTCGTCTATGCCGGCACCAAGGCGGCGCAGCTCAACTGGGCCTGGAACCTCGCGCGCCAGTTCGGCGGGCAGGGGATCACGGTGAACAATCTGGCTCCCGGCGCCATCCGCACCGCGCGCAACCGCGACCAGATGGTGACCGAGGAAGCGATGCTGGTGGAGCGTATTCCGGTCGGGCGCCTGGGCCGTCCCGACGATCTGGCTGGGGCGGCGCTGCTGCTGTGCTCGGAGGCCGGATCCTACATCAACGGGGTCAATCTGTATGTCGATGGCGGCCGGTCGGTTGGTTGAACCGATGTTCGGTTTTTCTTGACACCGGCGCTCGGGCGGGCGCAGGCTCCGACTTGCCATAATGGCCAGCCAGGAGGGTGACTAGACATCATGACTCCACCGGGTAGTTGCTAAGTTGCCGATCGGCGTGGCGCCGGCAACGTATTGAAAGACCACGCATTCTCCACATGATCACGCAGTTCGGGCGTCGATGCGGCCGCATCCGTCCGAGCTGAAAAGGGGGGCGCCATTCAGGATGGCATGCCCCCTTTTGTTTGCCTGAAGCAACAATTGACATGTCTCCGTGATTGACAACCGGGCCGGCCCGCCGTGAACCTGCGGGCAATCGAACAATGCACGGGGATCCATCCATGAAGGCGCTCACGGCGGAACAGCTCGCCAGTTACCGGCACAATGGCTTCGTCTCTCCCTTTCCCGGCCTGACCCCGGCCGAGGTCGAGGCCTGCCTCGCGGGCGTCAACCGGCTGGAGGCGGAGATCGGCGGCCCCATCGCCGAGGGCGACCCGAAATGGCGCTCCCACGGGCATGCCCATTCCCCCTGGTTCGCCGACCTGATCCGCCATCCCCGCATCCTGGACGCGGTGGAGGACGTGATCGGGCCCAATATCCTGGTCTGGACCAGCACGTTCTTCATCAAGGAACCGGATTCCAAAACCTTCGCCGCCTGGCACCAGGACGGCACCTATTTCGGCCTGACCCCGAATGAGCAGGTCTGCGCCTGGGTTGCCATCACCGACGCGAGCCGGGAGGCCGGCTGCATGGAACACGTCTCCTTCAACGGCGTCCCACGCCAGCTCAGCCACGCCGCGCTCGGCCTCAAGCACAGCATCAACCGCGCCGGGCAGACGATCACCGAGGACTTCGACAAATCCAAGCCCGTCGCCATGGCGCTTCGGGCGGGCGAGTTTTCCCTGCACCACGAATTCGCGATCCATCGTTCCGCCCGCAATCACGCCGCCCACCGGCGGATCGGCATCGGCCTGAACTATATCCCGACCCATGTGCGCGTGGACGGCCCCGTCCGCTGCAAGGCGATGCTGGTCCGCGGAGAGGACACCTACGGTCATTTCGACCTGATCGAGCCGCCCAAGGCCGAACGCGACGCCGCCGCACTCGCGGTGCACCAGTCGGTCAGCGACCAGTACCGGGCGAACTACAACCACCAGGTCAAGCGGCACGAGGCGCGCTTCGCCACCGCCTGAACGGCGTCCTCCCAAGGGGGGCTGTCCAGGGATTGCCCTAAGCCGCCGTTTTCCCGACAATCCCCCCAGACGAATGCAAGGGAGCCCAGTGTGGCCGGATTCAAGAGTACGGAACGTTATATCGCCTCACGCGATCTCGAGGTCGCGGTCAACGCCTCGGTCACGTTGCAGCGGCCCTTGCTGGTCAAGGGCGAACCCGGCACCGGCAAGACCGTCCTCGCCCACGAAATCGCCGAGGCGCTTGGCTATCCGCTGATCGAGTGGCACGTGAAGTCCACCACCAAGGCGCAGCAGGGCCTGTACGAGTACGACGCCGTGTCCCGTCTGCGCGACGGGCAGTTGGGCGACGAACGGGTCCACGACATTTCCAACTACATCATCAAGGGCAAGCTGTGGGAGGCCTTCGCCGCTGACCATCCCGTGGTGGTGCTGATCGATGAGGTCGACAAGGCCGATATCGAGTTCCCGAACGACCTGCTGCTCGAACTCGATCGGATGCAGTTCTTTGTCTACGAGACGCGGGAGACGATCAAGGCGAAGAATCGTCCGGTCGTGATCATCACGTCGAACAACGAAAAGGAGCTGCCCGACGCGTTCCTCCGCCGCTGCTTCTTCCATTACATCCGCTTTCCCGACCGCGAGACGATGGAACAGATCGTCCAGGCGCATTACCCCGACATCCGCAAGGACCTGGCGCGCGAAGCGCTGAACGTGTTCTTCCAGGTCCGCGAAGTCCCCGGCCTGAAGAAGAAGCCCGCGACGTCGGAACTGCTCGATTGGCTGAAGCTGCTGATGGTCGAGGACATGCCTGTCGAGGCGCTGCGCTCCAACGAAAAGCAGCTCACGATCCCGCCGCTGTATGGCGCGCTGCTGAAGAACGAGCAGGACGTGCATTTGTTTGAGCGCCTGGCCTTCCTGGCGCGCCGGGGGGCCTGATGTTCACGCACCTGATCCTGGGCCTGCGTTCGGCCGGATTGCCGGCCTCCATCACCGAATATCTGACCCTGATGGGGGCGATGAAGGCCGGAGTCGCGGATTACAGCGTCGACGACTTCTACTATCTGGCGCGCGCGACCCTGGTGAAGGACGAACGGCACCTCGACAAGTTCGACCGGGTCTTCGCCGCCTGCTTCAAGGGCCTTGAACCGCCCGAGGGTGTGAAGGTCGAGGACCTGCCAGTCGAATGGCTGAAGAAGCTGGCCGAGAAGATGCTGACGCCGGAGGAGATCCAGAAGCTCGAATCCCTGGGCGGGTTCGATGCGATCATGGACAGGCTGAAGCAGCTTCTGGAAGAACAGAAGGGCCGTCACCAGGGCGGCAACAAGTGGATCGGGACGGCTGGGACATCTCCCTTCGGGGCCTATGGCTACAACCCCGAGGGCGTCCGCATCGGCCAGGACAAGTCGCGCAACCGCACCGCGGTCAAGGTCTGGGACAAGCGGGAGTTCAAGGACCTCGACGACACGATCGAGCTTGGCACCCGCGGCATGAAGGTCGCGCTGCGCCGGCTGCGCCGCTTCGCCCGTGAAGGGGCGGCGACCGAGCTGGATATCTCGGACACCATCCGCTCCACCGCCAAGAACGCGGGGCTGCTGGACATCAAGATGGTGGCCGAACGGCACAACAACGTGAAGGTCCTGCTGCTGCTGGATATCGGCGGTTCGATGGACGATCACGTGAAGGCGACCGAGGAATTGTTCTCGGCCGCGCGGTCCGAGTTCAAGCACCTGGAACACTACTACTTCCACAATTTCCCCTACGAACGCCTGTGGAAGCACAACCGCCGCCGGCACGAGGAAACCATCCCGACCTGGCAAGTGCTGAGGACCTATGGGCCGGACTACAAGCTGGTGATCGTGAGCGACGGGGCCATGAGCCCCTACGAGATCACCATGGCCGGCGGGTCCGTGGAGCACTGGAACGAGGAAGCCGGCACGGTCTGGCTGGAACGTCTGCAGCGGCAGTACAAGCACAATGCCTGGATCAACCCGACCCCGCAACGAAGCTGGGGGCATGTCCGCTCGATCGGGATGATCAGTGAGCTGATGGAAGGGCGGATGTATCCGCTGTCGGTGAACGGGATCGACGCGATGACGAAGGAGTTGTCGCGGTAAGGGGGAGGGGCGCACCGGCCGTCCCACTTCGTCATCCCGGGCTTGTCCCGGGACCAACTCCAGCACCGTGCGGCGAATGGTCCCCGCGACAAGCGCGGGGATGACGGATGTGGCGCACCGGCCGTCCCCCTTCGTCATCCCGGGCTTGTCCCAGGACCCTCCCCAGCATCCTGCCGCGAACGGTCCCCGCGACGAGCGCGGGGATGACGGGTGTGGGACACCGGCCGCCCCACTTCGTCATCCCGGGTTTGTCCCGGGACCATCCCCAGCACTGTGCGGCGAATGGTCCCCGCGACAAGCGCGGGGATGACGGGTGTGGGGCACCCGGATCACCCCGGACGGTGGGATGCCCCAGCCCCTACCCGTGGTGCCACTTCTTCCAGGACCCGGCATCCGGCCGCTCGAGCCCCAGGTTCTGCCGCAGCGTCGTACCCGCATAATCCTGATGCACCAGCCCGCGGCGTTGCAGTTCCGGCACAACCATCGTGCTGAACTCCTCATACCCGCCCGGCACGTACCCGGCCGCGACCACGAACCCGTCGCAGGCGCGGGTGACGAACCATTCCTCCATCCCGTCCGCCACGTCCTTGACGCTGCCGACGAAGCGGGGGTGATCGTGGAATGTCCCACGATGGGTGATGTTGATGAAATCCCGAGGCGTCGGCAGCCGATTGCCAAGTTCCCGCTTGATCCGGTCGCGCATGCCCTGAACGCCGGTCCAACTGTCGATCTCCTCCTGCGTGAAGGGCTTGTCGATCGGCTGCTTGGCGAAGTCGAAGTTCAGCACCTCGGACAGCAGCGCCAGGCTGTCGATTTCCTTGGGCAGGCTGTCGATCAGGGCGGCCTTGTCCTCGGCCTCCGCGCGGGTTTCGGCCACCACCGGATAGACGCCGGCGCAGACGAACACCTTCTCGGGGTCACGGTTGGCGGCGGCAACCATCGTCTTGAACTCGGCATAGTCGCGGCGGGCCTGTTCCAGGCTGTGGTAGTTGACGAACACGCATTCCGACCAGCGGGCGGCGAAGGCCTTGCCGCGGCCGCTCTGCCCGGCCTGGATGACCACCGGATGGCCTTGTTTCGAGCGCGGCACGGTAAACGGTCCGCGCGAGTAGAAGAACTCGCCCCGATGATCCAGCCGATGCACCTTGTCGGGATGCGCGAACAGCCCGGTTTCCTTGTCGGCGACGATGGACCCGTCCTCCCACGTGCCCCAATGGCCCATGACGACTTCCATCATCTCATCGGCGCGGTCGTATCGGCGGTCGTGATCCTTGTGGGATTCGTGGCCCATGTTCCGGGCCTCCCCATCATTCATCGACGTCACCACGTTCCACGCCGCCCGTCCCTCGGTCATCAGGTCTAGCGTGGCGAAGATGCGGGCGATCTGGAACGGTTCGAAATAGGTGGTGGAGAAGGTGGCGCCGAGGCCCAGCTTCTCGGTCGCCATGCCCATGACGGTCAGGATCGTCACCGGGTCCATCTTCACGCAGCGGATGCCGTTGGCGACGGTTGGGCCGTGGTCGCCGCCGAACAGGTCGGGCATCGCCAGGCGGTCATCGAAGAAGCCGAGGTGGAACTTGCCGGCTTCCAGCGCTCGGCCGATGCGGCGGTAGTATTCGGCGCTGGTGAAATCCTGCGCCGCTTCGGGATGGCGCCAGGACCCCACGAAGTTGGTGCAGTTCTGGGCTTGCAGGAAGCCCACCAGGGTGATCTGTCGCATCGACATCCCTCCACGGCCATCGGCCGTTGCGCGGTGATTGGTGTTCGGTAACTGCTATACAGCGGGCAAGGGATGGCGGGAAGGCGCGCGGGACCAGCGCTGGTGCTACCCAGGGGAGGAGGTCGGGATGCAAGACGGGTCGATGCCCCTGGACGTTGCTGTCAAGAACGGAACCAACGGGCGCGCGCCGGTGTTGCGGATCGTCGCCGATGACCTGACCGGGGCGCTGGATACCGCGGCGCGGTTCGTGCCGCTGGTCGGCGTCGTGCCCACGGTCTGGTCGGAAGCGGCCGTTGCGAATGGAACCATCGCGATCGACAGCGCGACGCGGGAACGAACCGAAGCCGAGGCACGCGCCACAGCCGTTCGGCTGGCCCCGTTCCTCGCCGGCGCGGACATCGCGTTTCGCAAGGTCGACAGCCTGTTGCGGGGACACGTCGCGACCGAACTGGCGGTGAGCCTGTCCGCGTTCGATCACTGCATCTTCGCGCCGGCTTTTCCCTTCCAAGGTCGTATCACCCGCAACGGACGCCAATGGCTGCGCGATGGCGGGATGGTCGACGCCCCGCCCATGCCGGTGCCGATGCGGGACGCCGAGACGGATGCCGACCTCGACCGCATCGTGGCCGAGGGGCGGCGCCTGCCCGGACGCGTCCTGTGGTGCGGCACCGCGGGCCTCGCCGGCGCCCTGGTCGGTCGCCGTCCGGTTAGCCGCCCGACGCTGGAAGGCCCCATCCTGGCGCTGATCGGCTCGGATCACCCGGTGTCGCGCCGGCAGGTCGCGGCGGCGCCCTCCGCGCGGACCGTGCCGGTGCCGGCAGGCGCCAACCGGACGCTGGCAGCCGGGATCATCGCCGCCGGTTTCGCCGCCATCTTGCGCGACGCCCAACGCCCCGGCGTCCTGTTCGTCAGCGGCGGTGAAACCCTGCGCGCGGTCTGCGGCATCTTGGGCGCGCACCGTTTGGACGTGGATGGAGAGATCGAGCCCGGCGTGCCGACATCCATCCTGAAGGGCGGGCGATGGGACGGCCGGCGGATCGTGTCGAAATCAGGCGCGTTCGGGGATGACGGGTTCCTCGCGCGCCTGTTCGAAACTACGCCAGGGTCGAGCGCATAAGGTCGCGGACAGCCTGGACAAAGGCCTCGGGCGCCTCGTTCGGCAGGAAGTGGCCGGCGACCGGAATGACGCGGCGTTCGTAGCGGTGGGTGAAATGCTTGCGCGCGCCCTCGGACGTCGCGGCCGGGCCGACCCCGTCCTCAGCCCCGTGCAGGCAGATAGTGGGCACGCTGATCGGGGGCTGGGCGACCAGGGCGTCCTCGATCGCTTCGACCGCCGGATCGCCCGGGGCGTTCTGGTGGCGGTGCCGGTAGGATTGGATCACCACATCCACGAAGTCCGGGTTGTCGAAGCTGTCGGCCGTCCGGTCATAGGTCGCGTCGTCGAAGGCCCAGTTGGGGGACCACAATTTCCATAGCAGGCGGCAGATGTCGCGCCGGTTGGCGGCCAGGCCCGCGCGCCCGCGCTCGGTGTTGAAATACCATTGGTACCAGTGCCGCATCTCCTGGTCCGCCGAGGCGGGGGCCAAGGACGCTGGAATGTTCTGGATGTTGTAGCCGCCCACGGTGACCAGGCCGCGCGCGCGTTCCGGCCACAGGGCCGAGACGATGCAGGCCGCGCGTCCGCCCCAGTCATAGCCGCCCAGGATCGCGCGCTTGATCCCCAGCGCGTCCATGAAGTCCCGCAGATCGGCGCCCAGCACCGCCTGCTGGCCGGATCGCGGCGTCGCGGGATCGAGGAAGCGTGTCGGTCCGTACCCGCGCAGATACGGCACCAGCACGCGCATCCCGTCCGCGGCCAATGGCCCCGCGACACCGTCATAGGCATGGATGTCGTCGGGGAAGCCGTGCAGCAGGATCGCCGCCGGTCCGTCGGACGGACCATGTTCGGCGTAGCCGATCTCCAGGACCGGGGTGCGCGCCGAACGGATCACAGTGAGAGGAACCCACCGTCGACCGGCATCGTGACCCCGGTCACATAGCGCGCCAGGTCGGAGGCCAGGAACACCGCCGGCCCCGCGATGTCGGCGGGCTCACCCAGGCGGCGCATCGGAATGCGATGCTCGAAGTTCTTCATGTAGTCGGGGTTCTGGCGCGCATCGGCGTTCAGCGGCGTGGAGATCAGGCCCGGCCCGATGGCGTTCACCCGCACGCCCTGGGGCGACAGCTCGATCGACAGCGCCTTGGTCAGGCCGCGGATCGCATGCTTGGACGAGGTATAGGCGGCGGAGTTCGGCAGGGCCACGAAGCTCTGGATCGAGCCGATATTGATGACCGAGCCCTGGGTCGCCTTCAACTGATCGAGGAAGGCGGTAACCATGTTGTAGGGACCGTCGAGGTTGACGGCCATCGTCGCGTCCCAGTCGGCGCGGGTGGCGGCGGACTCGACCGTGCCGCGCCGGATGATGCCGGCATTGTTCACCAGGACCGAGATCGGGCCGATATCGCGCCGGACGGTGGCGGCCAGGGCGTCGCAGGCGGCACGGTCGGTCACGTCCAGGGCATAGGACGCGGCATCCCCGCCGATCGCGGCCGCGACCCGGGCCGCGCCGTCGGCGTTCACATCGACGACGATCACCCTTGCGCCGTGATGGGCCATGGCGCGGGCGATGCCCTCTCCGATCCCGGAACCGCCGCCGGTAATCAAGGCGAGGCGTCCGTCGAGCAATCCGGTCATGTGTCTTTTCCTGTCAGAGAGGCGGGCCGGGATCGGCGCTGAGGCGTTCAGCCGACCCGCTGTTGGTCGGCGGGCCGCACCGGTCGGCGCCAGGGCCCCAGGCGCGCTTGATGAAGCGGCCGTCGGCCTCCAGCGTCAGGACATCGTCCCAGCCATCGGTGTACATCATGTGCAGGGCGGTACCCTGCCAGCGCCAGATGCCGTGCTCGCCCTTGCCGAAATCGGTGGTGGCGGTCTGGTTTGGCAGCAGGCGCCCGATGAAGGGGCTGCCATCCGTGTGGCGGAACTGCCAGCGGCCCACCGCCTCGAACGGCGGGTTCTGGGCCGCCGCTGTCCCGACGATCAACAGGACGAACGCCAGGACGGACAGCAGCCGGCGCATCAGCGCACCAGGGAGTTGGAAACCGCCCCGCCCGTCGCGGTGCGGCCGCCATCGACGACGTATTGCGCGCCGGTGATGTTGGACGACAGGTCCGAGCAGAGGAACTGCACCAGGTTGGCGACTTCCTCGGCCGTGCCATAGCGGCCGAGCGGAATGTTGGACTGGTAGGTGGCGCCGACGCCGGAGGGATCGTTCGGGTTGATCATCGACTCGACGGAATGGATCATCCGCGTATCGATCGGGCCGGGGCAGATCGCGTTGATGCGGATGCCGAGGCGCGCGACTTCGCCCGACGCGGTCTTGGTCAGGCCGATCACGGCGTGCTTGGAGGCGGTATAGGCGGGCATGCCCGGCGATCCGACCAGGCCGGCGACGGAGGCCGTGTTCACCACCGCGCCGCGCTTCTGCTGGATCATCACCGGCAGCACATGGCGCAGGCCGAGGAACACGCCTTTCACGTTCACCGCCATCACGCGGTCGAACATCTCCTCGTCGTATTCGGAGGTCATGGCGATGGCCCCCTCGATCCCGGCGTTGTTGTAGAAGCAGTCGATCGAACCGTAGGCGTCGAGGGCGAGCTTCACGTAGTTCTGAACCTCGGCCGATTTCGTTACGTCGGCGGCGACGAACAGCGCGTCGCCGCCCTGCTGGCGCAGGATGCCGGCGGTGGCGTTGCCCGCGGCCTCATCCCGGTCGACGACCACGACCTTGGCGCCGCGGCTGGCGAAGCCGATCGCCGAGGCTCGTCCGATGCCATTCCCCGCGCCGGTGATCAGCGCAACCTTGCCCTTGAAGTCCATTGTTTCCTCCGTCCTGCCTGGACGCTGTTAGCACGTTGGCGGGGGATCGATAAATTCCCGGCGCGCGTCTTCCAGGCACAGCCACACGTAATGCGCGAAGGACCGCGCGACCTCGATGTGGAAGGTTTCNNCCGATCGGGAACGCCGTTGGGTGCAGGTCCAAAGCGCAGAACGCGTTCAGGCACCAGGCGGCGCGAGGGCCGGTGATTTCGATCGAGGCATGGCGGTGGGAGACGTCGACGACGCTGGCTGGATGGTCTCCGCCGGCGGCTGTGGCGGTCGCGGCGAGGGTGCGATCGGATTCGGAGGCGAGGACGAGCCATTCCTCCGGCCCCAGGCCGAGGGCGGCTTTGTCGCGGGAGACAACCGTGCGGTTGGGCGCGGAGCCGAGGAGGACTCCGGCGGCGAGGCCGATGGCCGTCGCGGCCTGTGGGCCAGCGTGGATGGAGAGGCGGGTGGTGGGGGCGAGCGCGGTGATCCGCACCAGGGCGGAGGTGGGGGAGTCGCCGGTGAGGGCGCGGGGCAGGGGGGTTGCGGCGGGGGGCACGGGCGGNNACGCCCCCCCTCCCCTTGAGGGCTTGAGCCGCGAAGCGGATCAAGGTTGGGGGGAGGGGTAGCAGCGGCACTGTCCGTAGTTTGAGGGGATGCGGCACCGTCCGTGCCGTTGCCCCCCCGCCCCCCGACCTCGGTCCGCTCTGCGGCCCAAGCCCTCAAGGGGAGGGGGGGCGTTGCCGAACCCAACTCCATGCTTTCGTGCCCAGTCGCCATTTTCTCCGACGCGGTCACTAACCCACGAGGCGCCGTCACCAACCCCCCATCCAGGAACTTCGGCGCGGTCACCTCGACCTCGATCGTCCGCTCCCCCAGCGGCACGACCATCATCTGGCCAATCCGCGCCCTCCCACCCGCAACCAACGCCAAGGCAATCGAACGGCCCAGCGTCGCGCTCTCATAAGCCGAAGTCACATGCCCCAGGCTCGGCTGCGACCCGGCGGAGGCCAGGACCTGCGCGCCTTCCTCCAACAACACCTTCGGATCACGTGTCAGCAGCCCGACCAGTTGTTTCCGGTCCGGGCGCAGCATGTCCGGCCGGACCAGGGACCGTTTGCCGACGAAGTCGCGCTTCTTCTTCGACACCGCCCAGGACAAGCCGAGATCGTCCGGGATAACCGTCCCGTCCGTCTCCTGGCCCACGATCACGAAGCCGACCTCGGCACGCAGGACATGCATGGTCTCGGTGCCATAGGGCGTGATGGCCGGGTCGGCTGCGATGATCTGGTCCCAGACGAACCGCGCCTGGCCAGCGGGGACGTTGATCTCGAACCCGATCTCCCCGTTGAAACTGACGCGGAACAGCCGCACCGGCACGCCCGCGACCCGGCAGGAGACCACCGACATATGAGGCATGGCGGCCAGGTCGGCGTCCTCGGTCAACGGCGCCAGGATCGAGGCCGCACGCGGGCCCTGCAAGGCAATCACGGCGTATTGTTCGGTGGTGGAGGTGAGCCAGACCCGCAGGTCCGGCCATTCGGTCTGGCGGTAGTCCTCCATCAGATGCAGCACGCCGGCCGCACCGCCGGTCGTGGTCGTGACGTGGAAACGATCGGGCGCGATGCGGACGATCACGCCATCGTCGCGGATGAAACCATCTTCGCCGAGCAGCAGGGCGTATTTGCAGCGGCCGACGGCGAGCGAGGCCATCGCGCCGGGATACATCCGATCGAGGAAGGCCGCCGCGTCAGGTCCCACGACCTCGATCTTGCCCAGGGTGCTGGCGTCGAAGATGCCGACGCTGGAGCGGACGGCCAGGCACTCCCGCGCCACGGTGGCGTGCATGGTTTCACCCGCGCGAGGGAAGTAGTGGGCGCGCTTCCAGGTGCCGACGTCTTCAAACACCGCGCCCTGGGCCTCGGCCCAGTCATGCAGCGGGGTCCTGCGGATCGGATCGAACAGCGCGCCGCGCGATGATCCGGCCAGCGCGCCGAAGGTGACCGGGGTGTAGGGCGGGCGGTAGGTGGTCAGGCCGATATCCGGTGGCGCGGCGCCCACCAGGTCCGCCACGCTAGCCAAAGCGTTCAGGTTCGACGTCTTTCCCTGGTCGGTCGCCATGCCGGTGGTCGTGTAGCGCTTGACGTGCTCGATCGAGCGGAACCCCTCCTGCGTCGCGACGCGCAGATCCTTGGTGGTCACGTCGTTCTGGAAATCAACGAAGGCCCTGCCATGCACCATCGCGGCGCGCGGTGGGGTGGAGGGCGCAACCGCCGGCATCCCCCGCACGGCGAACCGATGACGCGCGCCGCTGCCGGCCTCATGCCCCCGCGCCAGGCACACGGACAGGTCGAAATCCCCCGCGCAGCCGCCCACCGAGATCGCGCGCGCGGCGGTTTCCCCCGGCAGGAACGTGCCCGTGCCCGGATCGTAGCGCAGCCGCCCTCGGGACTGGGAAAACAGATGCACCGAGGGCGTCCACCCACCGCTCATGAGCACCGTGTCGCAGCGAATGGAGGACGGCCCGTTCGCCACCCGCGCGGCATTCACCCGCAGCCGACCGGAGGTGGAGGTCACATTCGCTCCCGCATGCACGGGTATGCCGGCGGCGCGCGCGGCCTCCACCAACGGTCCGGCTGCGCGGGGGCGCTGGTCGACGATGCCGGCGATCACGGTTCCGGCCTCGTGCAGGTCCAAAGCAGCCAGATAGGCGCTGTCATCGTTCGTCGCCACAACCGCCCGGGCGCCGACCTTGACGCCATAGCGGTGCAGATAGGTCCGCGCCGCCCCCGCCAGCATGATCCCGGGCCGGTCGTTGCGGGGAAACACCAAGGGCCGCTCGATCGCGCCCGTGGCCAGCACCACCCGATCTGCCCGGACCTGCCACAGACGCTCCCGCGGGAGGTTGGGGTCCGGGTCGGCAAGATGGTCCGTCACCCGCTCCACCAGGCCGATCATGTTGTCCGGATACCAGCCGAACGCCGTGGTCCGGGGCAGCACGGTCGCGACACCGGACAGGGACTTCACGACCTCAGCCAGCCAGGCGGAGGCCGGCCATCCGTCGATCGTCGCCGCGTGCTCGGACAGCAAAGACCCGCCGAGTTCTGCCTGCTCGTCGCACAAAATCACCCGCGCGCCCGTCGACGCTGCCCCCAAGGCCGCGGCCAATCCCGCCGGTCCGCCGCCAACCACCAGAACGTCGCAATGGGCGTAGCGATGCACATACCGGTCCGGGTCCGCCTGCCTCGGCGCGCGCCCGAGGCCCGCGGCGGCGCGGATCGCCGGCTCATACAGCTTCTTCCAGAAGGCCGGCGGCCACATGAAGGTCTTGTAGTAGAACCCCGCCGACAACAATGGCCCCGCCAACCCCGCCACCGACCCGAGATCCAGCCGCAAGGACGGAAACCGGTTCTGGCTGCGCGCCACCAGACCCTCATACAATTCCACCTGGGTCGCCCGCAGGTTCGGCGTCACCCGCCCACCGCCGCGATCGACGGTCACCAGCGCGTTCGGCTCCTCCGACCCCGCCGAGAGAATCCCCCGCGGCCGATGATACTTGAACGACCGCCCCACCAGATGAACATCATTGGCCAACAACGCCGAGGCCAGACTGTCGCCCACATACCCGGACAACACCCGCCCATCAAACGTGAACCCCACTACCCCGCCACGGTCCACACGCCCGACGTTCGGCACTCGGAAGGGCTGGGTCATGAGAGAGCTCGTGTGGGGAGAGGAAGGGTGGGGCTTTGCCCCATACCCCACGAGGGGCTTCGCCCCCTCGACCCCCACCAAGGGCACAGCCCTTGGAACCATTTTGTTGGGGGGAAGGGAGGGGCCGACCATGGCGGTGAGAGGTCCGTGTTGGCCCCTCCCTTCCCCCCAACAGACCGGTTTCCAAAGGCCTCGGCCTTTGGTGGGGTCCAGGGGCAAAGCCCCTGGCGGGGTTCGGGGCGGAGCCCCGTCCTTCCTCTCCCCAAACGCTCACCCATGCCCCAACCCTCCGGGTTTCGACGTATGGGCGATGCGGTCCGTGACGGTGTCGCGTTCGGCGTTGAAGAAGCGGCCGCAGCCGTGGATGTGGCGCCAGCGTTCGGCGTGGGAGCCTTTGGGGTTGGTTCGCATGTAGAGGAAGTCGGCCCAGGCTTCGTCGTTGAGGGTCATGGGGTCTGGTGGCCTGGTGATGTGGGCCTGGCCGGCGTGGCGGAATTCGTTTTCCGGGCGGGGGCCGCACCAGGGGCAGGGGATGAGCAGCATCAGTGGGCGACCGCGGCGGCCGCGGCTTCGTCGATCAGGCGGCCGGTGGTGAAGCGTTCCAGGCTGAAGGGGGCGGCAATGGGATGGGGCTCGTTCCGGGCGATCGTGGCGGCGAAGACGTGGCCGGAGCCTGGCGTGGCCTTGAACCCGCCGGTGCCCCAGCCGCAATTGACGAACAGGCCGGGGACGGGGGTCTTGCCGATGATGGGGGAGCGGTCGGAGGTGCAATCGACGATCCCGCCCCAGTTCCGCAGCATCCGCAGGCGGCGGAAGGTCGGGAACAGCTCGCAGATCGCGTCGAGTGTGTGGGTGGCGATGTGCAGGCCGCCGGCCTGGCTGTAGGACGTATAGACATCCGTCCCGGCGCCGATCACCAGCTCTCCCTTGTCGGACTGGGAGATATAGGCGTGGATGGTGTTCGACATGACGACGCAGGGCATGACCGGCTTGATCGGTTCGCTGACCAGTGCCTGGAGCGGGTAGGATTCCAGCGGCATCCGCACGCCGGCCATGGCCATCAGGACGCTGGTGTGACCCGCGGCGACCACGCCCACGCGGTTCGCGCCGATGAAGCCGCGGGTCGTGTCCACCCCGGTGACCGCGCCGGTGGGATCGCGGGTGATGCCGGTGACCTCGCAGTTCTGGATGATATCGACGCCGAGGGCGGAGGCCGCGCGGGCGTAGCCCCAGGCGACGGCGTCATGGCGGGCCGTCCCGCCGCGCCGTTGCAGGGCGGCGCCGAGGACGGGGTAGCGCATGCCGGGCTCGATATTCAGCGGCGGGCAGAATTCCTTGGCCTGCTCGGGCGTGAGCCATTCGTTGTCGATGCCCTGCACCCGATTCGCGTGGACGTGGCGCTTGAAGACCTGGATGTCGTGGATGTTGTGGGCGAGCATCATGACGCCGCGCGGGCTGTACATGACGTTGTAGTTCAGCACCTGGGAGAGGTTTTCCCAGAGCTTCACCGAATGCTCGTAGATCGCGGCGCTCTCGTCCCAGAGGTAGTTGGAACGGATGATCGTGGTGTTGCGCCCGGTGTTGCCGCCGCCCAGCCATCCCTTGTCCAGGACGGCGATGTTGCGGATACCGTGTTCGGCCGCAAGGTAGTAGGCGGTGGCCAGGCCATGCCCGCCGGCGCCGACGATGACGACATCATAGGCCGATTGCGGCTCCGGTGAGCGCCATTGTTCCCGCCAGGTCCCGCCGAAGGCGCGCCGCAGCAGGGTGAACAGGGAGAAGTCGTGGCTTGGGCCCCTGGTCATCGCGTGCGGGCTGGCTCCTGGTCCGTCGGGTTGTTTCGGTCGGACTGATGACGGCGGCGGGGTGGGGCGTCAAGCTTGGTTTCTCCCCTTGGCGAATCCTCGCTCGGCGCCGAACCTCGGGTCGGGTTCCCGTTGAAGAAGCGTGCCGTTAATGTGGCGGGCAGGAAAGACCCCGGGGGAAACAATGCGGATCGAGATCACGGCCGAACAGCGCGCGCTGGAAAGCAGGGCGCGGGACCTGGCGCAGGGCGAAATCAAGGCGCGGGCGGCGGAGGTCGATCGGACCGAGTCCTATCCTTGGGACAATGTCGAACGCCTGAAGCAGGCCGGGTTCATCGGCATGACCATCCCGAAGGACCTGGGCGGACAGGGCCTGGGCTGGATGGACGCCGTGCTGGTCATCGAGCAGATGGCGCAGGTCTGCGCCGTCACCGCGCGCATCGTGGTGGAGACGAACATGGGCGCGATCTCCGCCGTCATGGCCTATGGATCGCAAGCGCAGAAGAGGATGGCGGCGGACATGGTGCTCGCGGGCGACAAGCCGGCGATCTGCATCACCGAGCCGGATGCCGGCTCGGATGCCGGCGGGATGACCACGAGGGCGGACCGGCGCGGCAACCGCTTCGTCATGAATGGGCGCAAGCATTGGATCACGGGTGGCGGCGTCAGCCGGCTGCATTTGATCTTTGCGAAAGTCTACGACCAGGACGGCCAGTTCGAGGGCGTGGGCGGGTTCCTCGCCATCCGGGACGAAACCCAGGGGCTGCGGATCGTGCATCGCGAACCGACCATGGGCCTGCGCGGCATCCCCGAGGCGGAGATCGCGTTCGAGGAGATGGACCTGCCGCCCGAGGCCCTGGTCCTGCCGCCGCGCGGGCTGAAGAAGGGTTTTGCCGATTTGATGGACGCCTACAACTCCCAGCGCGTCGGCGCGGCGACGGTGGCGCTCGGGATCATGGAGGGGGCCTATGAGACGGCGCTCGCCTGGTCGGGGGAGCGTGAGCAGTTCGGGCGGCCGATCAATGAGTTCCAGGGGCTGCAATGGAAGCTCGCGGACATGAGCATCAGGATCGCCGCGTCGCAGGCGCTGGTCTACAAGGCCGCGGCGAGCGGGGCGGATGGGTTCCCGGACAAGCTGATGGCGGCGCAGGCGAAGATCCTGACCAGTGAGAGCGCGATCGCCGTCGTCAATGACGCGTTGCAGGTGTTTGGCGCGCGCGGCTACTCCCGCAATTTGCCGCTGGAGCGGATGGCGCGGGATGTGCGGATGTTCACGATCGGTGGTGGCACGGCCGAGGTGCTGCGCAACGTCGTGGCCAGCGCGATCCTGGACAAGAAGCTGCCGCAGACGCGGGATGGGTATGTGAAGGCGGCGGCGGAGTAGGGGGGAGCCATCCACGATTTCGGTGATCTGGACGGTAACAATCGTGGGCGTTGCCCCTTCGGCCGCCACAGCGCTATGGCAGCCTCAAGGGCCGGGACCCGCTCAGGCCGGGCGCTTTTCCTTGCGCCGTTGCCCCGCTGGGACCGCGCCGCGCCGGACGTTTTCGGCGATCCCGTTCAACGATTGTTTCACGGACTCCAACGTCGGACCCGTAACGACCAGCGGCGCGCAGCCGGCGGCCTCCCGGACACAGGAAGCGAAATCCGGGTGCAGTCTCACCGGTCCGTTGCCATTGCTGAAATTCCGCCGGTTGTCCGTGTCGAGGTAGGTTTCGGCGGGAAGACCTTCCGCGTACAGCACATCATGCCTGGCGAGTTCGACGTGCCAATAGGTGACCTCGTCCCTCGGTTCCTGGCGGATCGTTCGATCGTTCGTGAGGGTGCGGATCGGGATCAGCACATCGTTGATGAACACGGCATGATCGGGCGAAAGCCAGAGGTCCCGAACCGGTTGATCGGGGCCGAAGGCGCCGCGGCTGACACGGATCGGCCAGACATCCCTTGGGCGCGGATGACGACGGCACTCGACGTGACGGAAGCCGATCCAAAGGATGGGCTGGAACCCGCCTTCCAGCAGGACGGGAATGCGGTCACCGATCCGGAGTGTCTCCACCGCGATTGGGCCATGCTCGGTGAGGATGCGGGTGCCCTCGGCGAAGCAGGGTGGGGCCAGTGATACGTCAACCCCTGTCGCGACGTTCTGGACAATGAAATTGGCCGCGGTGAACGTAACAGGCAGGTCCGTAAAGCGAAGTTCGGCCGATCCGGACTCAATCGTGATCGTCAGGACGCCCGAGGAATAAAGCACGCCGGTTGCGGTAACGCCGCTCAGTTTGATCAGGTCATCATCGGTAAATCCGGTAATCGTCTGGCCAGTGCTCAACCCCGCGGTATTGCCTTCGATCACCCAGGACGCATGGAGGTCGAACTCGACCGCGCCAAAGCCGGTGACGGTACCGCCCAGGCCGGACAGCGCCCCGGGGCCGGTGCCGTTCGCCAATTCGATGACACTGTCGAAGCCGGCGTTGGCAACGACGGAGCCTCCAAGATAGGCTCCGGGCAGGAGTATCAGCCGAGCCTGCCCGTTGCCGAAGTTGATGGCATCACCATCCTGTGCGCTGCCCGCGCCCCCGACGATGGAGCCGGCATTGAGCACGGTGCCGCCGTTGGAGAACCGGATGCCCGCGGCGTCACGGTTGTCGTAACTGAACCCGGAACCGCCGGTTCCGCCATTGATCCTGCCATGGTTGATAACGGTACCGGAACTCAGCTGGACTCCGGCGCCTCCGACGCCACGGAACATGCCGCCGAACTGCAGGTCTCCGTCACCACCAGTGATGGTGCCTTCATTGGTCAGCGTTCCGACACCGAAACCCACGCCAGTCGCGGCATTGCCACCGGCGATCCTTCCACGGTTCAGAAGGCTGCCGGACGCTTGCGAGACGCCCGACCCGCCACCGCCTGTCGGATAATGGAGACCGGCTCCGCCGCCGCCGCCGCCGGCGATGGTTCCGTCATTGGTCAAGGTACCCGCGTCGAGGGCGACGCCCGTGCCTCCACCACCGCCACCAGAGCCATACCCGGCGCTTCCGCCGCCGCCGCCGACGATCGTGCCGGCGTTGGACAAGCTTCCGGCCACCAGCGTGACACCGGTTCCACCATTGCCCCCGACGTAGCCGCCATTGCCGCCCGCGATCAGGCCGTTGTTCGTCAGGCTGTTGCCCGCGTCGAGAGCGATGCCGGCGCCGCCACCACCACTCATTCCCTGTTCGCCACCCCGACCGCCATTGCCACCGATGACCCAGCCTTCATTGGTCAGGATGCCGGCCGCCACATGGACGGCGACACCGCCAATCCCGCCGGTGGCACTGTAGGTGCCGCCCGTGCCGCCACCGCCGCCGGTGATCGTCCCTGTATTTGCCACGGTCCCGTCGACGATATCGACACCGATGCCGCCGGCGCCGCCGGTTCCACCCGTGCTGCCACCGCCGCCGAGGATCAGGCCCTGATTCGTCACCTGGCCACCGGCCGCGAGGGACACGCCGGAACCTCCGGCGTTGCCCGTGTCACTGGTGCCACCGTATCCTCCGGCGATTATCCCGCCGTTCAAGACGTATCCGGCGCCAAGGCTGTTCAACGCTATGAA
>DIUL01000144.1 GCA_002422345.1 Acetobacteraceae bacterium UBA6159
CGCCGTCAACCGGACAGTAGTGGCACCATCTACAATGAGTACTTCCCCACCTTCGCCGATTTCAAGGCGGCGGTGGATCGGTTCTTCGCCAATCTCGGCGATTATCGCGACGACATCCGGAGCCTGATCACAGATAATTTCCATTTCATCGGCAAACAGAACCCCCAGGGTCCATGAGCGACTGGGTATATCATCGAACAGCATCTACGCCAGCTTCCAGCGCCTGAACGCCGCGACCTCGGAGCTGAAGATCGCGTGATGACCACTATCCGGGCTGCCAAACTTGCCTGGGAGGCGTTGCTCACCGGGCCGCCGGTGTTCCGAGTCAACGGCCTCGTCCGCGAGGCCCTGATTTCCGGCAGCGGTGCGGCCTTGCCGTCGGACGTCGTTGTTCGCGTCGCGGCCCTGGCCCGGGAGGCTCTGTTGGCCGGCACCGGAACGTTCCGCGTAGCCGCTATGGTGCGGGAGGCTTTGGTTTCCGAGGCCGAAGCGCCGCCGCCGTCGGACGAGGCTCCACGGTTCTGGACGACGATCCTGGCATAGTTGCCGCGCGCGGAATCCGCTGACGCCCGCTCTGGGGGCGCAGCCGCTTCGAACCATCCACTCATCCCTTGGAGGCAACAATGACCGATCCAGCCAGCAGCGGAGCGGCCGGAGCCGCCGCGTTCAAAGCCGTGGGAGGCGCATCCGCCGTGGCGGCCGGTGGCGCCGGTCTCGCTGCGGCGGTTGTCATGCTGATGACGCCGCCACGGTCGCCCCGCGAGTGGGAGGAAGACAGTAGGCTGGTCGCCTCACGACAGCGCCGATCCCTCTGCCGGGCAATTGGCGGGCCTAGTCTCGTGTGACCCGGTGCAGGAACAACGCTACATGGGCGGCGGGTTCTGCGGCATGGGCTATTCCCGCGACGAACCCGCCCCCGCGCCGTTCAGGCCCGCGTGAGGCCTGCGCCGCTCACACCAGCGTGATCTTCGCCTCCCGGATCACCAGGGCATTGGCGTCCCAGTCCTTGTTGAAGAAGGCGCCCATCTCCTCGGGCGTCTGGATCGCTGGCATGAAGCTCATCTCCCGCATCCGCTGCGACATTTCCGGCCCGCGGGAGAGTTCGACGAGCTTCTGGTTGAAGATCGCGATGATCTCCTTCGACGTGCCGGTCGGTGCCCAGGCCGAGAACCAGATCGGCACGTCGGAGTCCGGATACCCAGCCTCGGTCATCGTCGGCACATCCGGGAAATCCCAGTGCCGCGTCGGGTTGTTGACCGCCAGAAGATTGAGCTTGCCTGACTTCACGTGCGGATAGATCACGATCTCATTCATCATCTGCACGCTGCCGGCCAGCAGGTCGATCAGCGCGTCCCCGCTGCCGCGATAGGGGACATGCAGGATGTCGACGCCAGCGCGTATTTTCAACATCTCGATCCGCATCTGGGTCGAGGTGCCGAGGCCGGCCGACCCATAGGCGATGCGGCCCGGATTGCGGCGGGCATAGGTGACCAGTTCCCCCATGGTCCGTATGCCGAGGCTGGAGAGGATGCCGAACCCGCCGACCACGTCCCCGATCCGCCCGACCGGCATCAGGTCGTGGCGGGCGTCGTAGCCCACCTTCCGCAACTGCGGCACGACGTTGATCGCCGAGTTGGGGGTGAACAGGAACGTGGTCCCGTCGGGCGTGGACCGGGCCGCGGCTTCCGTCCCGATCGTGCCGGAGGCGCCGCCCCTGTTTTCCACCACGAAGGGGACGCCGAAGGCATGGGTCAGTTTCTCGGCCCAGGGCCTGGCGAGCGTGTCGCCCGCCCCGCCCGGGGCATAGGGCATGATCAGGCGGACTGGCTTGGCGGGCCAGGTCGTCCCGGCCCGGGCGGAGATGATGGCGGGCAGGCTCAGCGCCGCCCCGGCGCCGGCCATGACAAAGCGACGCGGCACCGCGCGTTTTCCTGATGACATAATGAGGCACTCCCTGTCGTCGTTATGGCCGGCGCCTCGCTGGCGCCTGGTCCGCCGTGTTTTCACGGCAAAGGGAGCGTGACAATTTCACTCGGTGAAATGCAAGGAAATTCCTTCTGAGCCGCGTGAACTGGCCCTGGCCGTGAGGGCGATTCTTGATTGGGGTGCCATCAACAGCCCGATGAACCAATGACTGGCCGCCAACTGGACACACCCCTCCCATCTCCGCATCGGCGCGGTGCTGGAAGGGACAGACGGACGCCATCTCCACGACGACGCGCCGCACGCTGACCCGCACCTGCGCCCCGATCGTCCGAAGTTTCAATCGGATCATGTCGCACGTCGCGGTGGCGAACTGGGTATGCGCCAGAACGATCCGGCGCAGCGCGCAGAGCAACACATAGCCGAACGAGGCAAGCCACAGCCGCAGCTGTTGGCCCGCATCGTGGGGAGAGGCCGGGCTTGTGGATACCGCGGCCGTCGCGGCGAACTTCAATGCGATCGACCGGGTGGCGGACTCGACGGGGTACCGCTGGAAGATGAAAAGGCGGCACTGACCGAGGCTTTCCGGGAGACGCTGGGGATCAACGCGTTCGCTGTCGGGCGGCACCAATAGGAGGGCGCGGACCCGCCATGCGGAACGCCACAACGCCGTAGGTGCTGACCAGATAGGGAACCGTATAGGTCAGCGCAACCTTCCACCAATTGACCAGGGCGCCGCCGAACAGGGCATCGCCCTGGTTGATCAGATTGAGGATCGAGCCGACCACGAGCGCGATGCGAAGGGAGCGGCGGGGCACCCCGTCGCTGACCGCGAAACGCAACGCCAGACGCCAACTGGTCTCCTGGTCCTGCAATGGCGTGATCTCCTTTCGGGCAATGGAGAAACGGCACGGTCCGAAGCACCCACGCTGCCTCAATGCGACGCGAGGGTACCACGAATGGCATCCTCTCGGCTCTGAATCAATTGAATGCCAGCAAGGATGCGACCAAGGTCAGGGCGCGCGAGAGGGGCGTTGGACATGTCGATGATCTGCGCCTGGCCGGCCGGACTCATGACGAACAGGCCAGGCTCTGGAAATGGACGGTCGATTTCATGAGCCGAGCGGGGCGAGGAGACATAGCGCTCAAGTTGCCGCATCTGGGGAATGGTGAGGTCGTAGCCCGGGGCATCTACCGCGATCCGGTGCGGTCCTCGCACGGCCATTTCGTCAAGACCAGCGGCTTGCGCTGGTTGTCGCTTGCGGCTGTCGTGACCGTTCCGTTCGCGAACCGGCGCTGGGCCTTGCCGTTCCTGGGACTGTATTCCCTGGTGACCGTCTGGGCACATGGCTTGATGCAAACACCTCAATCCGCGGTGAGGCCGCATCCGGCCGCCTGGTACAACAAGAGCGAGCCAACCTTCAGTGACGCGATCGCCGCGGTTCGCCGCGTGCTGTGGTCACCCACGGGATTTTCCATGTCCCGGTCAGGCGTCGAGAACGTGGAAATCCCCCTCCCGTTGCTCAAACGATTCGTGGAGACTCTGTGCCTGGCGGCCACTACTGTCCGGTTGACGGC
>DIUL01000231.1 GCA_002422345.1 Acetobacteraceae bacterium UBA6159
TGGTGTTGCAGATAACCCTGAAACCAAGCCGCCAATTTAGCGGATGCGGGACGAGCTACAACGCTCCGCTCAACCGGCACGTCATGCGAGATCGCGGCCGTGCGCGCGCCACTTTGTGCCGCGATGAAAGTACCCAACCATGCGAGAAAATCGTCACGGCAGATTGAGATGCGACCTTGATGCAGTGCGTAGACGACGTGGTTGTCCGTGATTGCACTACTGTAGTGCCACCGCCGGGGCATACCCGGCTTCCAACCGGCCATTTTCTTGAAGGCATGGATCATCGCCCGCCCCGCGCTCGCATGAACGTCCTCTATTGACGGCAACAGCGATTCAACCGGTTCCCAG
Organism: Acetobacteraceae bacterium UBA6159; assembly: GCA_002422345.1. Taxonomy (GTDB): domain Bacteria; phylum Pseudomonadota; class Alphaproteobacteria; order Acetobacterales; family Acetobacteraceae; genus Rhodopila. Next base: position 349 of record DIUL01000231.1, read on the forward strand.
TCAAGGCGGTCAATCTCGAGTTCCATACGCACCTCGTCATTCGGAGGCACAATCAGCCGGGCCGTTATGTCGCCACCACGCAAGGCGGCAATGATACCGGTTTCGATGTTGCTCCGAGCCAGATGTGGCAGTCTTTCCGTCATTATTTCAAGCGCCCGGAGCAGGGACATCCATTTTGGATCAGGAATCGCAGGCTCATCGTCACGCATCGCAAACTCCTGTCAGCGGAAACGTCAGGCGTCATAATGAAAGCCGGCAAGACTATATTGATATCGAAACTATGCCGGCGAGTCGCGGCTGGCACCCCGGCGATGACGATTTCCACCGACAATCATGGGACGAATGGCTTCGGCTGTCTGCTTTCTTCTTCGATCTATTTCGATAGGTTGTTGTTTATAATTGTTCTTTTGGCTGGGGAGTGCGACGCTCACAACATGCTCTCCACACCGAACCACCACCTTCCTCAGAACATTCAGGAACTCTGCGACCTACTCGCCCGCGGCATCTTCAGGCTGCGGGCCCGCGAGACGGAAGTCGAGGTCAAACAGGACGCGGACCGTAGAGAGAATTCGCTACACTTCCGTGCCCACCAGAGCGGTCATGCGAAACCGAAAACCCGGAGAACCGCATGACCCGCCTGAAGAAATCTGATCACCCGCCTGCACCGGCCATTCCATCCACGGACGTATTGACCCGCCTGACCGCGCTGCAGACGGCGAGCACACCCGACCTCAAACAGCAGTGGCGAAACCTGTTTGGCACTGAGCCACCGCCCTACAACCAGAAGTTCCTCCGCAATCGCCTGGCATATCGGATCCAGGAACTGGCCTACGGCGGCCTGAAGCCGGCGACCATCGCCCGGCTCGAAGCCCTGGGTGAGCAACTGGACGGCGGGAACATCACCATCCGCCGCATCCGGGCGGACATGAAGCCGACCGCCGGCACGACCTTGGTGCGGGAATACCAGGGCGTCGAGCACCGCGTGACGGTGCGGGCCGACGACTACGAGTACCAGGGCAGGGGGTTCCGGTCGCTGTCCGCCATCGCCCGCGCCATCACCGGCACGCGCTGGAACGGGCTGGTGTTCTTCGGCTTGAAGAGCCGGCCGGGGGCGACATGACCCGCAAACCAACCACCACCGGGCTGCCGGCGTCGGTGCAGAAGCGGCGCTGCGCGATCTACACGCGGAAGTCGAGCGAGGAAGGTCTCGACATGGAGTTCAACTCCCTCGACGCCCAGCGGGAGGCCTGCGAGGCCTACATCGCCAGCCAGCGGGCGGAGGGCTGGGTGTTGGTGCGGGACCGCTACGACGACGGCGGCGTCTCCGGCGGGACACTGGAACGACCGGCGCTGAAACGGCTGCTCGCCGACATCGAGGAAGGGCTGGTTGACGTCATCGTCGTCTACAAAATCGATAGGCTCAGCCGCGCCTTGATGGACTTCGCCAAGCTGGTGGAGGTGTTCGATCGCAATAACGCGACGTTCGTCTCCATCACGCAGGCCTTCAACACCACGACCTCGATGGGGCGGTTGACGCTGAACATCCTGCTCAGCTTCGCCCAGTTCGAACGGGAGGTGATCGGCGAACGCATCCGTGACAAAGTCGCCGCCTCGCGGAAACGCGGCATCTGGATGGGCGGGTTCGTGCCGCTGGGCTACGACGTCCGGGATCGCAAGCTGGTCGTGAACGCCGCCGAGGCGGACCTGGTGCGTGCGGTGTTCGCTGGATTTGTCGAGACCCGCTCTGGCACCGTGCTGCTGCGGCGGTTGCGGGAGGCCGGGGCTACCACCAAGCGGGGCAAGCCGTTCACCAAGACCGACATCTACCGGGTGCTGAACAATCGCGTGTATCTCGGCGAGGCGGTGCATAAGGGAACTGCCTATCCCGGCGAGCACACGGCGATCGTGACCCCGGCTCAGTGGGAGGCAGCGCATGCGGTGTTGCAGGTCAGCCCGCGGGTGCGGCGGAACCAGACGGTGAGCCAGACACCAGCACTGCTGCGGGGACTGATCTTCGGCTCCGACGGTCGGGCGATGTCGCCGACCCATGCGCGGGGCAAGCGCGGGCAGATCTATAAGTATTACGTCAGCCAGTCGGTGCTGAAGGGCAGCGCCGCGGATGGGCCGGAGATCGCCCGGGTGCCGGCCGGCGAGATCGAGACCGCGGTCATCACGCAGGTGAGGGCGTTGGTGCGCCAGCCGGAGGTGATCGTCGGCACCTGGCAGGCCGCGCGGGCCGAAATGCCGGACCTCACGGAGCACGCGGTCAGGGACGCTCTGGAGCAACTGGACCCGCTCTGGGAGGAACTGTTCCCGGTGGAGCAGGCGCGGATCATCCACCTGCTGGTGGACCGGGTCGAGATTGGTGCCCGTGGTGCGACGGTCCGGCTGCGGCTGGAGGGGCTGGCGAGCCTGGTCCGCGACCTCGGTGCCCGTGACCGCCAGGAGGCCGCATGACCGCGACCGCGCTGATGCTGACGGTGCACATCCCGCTGACGGTCCGCCGGCGTGGGGGGCGGAAGGTAGTGATTGCACCGGACGGGACGGAAACCCCCGTCATCGCCGGCGCCCGAATCGACAGCACGCTGGTGAAGGCGCTGGCCCGGGCGTTCCGGTGGCGGCGGATGTTGGAAAGCGGGGTGGTTTCCACCGTGGGTGAAATCGCGGTGCGTGAGAAGATCAACAAATCCTACGTGTCGCGGGTGCTGCGGCTGACGTTGCTGGCGCCGGATATCGTGGAGGCGATCCTGGATGGGCGGCAGTCGACGGAGTTAACGCTCCCGGTACTGATGAAGGCGTTTCCTGTGGGATGGGGGGAGCAGCGGGCCACGGTGGCAGCCTGGGAGTATGCGCCCAGGCGCGTCGTGTAACCGTGCAACCCTAC
>DIUL01000146.1 GCA_002422345.1 Acetobacteraceae bacterium UBA6159
GGGGGAGATGAGCAGATACCAAAAAAGCGATAGTACTTTTGATCCCGCACCGCATACTCAAGCCCGAACAGCGCATCAGGCACAACGGGAGCCTCAAGCGTCTGGGATTTGCCAGTGCGCGTGTTCGCGTATGAAATCCGACAGGGCATCGTCAACGTCTTGTTCGGTGAGCGCGCCAGTATCTCTGCTTGTGGAATGAAGCGGAGCATCGGGTTCTCCCGTACTGCCAGTTCAAGAGAAGCGGTGATGCAGGAAACCATAAGCCGATGATGATACGGTCCCGGGGCAGCTGGCTTGACCGTCGGAACCAATCCCCTGTCCGTCAAGCACTGCTGCGCCGCGGGTGATAGGTCATACACGGTCTTCTCGAACTTCGAGATCGCACTCCATTGCTGCCGAGGTCGATCGAGATAGGCGCCGCCGTGCGGGGTGTTGGTTTCGTGGAAAAGGTCGCCGAGCCGCTCGCGAGAGCGGGTATCACTTGCACGGATCGTACGAGAATACGCGAGCAAATAGCTCGACGGCAGCGGCCCGTGCCGATGGAGTGTCTCAAACCACAGCATGTCGCGTTCGGTTGGTTCGACGCGCTTTCCGGTGCTGTGCCGCTCATACCGGAGACGGCGCGGGGATACTGGTGTTGCGTCCATGCACGCCGACATAGTCCAACTATGGAGAGGCGCAACGTTTGCTATGCGCCACTATGGCCGCTACGTGCTGGCATGTGTCGCGGTGAGCAACGTTCACTTTTTCCGTCTGGGGCAGCAATATACCGATACTGAGACCAATCGCTGTATGAACAATGTGGCTGGTTCGCCTACCCTACCAAGGCTGCGGGCGATGCCGCACTCTGGCGGTATTCCAACGGTAGATGAGCATGCCAATAACGCCAAGCGCGAGCACCGGCAGCACGAACATCGTCACACCAATTGCCAGAGCAACCCCGAGGCCTATAAGCGCCATGACGACCATGAACTTCATAATGGCTCCGAACGGCATTGGAACCTCCCCTGAGTGACCCGCCTCACCACTCCGGTGATGCGTCGGTGTGGGCATCCTTCGGTTGCCGCTGAGTGGGCCGAGCGATGTCCGCCTTTTCAATCTTCCACGGCAGATCAGGAGTTCGCAGGCTGACGGTCTGGTCGATTGTCTCCGGTGGTTCATCCGAATGCGGAAGCTGCGGCGGACCGCTCACACGTACGCGGTTGCCGGCCAGCAATGCCGTATAGGCAGCGGCGGACATCTGTGGTTCGGATTCTAACACCCCCAACGGAACGGAAACTGAGATCGCGGTAGGCGTTACGTTGCGCAGGTAACACGCGAAGTGTGTCGCGCGCTGTTCACGGCGCTGCTCGAGGATGAAGCTCGGTCTGGTCCGCATGTCGGGCGCTACCGCATGTGCATCCCGGTCAGAGACGCCGCCCGCGAGCTTGATGCTGGTGTTGGCGGCAAACGACGCCCGCAGTCCCCCCTGCAGTTGATCGAGATATTGGTGGGCAACGCAGATGCCAAGCTTGTACTTGCGCGCCTGTATCAGGAGATTATCAATGTTGGTATCGAAGTACTCGCTTGCTTCGTCGATATAGAGGAAGGCGGGGCGGCGCCTATTTTCCGGAATTGCCGCGCGTTCCAATGCGGCTTGCAAGGTTAGGGCGATGAAATACCGGCCGAGGATGGACGAGTTACCCTTGAGGAAGTCCTTGGCAGTGTTCACCAGGACGATCTTGCCATCGTTGAGGGCGCTCGGCAGATCGATGCGATTGCGCGGAGCGGAGAACATCCGTTCGAACGTCTGGTTCTCGATGATGCCGTAGAGCCGCCGTTTGACTTGCGTGCGTGTCTCGCCGAACTGCCGGTCAGTGAACTCCCGCTCGAAGAACATCCTGGAGCTTTCGGGCAGCTGTTCGATGACAGGCTGGTACGGTTTGATGTCGTCCATCAACTCGATCATGGTGCGGAGATTAGCCGCCGGGATCTGGATCATCAGTCGAGCCAGGTAGCGGAAGACGAGCGATTGCTTCTGGGTTAGCTCCGCGCCCAGGAGCGACCCGAAGAAGTACTCGTACAGCTCCACCACCCCGTTGAGTATCTGCTCGCGATCTGCGGCCCCATACCGGCTGATGCGCTCCAGATTGACGTCGAACATGTTGAGCGCCGGTGGATGCTCGACATCCCGTGGGTCGATGATGATTAGGCGGTCACTCATCGTCTCGAACAGGGCGAGCCGGGATATCTTGGACAGCATGTCCCCCTGGCTGTCGATGATGACCAAGCTGGGTGAATCCGGGCTTTGCAAATCGTTGAGAATAAGTCGCTGGAGCGTCTGCGTTTTTCCATGCCCGGACCCGGCGAGGATGTGGGTGTGTTCGAACCTGGCAGAGAGTGGAATGGCCAGCGGCAGTTCGGTGGCAAACAAGGAGGCACAGGGGGTCCCGCCGAGATAGCTACCGACGAGCTGGCGGGGCAGCTTGTCGGTCGCCTCGGTCGGTACCACCGGTTGCCGCCCGGTTTGCGCTGCGCGGTCTTTTGTCATGCCGATCGTCGCGGCCAAATTTTGCTCGAACCGTCCCCTGACACTGTCGAATAGGCCGGCGCGTATGACCTCATCGTCGTACACAGCAGCCATCATCTCCTGCACTGCCTCGGCCGGTTGCGAACAAAGGTCGACAAGCAGTACTGCGAACGGCGAACCCTGCCCGTTTGGAACATCGTGAAATGCCGCCTCCGGCAGATGCCCAAGGAATTGCACGATGACGTTGACTACCGTTTCCCGCCAAAGACTCTCATACCGGGGCGGATTTGCTAGGATGCGTTCCTTCGTTGCCAGGAATGTGCGAAGCGTCATCCCCTCTTGAATTGACAGGTTATCGAGCACATCGGGAGCCGGCATACCAAAGAAGACCGGATCACCGGACAACAGGTCCCAAACCAACTCGAGCAGGCCGTCACGCAATGGCTGGCAGGGAACCACGCCAGCACAGTCGCACGCTTCGCGCACGATCCCGAGGATAAAGTCTACGTCCGCATCCGGCTCGGCATACCGCGATGCTCGGTACGCGTGGTTGACACGGCTGTACAATGCCCGCGTCTCGGCATCTTCGCGATCGCGCAGCGATCCGACAAAGAACGCGCGCGCATTCGACCATTGGAACGCGCCGCGAAAACTCTGCCATCCGAAGATGTTATATTTCAACCACCTCTTCTCCACCAAAGTGCGCGGCGGCCTCCAGGATTTGTTTGAACGTCAGTGCGGCTTCCTTGATCTGGCCCTCGACGGCGAGCATCTCGAGTATATCCTTGCACTCAATGCGCTTACCGCCGGCGAGGTCATCCACGGTCACGGAGATGTTTAAGGCTTTGAAAGCCAACCGAGATGCAAGGCCAAGCAGGCCCGCGCCGCGGTCCACGATTTCGCCACGCGTGTAGAGGAGTGACGATCCAAGCTTGTATTTGGCGATGTTGGCGCGCTCGTCAGGCGTCAGATCGGCCCGCACCTCCAGACTGAAGGAGACGTTGCCCATCATCGTCGAACGCTGGTCGCGGCGGAGTAACAGGTTCACGGCTGCCTCCCCTGATTTGTAACTAGATCGAACACGCCACCTCGACTTGAGTCAAGATCGAATTTCCAGACTTTGCAGTCGTGCGATCCTCGGAGCGCACGTTGTACAAAATGCCATAAGGCAAAAATTGGTCGAAACCTCAGCCTATCACCACATGGTTTTCCGCAAGTTGTAGAATACGTCCGCCCTGTAGTGATAACTCATGCTCGTGGCCGACGACGGCAGGAGTTTCGAGCGAGCCGCATATAAATATGTGAGGGAGGCGAGCGAGAGGTGATGCAGGGCATCGGAGTCGGACAGTGAACGACCTCCATGCAGGTGTCGCCATGAGACACAGTGGACCGCCATGCTCCGAGGACGCCATGGGGATACGGGACGGGGATACGTCATCCCCATGCCGTATCCCCAAGGGAATAGGGGGCCGGGTTGGACGCCGGCCCCCCGCTCCCCTAGTGAGGCGGGGAAGCGTCGGTGGGTTCGTTCCGTCGCGTGATACGCTCTTGCAGCCAGGCGAGCACTTCCTCCTCGATCCATCCGACACGACAGCGCGGGCCGTTCCCGAGACGAAGTCTGCGGGGAAACGCTCCGGCATGCTCGAGCCGCTGGATGTGCTGGGGGCTGTACAGGACAAGCTCCTTGAGCTGACGCTTGGACAAAATCCGCATCGCGGTATCTCCCGTGTAGGGAGCATCGCGCGATGCCCCGGTGGATGACTGGTCCACTGGACATTCCAACCATAGACGAACTGAGGGCAGCATACAGCACCCGTTGCGCCGCGCTGGCAGTGTGCTGCACCGGTGATCCCGCAGCCAGCAGAGAAATATCATTAGTCAACTAAAGTAAAAATTTCTCCACCAAGGTCGATGCGCGGAGTTCAGGCAGGTCAGGATACTGATACGCAACTCAAGGGCCTGGGCCGGTCGCCATGCTGATCGAGAATTACGCCGTGTTCGCCGCGGTCAAAACGCTTCGCGCTGCTCCGTGGCGGCCTCCAGGCATCCTTGACGTCTACTCCGCAAAGCGTCCTGAGATGACAAGGCCGGGACAAAAAAAGGGGCTGACTGGAAAGATACCGATTCAATCATCCAGCTATCGCGCAGCGGTCAACTTTCAGCAATCAATACAAATTACGTTTCCGGCAAGCTTGCCTATGTGTCCCAAGAGGCGGCTTCGTTCGTTATGGTCATCTCCTGGCGGTCAGGCGGCCGGCATGGTCTAATCCGACTTGTCCGCCACCAGAATGGGACTGGGGAGCGCACTGTCATTGACACCCGGGTAACGTGCGATGATCCCCGGAACCTCCTGCACTGGCCGGGGAGTGCTGAACAGATAACCTTGCAATTCATCGCAGCCCTCATTTTGCAGGATACCAAGCTGTTCAACCGTCTCGACACCTTCCGCGAGCACATCCATACCCAGGGCCTTTCCCAGGCCGACTACCGCACGGACGATTTCAATGCTGCCGTTCTCCCATGTCAGGTTTTGCACGAAGGATTTGTCGATTTTGATTTTGTCAAACGGAAAACGGCGAAGGTAGCTCAGCGACGAATAGCCCGTGCCAAAATCGTCCATCGCGATGCGCACTCCCAGTTCGTGCAACCTACGCAGAATATCCAATGTTGTATCGTTGTCTTGCAGCAACACGGACTCCGTGATTTCGAGTTCGAGGCGATCAGCAGCCAGGCCGGATGCGACGAGCGCCTGTTCGACGTCCCGCACTAGAGTTCCATTGACGAATTGCACCGGCGAAAGGTTGACCGCGACCCTGACATAACTAGGCCACAGCGTGGCGTCAGCGCAGGCCCTGCTCAACACCCAGACCCCCATCGCCCTGATCAGACCGGTGTCCTCGGCCAGAGGAATGAACTCGGCCGGTGACAATATCCCGCGCTCGGGATGTCGCCAGCGAATTAACGCCTCGAAGCCTGTCAACGCTTGCGAGCGCGCTGCCATAAGCGGCTGGTAATACACTTCGAACTGCCCCTCCGTGATCGCGCGACGAAGATCGGCCTCCAAGCGTCGACGTTGCTGTATCTGAGTATCCATGCTGGGCTCGAAGAAGCGCCACGTTCCTCGGCCCGCAGCCTTCGCGCGATAGAGTGCGACGTCCGCATTGCGCAACAAGTCCTCCGAGGAGGCTGCCGTTTCGTCTGCCAACACAATTCCGATGCTGGTGCCTATCTCAACCCGCTGACCCATGATCTCAAACGGCGTCCCCAACGCTTCCACCAGTCGGTCAGCCAGCGCCGCCGCAGCTGTCGGCTGCTCCGCGTCCGCCTGTACGATGGTGAACTCGTCGCCACCAACCCGCGCGATCATATCCGTCTCGCGAGTACTGTCCCGCAGCCGTCGCGCCACCAGACGCAGCAATTCATCCCCCGCGGGATGGCCGAGTGTGTCGTTAACACCCTTGAATCCATCCAGGTCGAGGCAGAGCACCGCGAGATTGCCACCGCGGCGTACGCTCGGCAGGACACGATCCATATGCTCACGGCACAATATGCGATTCGGCAAGCCAGTGAGCGCGTCGTGCCGCGCCATATGCGAGAGCTGCTCCTGCGATCGCCTACGCTCGGTGATATCCTCATAGGTAGCAACCCAGCCTCCTCCCGGCATCGCTTGACGGGACACCTGGATCACGCGTCCATCCGGTAACTCGTGTACACTGCCGTCGCGCCGCAGCATCGGACCGGGCAACGCGAACAGCAGGCCCGCGCCATGATCCTGTGGCGTACTGTTTGCCAGCAGCTCGGCTACAGCGGTGTTCGGGGCGGGCGTGCCGAACATTTCACCAAAGCGTCGGTTGTGTACAACAAGGCGGTCATTGGTATCAAACATGCATAATCCCTGCGTCATGTTGTCCAGAGCCGCCTGGAAACGGGAACTCTGCATGGACAGCTTGAGCAGGGTTTGATCCAGCACACGCAAGGGCAGGACAATCACTATCAGCCACGCGACCACCCCGAGCATACAAGTGATCGCGGCTACATACCCAGTTCTTACCAACAATGGGCGAAAACTGGTTTCCGCATCCAGCCAGGCGACGATTTCACCCGCGACCTTGATCGGAACCCTGACCTTCTGGAGCGGACCCGCTAAGCTGCCGGCCTCCTGCAGCACCACTGTTCCATCCGGGTCAATGATACGCTGCCGTATCTGCTCTCCATTATCTACCGGAAATTCAATCAATTCTGCGAGACGCACGTGTTGGTATTGCCAAAGGCGCTCATGGACGAAGATGTGTTTTGCTGCGCGGTTGGCACTCAGTCTCGCTTTGAAGGTGAGTGCGTCGGTGGCGTCGTGAAACCCGACTACAAAATACCCTGCCGGCACGCCGCCAGCTATCAGAAGAACGATGAGGAGTCCGATGCCACCGACCAAACGACGAATGTTGGCTACACGGGTCATGAAGATCTACGTCGCCCCAGGTAGACAACCGGCCGCGCGCATGGCGCGTATTCCTTCATCGCTGAGCAGGAACTGCACAAATCGCGTTGCCCGCGCGCTCGGTTGCTGTTGATGGGCCACATAGAGAACCTTGGTGTAGCGATAGGCACCGCTCCCAAACGTCTCGATCGTCGGGGTTACCCCATCAATCGGAATCAACCGCAGTTTGCGTACCTCCATGACGACTTGGGTGTAGGTCGTGCCAATCAGCGACCCCGTCAGGCGCTCGGCCATGTCGGCATTATCTTGGTCAGTGGCTGCGATAGGAAGTTCGGGTCGAGTACGCGCCCGGCCGAGCGCCTCGGTCATGCCGGGGAATAAGGCCATAAGCACTTGGTTGTCGCTTTCCGCGCGCGGACGTAGGATCAGCTTGATTATTGATCCATCCGGCCATGTCGCCTTGGCTGCGCCGTAAGCGTTGACGATCTCGCCTTCGCTCATGCTGTGAGGGGCCAGGTGAGAGGTGGCGAACACATACGGAGTCCGCAACGCCGCTACCTGGATCACTCCGCGCTGCAACTCGGAGCTGGATAGAGGGCGGCCAGAAACGACCACGTCTAGCACTCCGTCAGCCACGGCGCTGATCGCGCCGCCGCTGCCTAAACTCGGGATCACCTCAACGGCAATGCCAGTGTGCTGTGTAAATGGAACACCGAGATGAGCCAGCAGCGCGGTTGCACCGCCTGTGCCACCAAGACGCAATGTATCCTCTGCCATCGCGGGCAAGATCCACAGCGCCATCACAGTCGCGGCACCGAATGACAGGGTTGAGATCCGGGCACGCATTGCCAACTCCTCCAGCGATGTATCAATCATCGCCTGGTGACTGAACTAAGAAAAAATGGCGAATTGACCGCGTGGCTACCGCTGCGGGCAGGTTCTTCTCTATGGCATATAGGAAGTGGTCGCGCACTTTGCTCAAAGAATCGTAGCAGAAACCCTATGAATAAATAATAGGCCGAGCATAACGCTCGGCCAGTGAGTTCAGATGTCGTCGGGAGTGAGACCGGTGTGCTTGCCAAGTCGGGCCAGCATCCTTGGCCCAATCTCCTCCCGGTCATGGAATGCGAACACGACGTCGGGCCAACCGGTGCGCTGAAGTACGCGATGTGATCCACGCTGCCGCTTGATCGTCCAACCGATGCGCTGTAACGCCTGAAGTACTTGTGTGGCCCGCGTCGAACTCCAGGTGCTCATGCCATCACGAAAAGACCACCAAGCTGCGGCACAGTCTCGCCGTGCTCGAGGCGGTCAGCTAGAACTCGTAAGGCAAGCATTTCGACGTTCTTTTGGGCCTCTTCTTTTGTTGTCCCATAAGTTACGACCCCTGGGAGTTCAGGTATTTCTGCGATCCAACGGCCGTCTTCCTCACGTTCAATTTCGACCCGTAGCATCTTTATACTCCTTCTATTTTCTGACCGGTTGTCCATCTTACATGAATATTATCATGGGCACCGATATGCGCAAATCATCGGCTCCTTTTCCTCGTCAGGCCAACCGAGCGTGGCGGGTATACAATTGCTATGGCGTGGCAGACGATAGGCAGTCAGAAGGAAACGGCTGCATCGGAGCGATTCACTGGCTTGGGCTCAAGCGTGTCAGACTGCGAATCTGGTGGCCGAACTAATTCTTCAACACGTTCAGCCCATGCTCGCAATGCTGCTGCCTTCTCCACAGCCCAGTCATACCGCTGGTAGACCCCGACAATACCCGCTCTGCTTCCCGAGATATGGTTGAGTACCGCCTCTGTCACTTCGAGCCGCACGCCTAGGCGCTGTAGTCCGGTCGCCAGTGTGCGTCGGAGGTCGTGGATCCGCCAACCAGTGACACCGGACGTTATATCCAGCTGTGCCTTGCACTTCGACCAGCCACTGAACGCTGTCCCACGCTGACCGGGAAACACCAGGTCATCCTTGCTCGCCTCCCCCGAGGGCCGATGACCCATGACAGACAAGGACGTCTCGGAAAGTGGGACGAGATGCGGCTTGCCATTTTTTGTGCGCTGACCGGGGATTGTCCAGAAGACACCATCCTCTACTACCTCGGACCACCGCATCTGGCTTGCTTCCTCTCGGCGCTGTCCGGTCAGCAAAAGAAAGCGAACCAACCGGTCGAAAGTCGCGGCAGTGTTCGTCGCATGCCAAACCGCCACGAGTTCCGCGTCGGAGAGTACCCGATCGCGTGCTGGCGAGCGAAAATCGTCTGTAGGGACTATCGCAAACGGATTGTTTGGCACCAGTTGGCGCTTCACCGCCCATCCGAAACAGGCTTTCCCATAGGCTGCGGTACGGCTTGCCATCGCATGTCTGGTCCGCACTATCCCTTTGTCGGTCCTGTGACCACTCGCCATGCGAGCCAGCACCCGCGATACCGTCATCGCGTCCAGGTCCTCCACTGGCTGCGCCCACTGATCAGCGAATGCGACGCGCAATGCCCGAACCGCCTCGGTCGCGTATCGCGGGCGGCGGCTGGACAGACGTCGCTGCTTCCACTCGTCGGTCAAGGCCTCCAGCGTCAGCTGCGATCGCAGCGCACTACTCTTGGCCGCGGCGGTGGCCTCCCTGCGCTCCCGGTGCGGGTCCCGTCCCTCGTGGCGAACCTGCTGGCGAAGCCGTTCGGCTTGCCGGCGTGCCCAAGCCAACCCTTGTGTCTCAGTCATGTCGCCGAGGACAAAGCGCCTCAGGTTCCCGACCGGGTCCCGCATGCGCAGAGTCCAGGTCCGGCTGTTGTCGGCGCTGATCCGCAGACACAGGCCGGCCGTGGCGCCATCGGCTATCTCAGAACGGCCTGATGCCGGCGGCTTCAGGCTTCGTATCCGGAGGGGTGTGAGCGGTTCAGCTTTCATGTTGGTCTTCCCGTGGGGCACACGTGGGGCACACAAATCGGGTGACAAGGCGGGTCGCTATGAGCAACCTTGAGCCATAAAATATCCCATAAATAGGCGTAGTTTCAATAACAAAGGTGCCGCGATACGAATCTATGCGCAACTATGATGAACCGCCAAATTTTGACTCTTAATCAGCGGGTCCAAGGTTCGAGTCCTTGTGCGCCCACCAATAACTCTTCCCTCCCCTCAGAACACGAATTTGTCGGGCATGGCCTGACCGGCTAGGGTCGTCGTCCCTTCACAGCAGGTTCGGCGGACTCACCCATGGCAGATGCAAACCGTTTCGGGGCCTTCTCCGAACTCATGGCCATCCGCGGCCTCCCCGCCCCCGCGGCGGAGGAAGTCGCCATCACCGGCGCCGACCCGTTCTTCCGCACACCCTTCCGCATCGGTGAAACCGTGGCCTGCGTCCTCGCCGCATCCGGGGTCGCGGCCAATGACCTGTGGGAACACCGCACCGGCACACGCCAGCAGGTCGCCATCGCAGTGCCCGAGGCCGCGGCCAGCCTCCATGTCGTCAACTACACCCAGCGCCGGGACGCTGACGGGGCGTATCGCCCGCTGCCCCCCTCCGACAGCATGCAGCACATGATGTCGATCACCCAGCCCTGGCCGACCGCCGACGGCGGCTGGTTCCTGCCCCATTTCAACCTGCCGCATCTGGAACGCCGCGTCCTCGGCGTGCTGGACTGCAAGAGTCAGGTCGACTCCGTCAGCGCGGCGGTGGCCCGCTGGAATGCCGACGACCTCGAATCCGCCATCGCCCAGGCACGCGCCTGCGGCGGCAAGGTCCGCTCCCGCGAGGAATGGCTGGCCCACCCGCAAGGCGCCTATCTCGCGACCCGGCCGGTCGTTGAAATCACCAAGATCGCCGATGGCCCGCCCGAGGCTCTGCCACCCGGAGACCGCCCCCTGGCCGGCATCCGGGTCCTCGATCTGACGCGCATCCTGGCCGGCCCGACCTCGGCCCGCACCCTCGCCGAACATGGCGCCGACGTCCTGATGGTGGCGGCCGAGGACACGCCGCAGGTGCCCGAATTCGTCCGTGACCTGAGCCACGGCAAGCGCAGCACCTTCCTCGATCTCCGCCAGGCCGCCGACGTGGCGACGCTGACCGCCCTCGCGCGCGGCGCCGACATCTTCGTGAACGGCTACCGCCCTGGCCGCCTCGCCGAACGCGGTTTCGGGCTGGACGACCTGGTGAAACTGCGGCCCGGCATCATCAATGTCTCGATCAACTGCTTCGGCTCCGGCGGCCCCTTCGCCGATCGCGGCGGGTGGGAGCAGGTGGCCCAATCCGTGACCGGCGTCGCCCTGACCCACGGCACTATGATCGGCGCAGGCCAGCCGAAGCTCGCGCCGGCGCCGATGTGCGACTACGTGACCGGCTACCTCGCGGCCTATGGCGCGATGGTCGCCCTGGGACGCCGAGCGCGGGAGGGTGGAAGTTATAATGTGCAGGTGTCGCTGTGCCAGTCAGCGATGTTCTATCAGCGCCAGGGCCTGGTGGATGGGTTTGAGGACGCGCCGGAGACACTGACCACGGCCGAACTCGACCCCCTCTATGTCCCCGAACCCTCTCCCTACGGCGACCTCCTCACGCTCGGCCCCGTCCTGCGGATGTCCGAGACGCCCTGCCGCTGGGCGCTGCCCACGCCGAAACTGGGCAACCACCGCGCGGAATGGCTGCCACGCTGAGGCAGCCGTCCCGGGCGGGTACTGTTGGCTGAAACTACTGTGCCGCGACGTATTCGTCCCAGGTCACCGACCCGTCCTTGTTTTTGTCGACGACGCCGAACGCCCGATCATACGCATTGTTGCTCTTGATCATGGCCGACCGGCCGATCTTCGTGTTGGCGTTGAGGTCGATGAACGCCTTGAACTGGGCGGCATTCAGCGGCCCCCCGCTCGGGTTCGCCGCCTTGAAGTTGGCCTCCGCCTGCGTAAGCTGCTCGGGCGTCAGCGCCCAGGCGGATGGCATCAACCCACCCAGCAGAGTGGCCACCGTCAGCCCCGCCAACGCGGTGGAACGAACAACCGCGCGAAACCCTGTCACGTTCGACATCAAACATTCCTTTGCGTTCAGGCGAACGACGTCGCCGCCGCCGCGTGACCATCCACACGGGCGACCGGACATCCGGCCCTTGCCCACATGGACGTGCCATACGGCCGATCCAAGTGGGCCCCTCCGACGATTATGGAACGGCCGCCCCCCGATCTCCACATGGATGCGCCCTGTGGCATTCGGAAATATCGTGCCACATGGAACGGAATTGCCGTAAGGTCATCCGCCCAGACCATCCCGCCCGCATCGCGGAGGAAGACATGCCGTTCCCCGCCGCCCGCGACTGGTCCGCCGCTTGACGCGCCTGCCCTGGCTGCTGTGCCTGGCGCTGCTGGCGGCGCAACCGGCCCTGGCGCAGATCGATGCCGCGGATGACGACGACGGGATCGACAACGTCGCCGGCGGCGGGGGTGGCAGCACCGACCCCGCGGCACCCGTCCGCGCCAACCGAGGCGCCCCCCAATCCCGCGGCCGCCCCCCAACCCTCTCCATCAATCCCAGCGTCTGGATCGGCGCTCGGCATCGCGTGTCCAAGTCATTTCTGATCGACTTCTACGTGAAGCAGAAGGCCACCATACGGGAGAACCCCTACCAGACGCCGAGCAGCGACGTGGCCGGGGGGATTTCGGCGGCGTGGTCGGTGGGTGGGTTTTCGCTCTCCAGCGCGTTCGAGGTGAAGGAGAGCTTCAAGGAATACTACGGCCCCTGGAACGGCACCGCCTTCGACCTGCGGGCCGCCATAGCGCGTCGGGTCACGCTCGCACCGGACTGGACCGTCGTGCCGGCCTTTCTGGTGAGCCATCTCTGGAGCAACCCCGAATCCCGCAACCGCTGGAAGCTCGAAGTCAGTGCGCCGCTTGGCTATGCGCTGGACAAGCAATGGACGTGGGAACCGCTGATCCCGACGGTATCGATGCAGGCGTATGAGAACCGGCGCACGGCCCAGCGGGACTGGACGATGAATGTTTCAACGGGCGTGCGGTACCAGATCACCAGCGTGACGATGATCGGGCTGGCCTTTGGGTTCGAGCAGCGGCAGTCGAACGTCGCGACGGCCGAGTATTCGCGCTGGGTCCTGCGGCCAAAGTTGCAGTTCCGAGCGACGTTCTAGGGATCGGTCCCGCCCGGCTGGACGGGACCGCTCGCAAAATCAGAACGTGACGACGGAGCGGATCGACTCACCTTTCCGCATCAGTTCGAAGCCTTCATTGATCTGCTCGAACGGCAGGACATGGGTAATCAGGTCGTCGATGTTGATTTTCTTCTCCATGTACCAATCAACGATCCGGGGCACATCCGTCCGTCCGCGCGCGCCGCCGAAGGCCGTGCCCATCCAGGTCCGCCCCGTCACCAACTGGAACGGACGGGTGGAAATTTCCTGCCCCGCGCCGGCGACGCCGATGATGATCGACTTGCCCCAGCCGCGATGGGCGCATTCCAGCGCCTGGCGCATCACCTTCACGTTGCCGATGCACTCGAAGGAGTAATCCGCGCCGCCCTTGGTCAGGTCGACGAGATAGGGGACCAGGTCGCCCTCGACCTCGCTCGGGTTGACGAAATGGGTCATGCCGAAGCGTTCCGCGATCGCCTTGCGGGCCGGGTTCAGGTCCACGCCGACGATCTGCTCCGCGCCCACCATTCGCAGGCCCTGGATCACGTTCAGCCCGATGCCGCCCAACCCGAACACGACGGCGCGCGCCCCGGCCTCCACCTTCGCGGTGTTCATCACCGCGCCGAGGCCCGTGGTCACGCCGCAGCCGATGTAGCANNAGCAGACCTTGTCGAAGGGCGCGTCGGGGCGGATCTTGGCCAGCGCGATCTCCGGCAGGACCGTGTAGTTCGCGAAGGTCGATGTGCCCATGTAATGGTAGATCGGGTCCTTGCCGCTGGAAAACCGGCTGGTCCCATCCGGCATCAGCCCCTTGCCCTGGGTCGCCCGGATCGCAACGCACAGGTTGGTCTTGCGCGAGAGGCAGTATTCGCACTGGCGGCATTCCGGCGTGTACAGCGGGATCACGTGATCGCCCTTGCGCAGGCTGCTCACGCCCTTGCCCACGTCCACGACGATGCCAGCGCCTTCGTGCCCCAGGATCGAGGGAAACAGCCCCTCCGGATCGCTGCCCGACAGCGTGTACTCGTCCGTATGGCAGATGCCGGTGGCCTTCATCTCCACCAGCACCTCGCCCTCCCGCGGGCCGTCCAGTTCGACGGTCTCCAGGCTGAGCAGCTTCCCGGCTTCCCGGGCCACCGCGGCGCGCACTTTCATCCAAGCTCTCCGTTGCAGATCGGTGCGGAGAGTGCTTGCCATCGCGCCGGCGATCAAGGTGGTTCAGCGATGCCCCGTTGGTCCGCCCTTCCGGACTGGCGGAAGGCGGTGGTCAGCGCCGCCGCCGCACCATGCCCAGGCCGGCCAGGCCCAGTCCGAACAGCGCGAGCGTGGCCGGTTCCGGCACTTCCAGCGACGTATTGTCGAAAGCCAGTACCGAGAACTGGTTGTAGCTGAACCACCCATAACGATTGCCACCGATTCCGCCGATCAGGTCGGTCGGATCACTGATCGTCCAGGTGTTCAGCAGGGCATCCGAGGCATCGAAGATGCTCATGTCCACGGCCAGGACGCCGGCGTTGTCGTAGAAATGGTGCTCGAACGTGTACCAGCCGGTGGAGTCGATGGCGATCGGATCGCGTGCCGGGTTCTTCGCGAAGGCGCTGGTGGGCTGGCTGTTGTTGCTGGCGCTGATCACGAACCGGTTGGTGCTGGCGCCGGGGCCGGTCGCGTCGTTATAGAAGCCGCCGTTGAAGATGAAGTCCCGCCGGTGCGCTCCGGCGGCGTTGTTGATCGCCGAACTGAAGTCGAACCGCGTGTCGTTCGCCCAACTACCGCCCGTATCGAGATAGATGTCGATCGACGTCCGATACTCCTGAAAAACCGTCGGCACGGCTCCCGCGCCATAGTTATAGCCGCCCCAGTTGCCGGCCGACCCGCTCGCGCTGCTCTCGGCATGGAAGCTGCCGGACGCCGAGGTGACGCCGTTCGTGCCGGATGCGACCCGGGTTGCGTTGAAGCCTCCCCCGAAGGCGATCCACCCGGCGTTGTTGACCTCGAACCCGTTCGAATAGAGCACGTTCGCCGAGGCCGGGCTGGCGGCGACCAGTACGGAAAGGCCAAGCGTAAGGGAAGCCGAGCGCAGCAAGGATATCGGAATTGCTGTTTGATTATTTGTCATTTCATCCTCCGTCGCCCAGGCCGGCCGTGGGAACCAGATCGGCCGCACTTGGCATTTTATTGATTTTAGACTCAATTTTACTCATGCCGCAACCACGAGCCGGACAGATTTTGATCCTACGATAACATTACGTTAACGAACGACGCGGAATCGCCCAACGCTCTGTTGCAAATGAAAATTTTTGGTGCGCAAACGCAACGCGCCGGCGCGGTCAGCCGGCCGCCGGGCCGTCCGGTGTCCCGCCCAGCACCATACGCACGCATTTCCGCATCACGGAGGCGAGTGCCGCGTCATCAAGCGAGGCGATCGGGCGCACGAACCCCTCCGCCTCGATCACGGGGATCCGCGCGGCGAACAGGTCCAGGATCAGCTCGAAATGCGTGAAGCCATGGCGCACCTGGCCTGCCGGCCGCCAATCGGCCTCGGCCGGGGCGTGGGCCAGCGCTTCTTCGGCCGGCCAGGGTGCCTCACGCCAGGGTGTGCCGGGCAGTTCGGTCATCCCGCCCAGCAGCCCGGTCGGGGGCCGACGGCGCAGCAGGACGCCGTTGTCCGCATCGCGCAGCCAGAAATGGACGCCGTGGCGGATCGGCCGGACGCGCTTCGGCGCCTTCCGGGGTAGCGACGCCGCGATCCCCGCCTTCCGGCCGGTGCAATCGGCCATCCAGGGGCAGAGCCCGCAGGCGGGAGAGGTCGGGGTGCAGATCGTCGCCCCCAGGTCGAACAGCGCCTGGGCGAAGTCGGATGGCCGAGCACTTGCGTCGGGATCGGCGCCGAGGCGATCGGCGGCGTCCCGGATCGCGGGCTTGGCGGCCGGAAGTGGCGTCTCGATCGCGAACAGCCGGGACGCCACCCGCTCCACATTGCCGTCCACCGGCACGACGGGCAGGCCGAAGGCGATCGCCCCAATGGCCGCGGCGGTATAGACCCCGATGCCCGGCAGGGCCTTCAACCCCTCCAGATCACGCGGGAAGTCACCCAGGGCGGCGACCGCCTGGGCGCAGGCGTGCAGGTTCCGGGCGCGGGCGTAGTAGCCAAGCCCGGCCCAGGACGACAGCACATCCTCCAGCGGCGCGGCGGCCAGGGCCTGGACGGATGGGAAGCGGCTTACGAAGCGTTCAAAATACGGTATGACGGCGGTGACCGTGGTCTGCTGTAGCATGATCTCGCTCAGCCAGACCCGATAGGGACCGGCGAACAGACCGGCCTCCGCGCGCCAGGGCATGCGGCGGCGGTTACGATCGTACCAATGGAGCAGCGGGGCGGCTCGCGGAATGCAGGATGACGACACGGCACCCGGTATGGCCAAGCCCGATCGGCACGTCTACGGGCCACGCCCCGTGGGCGCCTTGATCCCGGCCCTGGCGCGCCCGGCGTTCCGGCGATCGGCGCCCGCCGGTGCCCAGATCATGCTGGACTGGCCTGCCATCGTCGGCCCCGCCTTGGCCGCGATGACCGAACCCAAGCGACTGAGCGCCGGGACATTGACGATCGCCTGCGCCGGCCCGGTCGCGATGGAATTGCAGCACATGGCGATCGAGCTGATGCAGCGGATCAACGCCCATTCGGGAACCCAGACCGTGCGCGCGCTCCGCTTCGTCCAGATCGCCCCAGGCGTGCGTCCGCTGGATCGCCCCCCCGTCCGCCCGCCCGTCGATGAACCCAAGGCCCAGGCGGCGGTCGCACATTTGCCACCATGTGAGCTGCGGGATGCGCTCGCCGCCCTGGGCAGCCTGGTGCTGGCGCCCCGCCGGTCCTCGCCACGCCGTTGATCCCATCCAACCCGAACAAGGCCTGAATGCCCATGAACAGACGGACTCTCGTGGTACTCGCCGCCGGCGGCGCCCTCTCCGCCTTGGCCCCACGCCAGGCGCTGGCCCAGGCCGCCACGCAAACCGAGCGGGCGGTCGGCAGCGCGGACGCCAAGGTCACGGTCACCGAGTTCTTCTCCCTGACCTGCGGCCATTGCGCGGCCTTCGCCCGCACGACCCTGCCCCAGGTGAAGGAGAAGCTGGTGGGCACCGGCAAGATGCGGCTGGTCTACTGGGACTACCCGCTGGACCAGGTCGCCCTGACCGCCGCCATGGTCGCCCGCCATCTGCCGGCCGAACGGTATGAGCCGTTCATCCTTGCGCTGCTGTCCACCCAGGACCGCTGGGCCTTCGCCCGCGGGGTCAATTCCACCGAGGAGATCTGGAAGATGGCCGCCCTCGCGGGGATGAACCGCGCCGGCTTCGACAAGGCCATCGCCGATACCGAGCTGCGCGACTGGATCATCGCCCAGGCGCGGACGGCCCAGCAGCAATGGAAGATCGACGCGACTCCGAGCTTTGTGGTCAACGGCCAGAAGTTCTCGGGCGAACTGAGCTTCGATTCGTTCAGCAAGCTCGTCACCGACTAGGGCGTCGCACCCGTGCTTCTGCCCTGGAATCAATGTTCTAGGGCACGGAGCAAGGGTTGCCGGTCAGCTTTCGCCGCCTTCGGATCGTCGGTTTCAAGAGCTTCGCGGAGCCGACGAATGTCGAGATCCTGCCGGGCCTGACGGGAATCGTTGGTCCGAATGGCTGCGGCAAATCGAACGTTGTAGAGGCATTGCGCTGGGCCATGGGCGAGTCCAGCGCCCGCAACCTGCGCGGCGGGGAGATGGAGGATGTCATCTTCGCCGGGACCACCGGCCGCTCCGCCCGCAACATCGCCGAGGTCACGCTGTTCCTGGAGGAAACCCAGGGCGTCGCCCCGCCACCCTTCCATGAGCAGCCCGACCTCCAGGTCGTCCGCAAGATCGAGCGCGGGCATGGCTCCGCCTATCGGGTCAATGGCAAGGAAGCCCGCGCCCGCGACGTGCAGACGTTGTTCGCCGATCTGGCGTCCGGCGCCCGCGCCTCCGCCATGGTCAGCCAGGGCCGCGTCGGTGCCCTGGTCGGCGCTCGGCCGGAGGATCGGCGTTCCGTACTGGAGGAAGCGGCCGGCATCACCGGCCTGCACGCCCGCCGCCACGAGGCCGAACTCAAGCTGCGGGCGGCCGAGGCCAATCTGGCCCGCGCCGATGACCTGAAGGCCCAGCTTGACGGGCAACTCACCGGCCTGAAGCGGCAGGCTCGGCAGGCCGCCCGTTACCGCAATATCTCCGGCCTGATCCGATCGGCCGAGGCGGAGTTGCTGTCGATCCAGCGCGCCTTCGTCGAGACCGCCCGCGTTGCCGCCGCCGCCCGCTTGCATGACGCCGGGATCGCGGTGGCCGCGGCGACCGAGGCCGCGACCCTGGCCAGCGCTCGCGCCACCGAAACCGCCGCCGCTTTGCCGCCCTTGCGCGAAGTGGAAGCCGTCGCGCGCACCGCGCTGGAACGCCACCGCCTGGCGCAGGAACGGATCGCCGAGGAGGAGCAGCGCGCCCGCACCGCCCTGGGGGAAGCGACCCGCCGGCTGGACACGATCCAGCGCGACCTGTTCCACGCCCAGCAATTGCAGCGCGACGCCACCACGGCCGAGGAACGCCTCGGTACTGAACAGGCGACGCTGACCGAAGCGGATTCCGACTATTCCCCCCGCGCCGCGGCCCTGGAAACCGCCGCGACCGAGGCCGCCGAAGCCCTGCGGGTCGCGGAAGCCGCCGCCAACGCCGCCACCGAAGCGGCGGCCGAGGCCAATGCCCGC
Source organism: Acetobacteraceae bacterium UBA6159 (assembly GCA_002422345.1). Classification (GTDB taxonomy): domain Bacteria; phylum Pseudomonadota; class Alphaproteobacteria; order Acetobacterales; family Acetobacteraceae; genus Rhodopila. Next base: position 18,835 of record DIUL01000146.1, read on the forward strand.
GCGAACGCCGTCAACACGCTGCTGACCCAGGCCGACCAGCGCTTCCGCCGCCTGCAGGACCAGTTCACCCGCCTGAATGACGAACGCGCCCGCGTCGCCGCACAGCAGGTCGATCCGGCTTTGCTGGCGAAGGCGACCGACGACTCGGTCCAGGCCGAGGGCGACCTCGCCGCCGCGCGCGTGGCCCTGGAAGCCGCCGAACAGGCGCGCGGCACGACGACCGCTCGCCTGGGCAGCGTGCGCGAGGCGCAGACGACGGCCGATTCCGCCCGTGCCCGCTTGGCGGCGGAGTGCCAGGCCCTAGCGGAAATCCTCGCGGTGAAGGACGGCGAGCGCTGGCCGCCGATGGTCGACGCCCTGACCGTTCCCGCCGGCCTGGAAGCCGCGCTTGGTGCCGTGCTGGGGGAGGAACTCACCTCCGCCCTCAACCCCGCCGCCGCGCGGCATTGGCGGGAACTGCCGGCCTTCGATCCGACTCCCGTGCTGCCCGCCGGCGCCGTTGCGCTGGATACGCTGGTGAAGGGGCCGCCGGTGCTGGCGCGGGCGTTGTCGCAGATCGGCTTGGTCGATGACGACGATTTCGGTGCCGCCCATCAGTCCGGTCTGGCGCCGGGGCAGGTATTGGTCTCTCGCGCCGGGGCGATCTGGCGGTGGGATGGCTATACCATTCGTGCCGGCACCCCGACCGCCGCCGCTGTCCGGCTCCAGCAGCGCAATCGGCTCGCCGGCCTGAAGTCCCGGCTGGCCGAGGCCGAACAGGCCGCCGCCGCCGCTCGCGCCGCTCGGACGGAAGCCGAAGCCGCCGCCCAGGCCGCAACCCAGGCCGAACAGCAGGCGCGTAACGCCCGCCGGGACCTGGAACAAAAGCTGGAACGCGCCCGGGCGGCGCTGGCGGCGCTGCGGAACCAGTCCGCGACGGCCGCCGCGCGCCTCGCCGCCGCCGACGACCAGTTGGGCCGGATGACCGGGGAACGGGATGAAGCCGAGGCCGCCCTCGCCCAGGCCCGCGCCGCCCATGCCGACCTGCCCGATATCGCCGCCTTGCGTCAGGCGGTGGAGGCCGCGCGTGCCACCCTGTCCGCCGCACGGGCGCGCGATGCCAGCGCAAGGGCCGCCAAGGAAACCCTGGTCCGGGAGCACAATGCCCGCGCCAACCGCCTGAAGGTCATCGCCGCCGAACGGACCGGCTGGGCCGAACGCGCCCGCGACGCCGCCGAACGGGTCACCGACCTGACCGCCCGCCTCGCCAATGCCCAGGACGAACAGGCGACCCTGGAAGCCGCCCCCGCCGCCATAGCCGCCCGCCGCGCCGAAGCGCTGGACGCGTTGCAGGCGGCCGAGGCCGAACACAAACGGACCGCCGAAATCCTCAATCGCGCGGTCAACGACTCAGACACCGCCGACCGCGCGGGGCGTGCGGCTGAATCCAAACTGGCCACATCCCGCGAGGACCTGGTGCGGGCCGAGGCCACCAAGCAGCAGGCCGACCACGCCTGGGGCACCGTCGCCGAACGCATCCTGGAACGCCTCGGCGCCAACCCCGCGCTGCCCGACCCACCGGCCGAAGTCACCCAGGACACCGAGGAAAAAGCCCGCCGCAAGCTCGAACGCCTGCAAAAGGAACGGGAGGAGATGGGCCCGGTCAACCTGCGCGCCGAACTGGAAGCGCACGCGGTCGAGGAGCGGATGAACGCCATCGACAAGGACCGCGACGAACTGACCACGGCCATCGCCAAGCTGCGCGGCTCCATCGGGCATCTGAACCGGGAGGGCCGCGAGCGCCTGAACAAGGTGTTCCAGGAGGTCGACCGGAACTTCCAGCAGTTGTTCAGCCGCATGTTCAACGGCGGGCGGGCGCATCTGGCCCTGGTCGGCTCCGACGATCCCTTGGAAGCGGGGCTGGAAATCTACGCCCAGCCGCCGGGGAAGAAGCTCGCCACCCTGTCCCTGCTGTCGGGCGGGGAACAGGCGCTGACCGCCCTGTCACTGATCTTCGCCGTGTTCCGTTGCAATCCCGCGCCGGTCTGCGTCCTCGATGAGGTCGATGCCCCGCTGGATGACGCGAATGTGGAACGGTTCTGCCTGTTGCTGATGGACATGGTGCGGGAAACCGGGACCCGCTTCCTGGTCGTCACCCATCACCCGCTGACCATGGCGCGGATGGACCGGTTGTATGGCGTGACCATGCAGGAACGCGGCGTATCCCGCCTGCTGTCGGTCGACCTGGCACAGGCCGAACTGATGCTGGACCAGCCGGCGACAGCGGCCGCCTAGCCACTTGCGAGAATGGCCGTAAAGGGTCCACGCTCCTGGAAAGACAAGGGAGACGCGACCATGGAATTCGGCATGTTCCACGAATTTCAGCGCCGACCGGGCCAGACGGAAGCCGAGGCGTTCGCGGAATCCTTCGAGCAGGTCGATGCCGCCGAACAATCTGGCCTCGACGTCATGTGGCTGGCGGAACTGCATTCGGCGCCTGAGCGGTCGGTCATCTCCGCCCCCATGACGGTCGCCAGCGCCATCGCCATGCGGACGAAGCGCATGAAGATCGGCATCGCCGTCCAGGTCCTGCCGCTATGCCACCCGATCCGCATCGCCGAGGAGGCGACGACCGTCGACCACCTCAGCCAAGGCCGCCTGATCATGGGCGTCGGCCGGTCCGGCTTCCCGCGGACGTACCAGGCCTATGGCATTTCCTACGCCGAAAGCCGGGAACGCTTCGCCGAGGTGATGGAAATCCTCAAGCGCGCCTGGACGCAGGAGACGTTCTCCTTCCACGGCGATTTCTACCATTTCGACGACGTCTGCGTGACGCCCAAGCCGTTCCAGGCGCCCTACCCCGAGTTGCGGATGGCGGTGAACAGCCCCGACTCGTTCGAGCAGACCGGGCGCCTCGGCCTACCAATCTTCGTGGCGACCCGGCTCGGAGATCTGAACGAACTGGTGCCGAACCTGCGGATCTACCAGGAGGCCTGGGCCAAGGCTGGCCATCCCGGCAAGGGCCGCATCTTCCTGCGCGTGCCGGTCTATATCGCCGAGACCGAGAAGCAGGCGCGGGAGGAACCGCAGGAAAGTGTCATGCATTTCTACCGCTACCTCGGCGCCCGGATCGAACAGTCCGCCGCGCAGGAAGGCGCCCGCGCCATCGAGAACCGGGCCGAACGCGGCGCGAGACTGATGAACATCGACTATGACGAGGTGCTGCGGAGCAAGATCATCGTCGGCACCCCGGCCATGGTCACCGACCGGCTGGGCGCGCTGCGGGAGGAACTGGGCCTGACCGGCATCCTGGCGGAGCTGAACTGCGGGATGCGGATCCCGCACGGGCAGGTCATCAACTCCCTGCGGATGATGTGCGAGCAGGTGGTGCCCCGGTTCCGGGGATAGGCGTTCGTCGACTCAGGCCGGCGGGTTGATCGCCCTCCGGCTCAGGCCATCAGACCCTTCATCGCCAGCAGGACCAGCAGGGCGGCGTTGACGACCAGCACGAACGGGGCCACCGAGGCGATCACCGCCTGCCATTTCCGCCCGGCGGCGTGGCCGGCGATACCCACAGCGATCAGGGCGGGCATCGTGCCGACGCCGAACGCCGCCATCCCCAGCGCGCCCGTCAGCGGATCGTGGCTGGCCGCGGCCGCCGCCAACCCGCCATAGACAAACCCGCAAGGCAGAAACCCCAGCAACAACCCGAGAGTAACCCCGCGCGGCGTTCCCCAAGGGAACGAAAGCGGCATCCACCCCGCCCGCCTCCCTCCCCCCTTGAGGGGGAGGGCCGGAGTGGGGGGTAATCCCCCCCCGATCGGAACCCGCCGCACCACCGTCAACGCCCCTCCCGCCCGCGGGATCGGTCCAAACACCCCCCTGCCCCGCCGCCAGGCCATCATCAGGAACAGCCCCGCCGCGAGCATCATCAGCACGGCCATCAGGTAGGGAACCTCGGCCAGCGCCGCCCCGCCGACTCCGGCGACCGCGCCAAGCAGCGCATAGGTCAGCACGCGCCCCGCATGGTACGGCAGCAGCGCGGCGGCCCCGATGCGGTGCCGTTCACACATCCCCCCGGCCGGCATGGCGGCGAGGCGATCGGCGACCTGCCCCAGCACGAATCCGCCGCACATCGGCCCGCAATGCAGCGGGCTTCCGGCGATGCCGGCCAGGAACAATCCGGCGATCAGGCCGCCTTCCAGCGGGATCGCACCACAAACAGTACCAAGGACTTCTGGAATGATCTGCACGGCCGGACGCCTACCATGATCGCCTCCGGGCACCGTTGATCTGTGTCAATGCCGCACCGCGGCATAGCGCGCAGCGTGGCAGTGGACGGTTCGGCAATGATCCGTCCGGGAAACGCGCGCGGTGGCAACCGGAGTTGCAGATGAAAATCGAGGGAAGCGATCTCTTCGTCGGCCTGATGGTCACGGTTCTGGGCCTGATCGGCTTGGTGCTGGGATCGGGTGCGACGGATGACGGCATGTATGTGTTCGGCCTGTCGCTGGCCGGGTTCTCGGCCGTATTCGTCGTTGGGCTGGTGAAGCGACATTACGACAAGATCGAGCTGAAGCAGGCGGCGTACGCCACGGCGGTCGCGCAAGGCGGCTATCCGTCGATCACCTACAATGAAGACGTGGTCCGCAAGTTCGTGATCGCCACCATGTTCTGGGGCGTGGTCGCGTTCCTGGTGGGCGTCGTGATCGCCTCGCAGCTTGCCTGGCCGGTCGCGAACCTGGGCCTGCCCTTCACGAATTTCGGGCGATTGCGCCCTGTCCACACCTCGGCGGCGATCTTCGCATTCGGCGGCTCCGCGCTGTTCGCGACCTCGTTCTACGTCGTCCAGCGAACCTGCCGAGCACGACTGTTCGGGGGGGAGGCGCTGGCGAACTTCATTTTCTGGGGCTACCAGTTCTTCATCGTCATGGCGGCGCTGTCCTATGTGATGGGCTACAGCCAGGGCCAGGAATACGCTGAACCGGAGTGGCACCTCGACCTGTTCCTGACGCTGGTGTGGGTGCTGTACGCGGTGGTCTTCATCGGCACCGTGTTCCTGCGGGAAGAGCCGCACATCTACGTCGCCAACT
>DIUL01000115.1 GCA_002422345.1 Acetobacteraceae bacterium UBA6159
GTGTGATAGAAGTTGCGACGGGTTTCTCGGTAGATCGTCGAACGGTGGCGCCCGAGTTGGCGTGCGATGTCGGCGATCGGAAGCTTCGCCTCCATGAGGGTGGCAATTTGCCTTCTCTCGGCCAGCTCCAAATGCGAGTAGCGGTGTCCCATCCGCGATCCTCCATGCGCAAACGTATGATAACGCACGAAAGTCGCACTTGGGAGTTGAATCCACCACCCGCATCCTGGGCGTGATGGCCTCCATCTACTCCCCGCCCGGCGTCGCCGCGAAGGCCGCCGACCTGCTGAAGACGCTGGTCGATGACTGGAACACCCTGGGAAGCCTGATCCCCGAGGACGGACGAAGCGAAGGCTTCCAGGCCGGGGCCGAGGCGATCAAGGAAATCCCCGCCTTCGCCACCGCCCTCAACACCGCGCTCCGCGCCAGCGCTCGGCTTGACATGCTGTACGACGGCTGGCTTGACCTCGCGCCGCCCTTGCGGAAGGCGATGCGGGAGGTTTCGACCGGTCTGGATCAGCGCATCGACCAACGGGTGGAGACGGACTTCGAACTCGCCCGCGCGTTCCTGATCGCGTTGCTCGTCGCCGCCGGGATCGGGCTCGCCCTGCTGACCTGGACCGTGGCCTACCTGATCATGGGCGTCACCCGCCCGATCGGCGGACTGACCCGTGCAATGACCCGCCTGGCCGCCGACGACATGGACGCCGACATCCCCTACACCGCGCGGCGCAACGAAATCGGCCACATCGCCGGCGCCATGCTCGTGCTGCGGGACAACCGGCTGGAACATCGCCGGCTCGCGGAACAGCGGGACGCGGAACGGGTCACCCGGGAACAGCGGGCCATCAAGCTCGAATCGATGGTGTGGGATTTTGAATTGAAGATCGGCGACCTGGTCTCGTCCCTGACCGATGCATCGGGCCGGATGGAGATGACCGCCGGATCGATGACGTCGACCGCCGGTCAGGCGAACCAGCGCGCCACGGCCGTCCGAGCAGCGGCCGAGGACGCCAGCGCGAGCGTGCGGACCGTGGCCCAGGCGGCCGAGGAACTGAGCGGGGCCATCGCCGAGATCAGTGCCCGGGTGTGCCAGTCCGCCGCGATCGCGGACCGGGCGGTTGGCGATGCGAGGCGGTCCGATGCGATCGTCAGGGCGCTCGCCGACGCGGCGGGCAGGATCGGGGACGTGGTCGGCCTGATCACCCGGATCGCCGACCAGACCAGCCTGCTGGCGCTGAATGCGACGATCGAGTCCGCACGCGCCGGTGAAGCCGGCAAGGGCTTTGCCGTCGTGGCGTCGGAGGTGAAGAACCTCGCCGAACAGACCACGCGGGCGACCGAGGACATCAGCGTCCAGGTCACCCATATCCAGACCGCGACGCGGGAGGCGGTGGACGCGATCGCCGGCATCGCCCGGACGATTGACGACATGAGCGCGATCTCGGTCGCCATCGCGTCCGCGGTCGAGCAACAGGGCGCCGCCACGGCCGAGATCGCCCGCAACGTCCAGCAGACCGCCCGGAACACGGACGACGTGACCAGCCATGTCATGGGGGTGAGCCAGGCGGCCGACGACACCGGAATCGCGGCGGACCACGTGCTGGAAGCGGCCACCGGGTTGTCCGGTCAGGCCGCCACCCTGTCGCGCGAAGTCGGCCGCTTCGTGACCGGAGTCCGCGCGGCCTGATCCCCGGTCAGCTCACAAGCACGGCCTTGCCGATCACCTTGCGGTCGATGATGACCTGCATGGCTTCGCGTGCTTCCTCCAGCCGGAACCGGTGCGAGATCCGGGGCTTCAGCAGCCCCTGCCCCGCGAGGTCGACCAGCGTGTGGGTGTTCTGCAGCGCCAAGGCCGGATTCGCCTCATTCAGCCCGCCGATGCGGACGCCGATCGCGTCGATCCCCTTGATCAGCAGATAGTTGCTGCGGATGTTGGTCGGCCCGCCGCCCAGGAACCCCAGGATCAGCAGCCGGCCGCACCAGGCGAGCGCGCGCAGCGACTCCTCGGCCACCTTGTCGCCGATCGGGTCGTAGACGATGTCGACGCCCTTGCCGTCGGTCAGTTCCTTGACCTTGTCGACGAAGCCGCCGCGATAGTCGATCGCGTGGTCGGCGCCTTCCTCCAGGCAGACCGCCCGCTTCTCCTCGGTCGACGCGGTGGCGATCACCCGGGCGCCGAACAGCTTGGCCACCTGGATGGCGGCGATGCCGATCCCGCCCGCGGCGCCGTGCACCAGGACCCACTCACCAGGCTGCATCCGCCCACGCTGGAGCAGCGCGTGATAGGCCGTGGAGTAGGCGCCGCGGAATACGCCGGCGGACTCGAAGCTCATGGCATCCGGGATCTTGTCGCAGAGCGCGACCTTGGCGTTGCCCATCTCGGCGCAGGCACCAAGCGGCAGGCGGCACATCACGCGGTCGCCGGGGACAAAGGCCGTGACATCGGGTCCGACGGCGACAACCTCTCCCGCCGATTCTCCTCCGGGAATAAAGGGCGGTTCGGGCCTGAATTGATATTTGCCAGCCAGCATCAGGACATCGACATACTGTACGCCCCGCGCCCGAATCCGGACCTGCACCTCTCCGTTCCCGGGCGGCAGCGGGTCGGGAAGGTCCCGGAGCATCAACACCTCGGGACCGCCAAACGCTTCACACACCATTGCTTTCACGCCACTCTCCCTCTCATTCTGTCGGGTCCCGGAATTTAATATCCCACAGGGACAGACCATACTTGATCCCATGCAATATCATCGGTTAGCTTCATTCAATAATAAGTGGCAAACCGCAATTCTTGGCAGGGAACATCATGTCTCAAACAATGACAGGTCCGTCCGCGTCACCGCCGGCAGGCGTCCCGGAATGCCGTGTCGAAAGTGACATGCTCACCAAGGCGAACATTTTCCGGGATTTGCCCCGGGACGTACTCGCACGGATCGAACCGCTGGCCCGTTCACTCAACGTGCCCCCCAACACCATGCTTTGCCGGCAGGGCGAACTCGCGACCCAGCTTTATATCCTGCTGGAAGGCCAGGTGACGCTGTCGAACAGCGTTCAGAACGGCATCAGCGCCGTGGTGGAGGTCGTGCAGCCAGGCGGGCATTTCATCCTGGCCACCATGCTGGCCCGCCTCCCCTTCCTCATGAGCGCGCATACTACCACCAACGCCCGCGTGATCTCGATAGACGGAGAGGGCATCCTGGCCCTGATACAGCAGGAACCGCTGCTGGCGTCCGCGATCCTGCGGGCCGAGGCGATGGATTTCGGCGCCATGGTCCGGCAGGTCTGCGACCTCAAGCTCCGCACCACCGCGCAACGGCTGGGCTGCTACCTGCTCGACCTGTCGAAGGAGCCGGCCGACAACACCGTCAGCTTCCGCCTGCCGTTCGACAAGCGCCTGCTGGCCGCCCGCCTTGGCTGCCGGCAGGAGAACCTGTCCCGCGCCTTCGCCGCGCTGCGGACCATGGGCGTCGAAACCCATGGCGCGAGGGTGATCCTGCACGACATCGCCCGCCTGCGCGACTACGCGGCGCCGAACGACACGAGCGATACGGTCTCCATTCCGGCCTGACCGTTGTTGCGGCGGGTGATTGCCCGCTCGGCAGCCGGACCGGTTGCTGGCTGCGTATCATTCCAGTGGCCGCTCGCCTACGGCTGCACTCAATCACGCGGAGTCGTCTCGCAAGCGTGACGCGCCCGTTGCATCACGCGCGGCCATCGGCAACAAATCGGGCCGGCTTTGCGCGGGACCCGGTTTCTCATGGCGACATCGACTTCCACCTGGCTCACGGGTTCCAGCGCGCTCTGGTCCGACCCCGTCCAATGGTCGCCGACCGGCACGCCGAATGATGCGAACACCGCGGTCCTGATCGATGCGGCGCCGATCGGTGCCATTCCGTACACCGTCACGATCGCCACGGGGACCGCCTTCTCCGTCGCCTCCCTGACCCTGAACAACGCCAGCGCCACGCTCCTGATGTCGGGGACCTTGCAGGCGAATGGCGGCGACCTGCTGATCAACCAGGGCAGCGTGACCCTGGGCAGCAATGCCAGCGTGCTGAACGGGGTCGGCACCCTGACCGGACGCATCGCGGGCCGAGGCTCCATCACCGGCACCGGCACGCTGACCAATCTCGGCACCATCATCGCCGACCGGACCCTGAACACGCTGACGATCTCCGCCCCGATGCTGAACAGCGGCACGGTCATGTCCGCGGCATCCGGCGGCGGGTCTGTGCTGCTGATCAGCGGATCGGCCCTGGGCAACTACGCCGCCGGCACGCTGACCGGCGGTTCGTTCATGGCGGTCGGCAGCGCCACGAGCGAGAACGCGATCCGCTTCCACGTCGCCGCCGCGTCCACCCACATCACGACCAACGCCGCTCGGCTGTTGCTGGACGGGCGGTCGTCGGATATCGAGGTTCGCAACGGCGCGACCTTCGACTCGATCGGCACGCAGTTGCAGTCGATCGCGGCCGCCGGCGTGCTGGACGTGCGGAACCACAAGGCCTTCACCGCCAGCAACACCCTCACCAACGCCGGCACGCTGATCCTGCAGAACGGCACGCTGTCGGGGCCGTTGTTCAACAATGCCAGCACGCTGACCGGCTATGGCAGCGTCACCGGAACGATCGCCAATACCGGCACGATCCTGGTCAGCGGCGGCGCCCTGGACGTCGATGAGACGATAACCGGATCGGGCTTCCTGAACGTCGGCACCGGCTCTCGACTGATCCTGGAAGGCGCCAGCCCCACCGCGCTGCACAATGACGGCACGGTCTACAACACCGAGGGCGTGCTGAACCTCGGCACCATCACCGGGTCCGGCACGATCGTGGTGGAGAACGGCGCGACCGTCACGATCGGCGACGCGACCAGCCAGACCATCATGTTCGGCGGCGCGGACGCGACGCTGCGCCTCGATGACCTGCCGGGTTTCACCGGCACCCTGGTGGGCTTCGGCGGCGGCGATACGCTGTTCGGCGCCGACCGGCTGGTGCTGGGCGGAGTCACGGCGACGGCCGCCTCGATCGTCAACGGCAACACGCTGGCGATCATCAACGGCGGGTCGACCATCGACACGATCACCCTGTCGGGCGACTACACCGGCGCCACCTTCACAACGACGCAGCAAGGCGGGGACAGCGTCGTCCGGGTGACTGCCGGCGCGCCCGACCGCAACGGCCTGAGCGCCACGATCAGCGTCACAGACCTGGCCGCGATCAACGACACGACCGAGGGCCAGATCGTTTCCAACCTGGAAGCCGCGATCGCCGACTGGGGCCGCTATGTCACCGGCCACGCGCCACTGCGCATCTCGCTCACGCTGTCCAACACGACCGAAGGCTCCCGCCTGGCGGAGGCCCTGTACACCAGCACGATCCTGACCGGAGAGACGATCGGCGGGAAGGCGATCGTCATGCCGTCCAGCATCTATGCCCTGACGACGGGCAACTACATCACCGGCACCAGCATCGATGTCGCGGTGACGCTGTTCCTGGGCGGGTCGAACCTGACCAACCTGTTCATCGATCCGGACCCGTATGATTCCGGCTCGGTCCCGTCCTTGCAGTTCGACCTGACAACCGTCTTCCGGCACGAGATGGCGCACGGCCTGGGCATGTACGGCCTGACCGTGCCGACGACCGGTGTCCTCGGCAGCCAGGCCACTCTGTACGACATCAACATGACCACCGTGCTGAACAGCGGCACCGTGACCTCCGCGACGTTCAATGGCGCGAACGCGATGGCGACCTATGGCTCCATCCTTGGTTCCGGCACCGCGACCGCCGTACCGCTGACGTCCAACGCCGCCGAACAGAACCTGTATCATTTCGCCAATTCGACGCTGGAGCCTTTGGCCACCGACCTGATGAACGGCATCGGGATCGGTACGGGCACGTCGATCCCGATCTCGGCGATGGACCTGGCGGTGCTGCGCGACCTCGGCGTGCCGGTGACAGCCGGGATCGTCTGCTACGCCCGCGGCACCCGAATCGCGACGCCATCCGGGGAAACCCCGATCGAGGCGCTGTGCGTCGGCGATGCCGTGCTGGTGCGCCAGGGCGACGGCACGCGGATCGAGCGGATCCGCTGGGTCGGCCATCGCCGCATCGACCTGACCCGCCACCCCGAGCCCTGGCGCGCCGAACCGATCCGCATCCGCCGCGACGCGCTCGCCCCCGGGGTGCCGAAGCGGGACCTGCTGGTATCCCCGCCGCATGGCATCCTGCTGGGCGACGCGCTGGTGCCGGCGGAACTGCTGGTCAACCACCGGTCGATCCTGCGGGACAGTGGGGCGCGGTCGGTCGACTATTTCCACATCGAACTCGACCGCCACGCGATCCTGATCGCCGAGGGGCTGGCGGCGGAAAGCTACCTCGACACCGGCAACCGCGCCTTCTTCGCCAATGGCGGCCCGGTGATCGAGGCGCATCCTTCGCTCACCCTGCCCGCCGCATGGCCGGAGACCGCCTGCGCGCCCCTGGTGGTCACGCCTGAAGCAGTGGGTCCGCTCTGGCAGGCGATCGCCGACCGTGCCGCCCGCCTGTTCCCTGATGCGCCGGCGGCGATGACCGACCCCGACCTGCATCTGCTGATCGGGGGCCGCCGCCTCGATCCGAGCAATCGCGCGGGGGCACGCCACAGCTTCCTGCTGCCCCCCGGCACGACCGCCACCCGCCTGCTGTCACGCCACGCGATCCCGGCCGAGGCCACCGCTCTCTCCGGCGACCGCCGGCGCCTGGGCGTCTCGATCCGCCGCCTGGTGTTCCGGGACGGGGACCGGCTTTGGGACATCCCCGCCGACCACCCTGGCCTGTGCGATGGCTGGCACCAGCCAGAAGCCGAAGCGGGCGGCGTCTGGCGCTGGACCACCGGCGACGCGGCGATCCCGGTTCCGCCCGCCGACGCGTCCTTGCTGCTGGAAATCCACCTCGGGCCGGCCACCGCCTACCCCGTCCCGATCTCCGTCCTGGCGGCCTGAACGCTTACGCCCGGGACGCACCGCCCAAGGCGCGCCAACCAATATCGCGCCGGCAGAAGCCTTCCGGCCAGTCGATCGCGTCGACCGCGCGATAGGCGGTGTCCCGCGCCTCGCTGATCGTCTCCCCGGTCGCGCAGATCGTCAGCACCCGTCCGCCGATCGCGCGGATCGTGCCGTCGGCCATCGCCTCGGTCCCCGCGTGGAACACCATCGCCCCCGGCACCGCCGCCGCCCGATCGAGGCCCCGGATCACGCTGCCCCGCTCGGGCGCGTCCGGATATCCGCGCGCCGCCATCACCACCGAGACCGAAGCCCGGTCATGCCACCGCAGGTCAAAGTGCCCAAGCTCCCCATCGCACGCCGCCGCCAGGGCCGGCAGCAGGTCCGAGCGCAATTTCATCAGCAGCACCTGGCATTCCGGATCACCGAAGCGGGCGTTGAACTCGATCAGCTTCGGCCCGTCATCCGTCAGCATCAGCCCGGCATAGAGGATGCCGCGGAACGGCGTGCCCCGGCGCGCCATCTCGGCCAGCGCCGCCTTGATGAAGCGGTCGAAACAGGCCTGTTCCAGCGCCGAGGAAAACGCCGGCACGGGCGAATACGACCCCATCCCGCCAGTGTTCGGCCCGGTATCGCCATCCCCCACCCGCTTATGATCCTGCGCCGAGCCCAACAGCACCGCGTGTTCGCCGTCGCAGAGGGCGAACAGGGAGACTTCCTCCCCCATCAGGCATTCCTCGATCACCACGCTGGCGCCGGACTCGCCAAATACCAAGTCGTTCATCATGGCGTCGATGGCGGCCAGCCCCTCCGCCTCGGTCTGCGCCACGACGACGCCCTTCCCGGCGGCCAGCCCATCGGCCTTGATCACGATCGGCGCGCCCCGGCGGCGGACGAACGCCCGTGCGGCCTCGGCGTCATCGAACCGTTCCCAGCGGGCAGTTGGGATATCGGCGGCGTCGGCGAGTTCCTTGGTGAAGGCCTTGCTGCCCTCAAGCTGCGCGGCGGCGGCGGTGGGGCCGCAGCAGGGGATGCCCTCCTCCTCCATCGCATCGACCAGCCCGGCGACCAGCGGCGCCTCCGGCCCTGGCACGACCAGGTCGACCGCGTTGTCCTGCGCGAAGGCAACCAGGGCCGCGATGTCCATCACGCCGATCCCGACACATTCCGCGACCTCGGCAATCCCCGGATTCCCCGGGGCGCACCACAATTTCGTCAGCAGCGGGCTCGCGGCAATGGACCAGCACAGCGCATGTTCCCGTCCACCGGAACCAACGACCAGAACACGCATCCGAGCCTCCTTGTTTGCCGACGGCGCGGTGTAGCATAGGCTAGGCCCATGGACGATCCGCGCGCACCCGTCTCCAACATGCCCGAATACACCGTCTCGGAGATTTCCGGGGCGGTAAAGCGAACGCTCGAAACCACCTTCGGCCGCATCCGCGTCCGCGGCGAGGTGACAGAGCTCAAGCGCTACCCCTCGGGCCACGTCTATCTGTCGCTGAAGGACGAGTCGGCCAAGATTTCCGGCATCATCTGGCGCAACTCGGTCTCCCGCCTGGGGATGACGCCCGAGAATGGGGTGGAGGTGATCGCGACCGGGCGCATCTCCTCCTACCCCGAACGCTCGTCCTACCAGCTCATCATCGAACGGATGGAATACGCCGGCGCCGGTGCCCTGCTGGCGCGGATCGAGATGCTGCGCGTCCGCCTGGCGGCCGAGGGCCTGTTCGACGCCGCCCGCAAGAAGCCGCTGCCCGGCCTGCCCCAGGTGATCGGCGTCGTCAGCAGTGAGCGCGGCGCGGTGATCCAGGACATCCTGACGACGATCGCCCGCCGCTTCCCCCGCACCATCCTGCTCTGGCCTGTCCCCGTGCAGGGCGAGGGCGCGGCCGAACGCATCGCCGCCGCGATCGAGGGCTTCGACGCCCTGCCCACGGACGGCGCCGTGCCCCGCCCCGACGTCCTGATCGTCGCGCGCGGCGGCGGCAGCCTGGAAGACCTGATGGCCTTCAATGAGGAAGTCGTCGTCCGCGCCGCCGCCAACTGCCGCATCCCGCTGATCTCCGCCGTCGGGCATGAAACCGACACGACGCTGATCGACTTCGCCTCCGACCAGCGGGCGCCCACACCCACGGCCGCGGCCGAGATGGCGATCCCGGCCCGCAGCGACCTGCTCGCCGACCTGACGCAGAAGGCATCCCGCCTGATCGGCGCGCTGAACCGGGTGACGCAGGAACGGCGGCTGCGCCTGTCCCGCGCCGAACGAGGCCTGCCGGACCTGCCGGCCCTGGTCGGCACCGCCCGCCAACGCCTCGATGACCGCGCCGACCGGCTGCATCTGGCGCTGCCCAACCTGGTGCAGCGCCGCCGCCAGGCCCTGACCGGCGCCGTCGCCCGTCTGCCCGACCTGCCCGCCAGGCTTGGCGCCATGCAGGATCGCGTGCGCGAACGAGGCGTCCGTCTGCTGCTGGCCCTGCCCAACCTGCTCGGGACCCGCCGATCCGAACTCGACCTTTCCGGCCAGAAACTGGGCTCCGCCCTGCGCCAGGCGGTCGGCACCATCCACAACCGCGCCAACCGGCTGCTGGGCCGGGTGACCGACGCCCCGCTGCGCTCCAGCCTCCGCGAAGCCACAGCCCGCCTCGAAGGCACCGCCGCTCGGCTTGAATCCGTCTCCCCCCTGGCGGTCCTGGGGCGAGGCTACGCGCTGGTGTCCGACAGCAGCGGCCATCCCTTGACCAGCGCCGCGACGGTCAAGCCGGGCGCGCGCCTGTCCCTGCGTTTCGCGGATGGGGAAGTGCGGGCGACCGCGGATGGGAAGCGGGGCCCGGACCGGCAGGGCACGCTGCCGCTTTGAGGCGGCGCCTGGAGACACCGTCCCTGCCCCCCCGTCATGGCGGCCGCAGGGCCGCCATCCACGACTTAAGGTGCCTGGGACAGCAAAGTCGTGGGTGGTGGCCCTGCGGCCACCACGACGAAGGGGGCAAAGCCCAACCCTACCCCGCCGGCTTGTACCACCCCGGCGCCCGCTTCTCCCGGAACGCCGACGTCCCCTCATGCCCCTCATGCGAGTGCCGCTGCGTCCAGCCCTCATGCGAGAGCATGCCGATCTGCCGCTCATCCAGCGTCAGGCCATTCGCGCCCAGGAAGCTGGACTTGGTCATCGCGATCGCCGTCGGGCCGCCCAGGAAGATCGCGTCGATCACCCCGGCCAGCTTCTCCTCCACCTGGGACGTCGCCACGACCTCGTGCACCAGACCGATCCGGGCGGCCTCATCGGCCCCGAAGCGTTCCCCGGTCAGGGCATAGCGGCGCGTCTGGCGCAGCCCGATCGCGTTGATCATGTGGGTGGAAATCGGCGTCGGCGCCACGCCCACCCGGATTTCGGTAATCCCGAACTGAGCATCCGGAGTGGCGAACGCCACGTCGACACAGCAGACGATCCCGACCCCGCCGCCAAAGCACGCCCCGTGCACGATCGCGATGGTCGGCTTCGGGAACTCATTCAGCAGCGCCATCGCCTTGGTCGTCGCGTACGACGCGGCATAGTTCTGCGCCGGCGGGTAATGCGCCACCTGCCCCAGCCACTTGATATCCGCCCCGGCCTGGAAGTGCCGGCCCGCCCCGCGGATCACCAGGCAGCGCACCGAGTCATCCTTCGCCAGCCGCTCCAACCCCGCGATCAACTGGTGCAGCATGTCCTCGTTATAGGCGTTCCCCACCTCCGGCCGGTTAAGCGTCGCCGTCGCCACGCCGCGCTCGCTGATCTCCAGCAGTACCAGGTCCTTGCTCATATGGTCACCTTCGCCGGGTCGGTGTTGGCACCGCATACCAGGACGCCGACCCGCGCCCCGGACGGAGGATTGAACCGGCCCGACAACAGCGCCGCCAGGGCCGTCGCGCCACCCGGTTCGGCGATCAGCCGGAACCGGTCCCACAAGGCCTGGCGCGCGGACAGGATCGCCTCATCGGTCACCAGCACGGCCTGCCGGACAAAGGCCTGGGCGATCGGAAACATCTCCGCCCCGACCTGCCTCGCGCCCAGGCTGTCAGCCGCGATGCCCCCCACCGGAGCATCGACCGGGCGGCCCTCCCGCAGCGCGGTATGCAGAGTAGGACAGCCCTCGGGCTCCACGCTGACCACCTGCGCCGAACCCGCGTACCAGGCCGCGATACCGCCGATCAGCCCGCCGCCGCCGGTCGCCACCAGCACATGGGTCAGGTCGGGCGCATCCATCTCGAACTCCCGCCCCACGGTCCCCTGCCCGGCCAGCACGTCGGGATGGTCATAGGCATGGATCTCCAGCGCCCCCGTCTCGGCCTGGCGCGCACGGGAAGCGGCGAGAGCCTCGGCATAGGCGGAACCGACACGGACGACCCGGGCGCCATAGCTCGCGATCCGAGCCACCTTTGCCTCGGGCGTCGTCTCCGGCACGAAGATTTCCGCCACGATCCCCAGCGCCCGCGCGGCATAGGCCACCGCCGCGCCATGGTTGCCGCCAGACGCCGCGATCACACGCTCCGGCAAAGTCGGCAGAGACAGCAGCCGGTTGAACGCCCCGCGCGGCTTGAAGCTGCCCGCGTGCTGCAGCAACTCCAGCTTCAGGGCAACCGGCGATTCGGTCCCGAACTCCCGCCCCGGAACCCGCAGCAACGGTGTGTGGCGAACATGCCCGTCCAGGCGGAGGGCGGCGGCGGCAATGGCGGAACGGCTGAGCATGATGACGCCGACGCTGGCACGGCGGGGCAGTCGCGACAAGACGCTTCCCTTCCGTCGCGATCCAGACCACATTGCCAGGATGCAACCCGCTCGGCTTGTGCATGGAAGTTGTGCCGCCCGTGATGGTCAGGCGATCCTGGTGATCGGCCCGCCCGGGTCAGGCAAATCCGACCTCGTCCTTCGTCTTCTGGGCCGCGGCTTCATACTTGTCGCCGATGACCAGGTGCGGATCGCCGAGGGCATGGCCTCCGCCCCGCCTTCCCTGGCCGGGCTGCTGGAGACACGCGGCCTCGGGATCACCCGCCTGGCCTATGCCGCCCAGGCCCGGATCGCCCTGATCGTGGACCTGTCCGCCACCGCCCCGCGCCTGCCGGAACCCCGGCGCCACCCGACCCTGGATGTTCCCATCGTCCAGATCGATCCCACCGCCGCCTCCGCCGCCGATCGGGCCATCCTGGCGCTGGATTGCGCCCTGGGGCGCGTCAGCCAACTCGCCGGAGCCTTCGCGGCATGACCACCCCCGCCAGCCTCTCCGTCGTCGTCGTTACCGGCCTGTCGGGCGGCGGCAAGGCGTCCATCCTCCGCGTGCTGGAGGATGTCGGGTACGAGGCCGTGGACAACCCGCCGCTGACGATGCTGGAAGACATGGTCACGCGCGGGAACCGCAAGCTCGCGCTGTGCGTCGACACACGCACCCGCGGCTTCGACGCCACCCTGGTGCTGGAGGCGCTCGGCCGGCTGCGGCGCAATCCGGCCCTGCGGGTCGAACTGGTCTTCGCCTGGGCCAACGACCAGGCGCTGCAACGCCGCTACACCGAATCCCGCCGCCGCCACCCGATGGCGCCGCAGGGCAGGGTTGCGGATGGCATCAAGGCCGAACAGGACCTGACGGCGCCGCTGCGGGAAAACGCGGACCTGGTGATCGACACCTCCGAGCTGCCGCTGCCCGCGCTGCGACGTCTCATTGAGCAACACTATGGCTCCGATCCCGAATCCGGAGAGGCGCGGATGGTCGTCAACCTGACGTCCTTCGGCTTTCCGCGCGGCCTGCCGCCCGAGGCCGACATGGTTTTCGACGCCAGGTTCCTGACCAACCCCCACTACGACGCCGCGCTGCGCCCCTACACGGGGCTTGATCCGGCGGTGCGGGCCTATATATCCGCCGATCCGGACCACGATGCCTATTTCGACCGGATCGTGGCCCTGGTCGACCTGGTCTTGCCGAGGTTCGTGCAAGAGGGCAAAAAATACGCGACGATCGCGATCGGCTGCACCGGTGGACGTCATCGGTCGGTCCATCTGATAGAAAAACTTGCCGAACACCTTGCCGCCGACGCCAACAACGGGCATGGCGGTACCGAATGGCGAACGCATGTGACTCACCGCGAACTGGTGCGGGAAGGACATGAGCTCGCTGATCGGATGCACCGCCCGGTGCCGCGCCGGGACATGGTTGATAGCGGCGAAGGCACGCGGCCCTCGTCGGTTCAGGCACAGGAGGCCTGAGGAACACCAATGATCAGCCATAAACATAACAGGTCCACGCTTGTCGGGGCCGGCCGGGACACGCCGAACCGCCCATGATCGGCATGATCCTGGTCACCCATGGTCGTCTGGCCGAGGAACTGCGTTCCGCGATGGAGCACGTGGTCGGCGCACAGCGCAACGTCGACACCGTCTGCATCGGGCCCGAGGACGACGTGGACAACCGGCGCGCCGAGATCGAGGCCTGTATCGATCGCTGCGACACCGGTGACGGTGTCGTCCTGCTGACCGACATGTTCGGCGGCACCCCCTCCAACCTCGCCATCTCGATGATGGAGCGCGGCGGGGTCGAGGTGATCGCGGGCGTCAACCTGCCCATGCTGGTCAAACTGGCCAAGGTCCGGTCCAACCAACCCCTCGCGGTCGCGGTGAACTACGCCGAGGAAGCCGGCCGCAAATACATCGCCGCCGCGTCCCATGTGCTGCATGGCTGTCGCGGCACACCCCGCCCCAAGGCGGGATGCGCGTGAAAATGGGCGGGGCGTCGGCCAACGGCTCCCATGTCTGATCCGGGCGCCACCGTCCTCACACGCAGCGTGGTGATCCCCAACAAGCGGGGCCTGCACGCCCGCGCCGCCGCCAAGTTCGTGACCCTGGCCGAACGCTTCGGCGCGTCCGTCGACGTCCTGCGCGACGGCCAGACCGTCTCCGCCCGCTCCATCATGGGTCTCATGATGCTCGGCGCCGGGCGCGGCGCCACCATCGAACTCCGTGCCGAGGGCTGGGACGCCAAGGAAGCGCTGGAAGCGCTGGCGGGCCTGGTGGAGGCAGGCTTCGATGAACGCGACTAGACCACCGCCGCCACCCCAGCACCGCCGGCTCGCCAGGCCGAAAACCCCCGAAGCCACCCGACCCGAACGCCAGTTCGTCGGCATCCCGGTCTCGGCCGGCGTCGCCATCGGCCCCGTCTTCGGCGCCAGTGAGCCCGAACCGGTGATCGCCCGCCACAAGATCCAGGCCTCCGACATCGCGGCCGAAGGCGCCCGCCTGGAAGCGGCCGTCGCCCAGTCCCGAAAGCAACTGACGAAGCTGCGTGGCCGGTTGACCATCCTGCCGGAAGACAGCCAGACCGAGATCGCGCCCCTCATCGACGCCTATAGCCGCATGCTGGGGTCATCCCGCCTGATGCGCGGCGTGCGGCGCCGAATCGAAGACACGCTGCTGTCGGCGGAAAGCGCCGTCATGGCCGAAGCCGACGCCATTGCCGATGCCATCATGGAACAGGCCACCTCCGACTCGTCGGCCGAGGACCTGGCCAGCCTGCGCCGGCGTGGTGACGAAGTGCGGGAGATCGCCCGCCGTCTGGTCCGCAACCTGACCCGTGCGCCGTTCCGCAGCTTCGCCGCCCTGCCCGACGGCGCCGTGCTGATCAGCGAGGAACTGCGCCCCGCCGATGCCGCCCTGCTGGACCCGTCACGGCTCGCTGGCGTCGCCACCGAGGAAGGCGGCGCGGATGGCCATACCGCCGTCATGCTGCGTGCCCTGGGGGTGCCCGCGGTGCTGGGCGTCACCGGCCTCGCCCATGCCATGCGGCCGGGTGACATGGCGGTCGTCGATGGCATCGCCGGGACCGTCATCCTCAATCCCTCCCCCGCCAGCCTGACCGCCGCCAGGCGTGCCGTCACCGCCTTTGCCCGCGAACGCCAGCGCTATGCCCGCCTGCGCCGCCTGCCGGCCGAGACCCAGGACAATGAACCGGTCGAGCTTCAGGCCAACCTGGAACTGCCCGTCGAGCTGCCGCTGATCGTCCAGTCCGGCGCGGTCGGGATCGGCCTGCTGCGGACCGAGTTCCTGTTCATGAACCGGGAAACCCTGCCCGACGAGGACACGCAGACCGAAACCTATCGCGCGATCGTGGAAGCCATGCACGGCGACCCGGTCACCATCCGCGTGCTGGACTGGGGCGGCGAAAAGGAGATCGAGGCCCTGTCCAACGCCGGCTATGTCCCCGACATCGCCGATGTGAACCCGGCTTTGGGCATTCGCGGCATCCGCCTGCTGCTGCGCCAGCCCGACCTGCTGGAAACCCAGTTCGCCGCCATCCTGCGCGCCGGTGCCGCGGGGCCGGTGCGCGTCCTGCTGCCGATGGTGACCAATGTCTCGGAGGTCCGCGCCGCGCGGGAGATCTATGACCGCGTCCTCCGCCGCCTGCGCCGGCGCGGCGAACGGATGCCAGAGAAGCCGCCGCCGCTGGGCATCATGATCGAAACCCCGGGCGCGGCGCTGGCGGCCGACGCCCTGGCGCTGGAAGCAGATTTCTTTGCCATCGGCACCAACGACCTGACGTCCTACACCCTGGCGGTCGACCGCGCGGACGCCGACGTGGCATCACTGTACGATCCGATCCACCCGGCCGTCCTGCGCCTGGTGCAGTTCGCGACCGAGGCCGCCTTGCGCATCCGGATGCCCGTGTCGGTCTGTGGGGAAATGGCGTCGAACCCGATGCTGACGCCCCTGCTGCTGGGGATCGGGCTGCGCTCCTTCAGCATGAGCGCCTCGGCCGTGCCGCGCGTGAAGCAGGCGGTGCGCGGCGTGGAAATCGATGCCTGCGTGCGGCTGGCCCGCCGCGTCATGGAACAGTCGGACGCAGACCGCATCCGGGAAATCGTCGCGGGCTTCGGCAAGGAAGGCTGAGAGACCCTTCCCTGCCCAGGCCCGATCGGAGTGGCTACACCCGCATCGGCATCAGCACATACAGCGCGCTCGGGTCCGCGGCGTCCTGCACGACCGTGGGCGCGGAGCCGTCGGCGAAGCGGAATTCGACCTGATCGGCGATCTGGTCTGTGATGTCGTTCAGGTACCGGGCCTGGAAGCCGATCTCCAGCGGGCCGGCATCGAACTTCACATGCTCCCCATCCAGTTCCTCGCTCGCGGTGCCCTGCTCGGGGCTGGCCGCGGACAGGACCAGAAGGTCGCGCGCCAAGGACAGCTTCACGGGACGGGAGCGTTCGGAGGAGATCGCGGCGACACGTCCGACCGCATCGGCGAAATCCTTCTTGCCGACGCGCAGGATCTTGTCGTTGCCACGCGGGATCACGCGTTCGTATTCCGGGAAGGTCCCGTCGATCAGCTTGCTCGTCAGCAGCACCTGGTCCGCATGGAACTGGATGCGCGTATCGGACAGCGCGACCTCCACGTTGCCGGTCACCTCATCGACCAGCTTGCGGAGTTCGTTGACCGTCTTGCGCGGGATGATCACGCCGGGCATCGATCCGGCGCCCTCGGGCAGCGGTTCCTCGACCCGGGCGAGGCGATGCCCGTCGGTCGCCACCGCGCGCAGCACCTTCACGCCGTCATTCTCGGTCGCGTGCAGATAGATGCCGTTGAGGTAGTAGCGGGTTTCTTCCGTGCTGATCGCGAACCGCGTGCGGTCGATCAGGCCGCGCAGGGTCTGCGCCGAGAGGCTGAACCGGTGCGGCAGCGTGCCGGCGGTCATCGAGGGGAAGTCTTCCACCGGCAGCACCACGAGGCTGGTGGCATACCGCCCGGCCCGCAGCGCGAGTTGCGCGTCCCCGCCCGGATGATCGAGTTCCACCTCGGCCCCGTCCGGCAGTTTGCGGACGATTTCATACAAGGTCGCGGCCGGTGCCGTGCAGGCACCGTTCCGGCTCGTGCTGGCGGGCACGTCCTCGACGATCGCGATTTCCATATCGGTCGCGGTCAGGGTCAGCTTGCCGTCCCGAACCGCGATCATGATGTTCGCGAGGATGGGGATGGTGTTGCGACGCTCTACCACGCTCTGACCATGGGCCAGCGCCTTCAGCAATGTGGCGCGATCGGCCTTCAGCTTCATCGTCTCAGATCCCTCAGGGTTCGGCAGGCGAGAACGGACGCCCCGCGACCAGCATGCCGGACGCCCGTTATAAGCAGACTTGGGGCCGCATGGTAGCAACCCGGCCGGAAACCCGCCAGATGGGGCAATGATGCTGATAACCATCAGCGCGCGTGGCCCGACCGGGCCTTGCCTAATCGTTCCAACGCCGGAAAATGCCCCTCCCCCCACCCCGAGGACCCCCCATGATCCACGCGGCGCTCGGCATCGCCTCGCTTCTCCTGCTGGCCTGGCTGCTCAGTGAGAACCGGCGCGCCATCGCCTGGCGGACGGTCGCGGTGGGGATCGCCCTGCAGGTCGGCCTGGCCCTGGTGCTGATCGGCATTCCGGCGGCCAACAAGGTCCTTTACCTGCTGAACGCGGCGGCCGAGGCGCTGCATCACGCCACCACCGTCGGCACGACCTTCGTCTTCGGCTACCTCGCCGGCCCGCCCTTGCCCTTCACCGAAAGCCGCCCGGGCGCGAGCTTCATCCTCGCGTTCCAGGCCCTGCCGATGGTGCTGACGATCAGCGCCCTCGCCGCGCTGCTGTTCCATTGGGGCGTCCTGCAACGGGTCGTCTCCGGCTTCGCCTGGGTGCTGCGTCGGCTGATGGGCGTGTCCGGTCCGCTCGCCCTGGGCGCCGCGTCCCATGTCTTCGTCGGGATGATCGAGTCGCCCCTGCTGATCCGCCCCTACCTGGCCCGCATGTCGCGGGGGGAGTTGTTCGCGCTGATGGCCTGCGGGCTGGCCGGAGTCGCCGGGACGGTGATGGTGATCTACGCCTCCTTCCTCAATCCGATCGTGCCGAACGCGCTGGGCAATATCCTGATCGCCTCGGTCATCAGCACGCCCGCGGCAATCGCGGTGGCGGCGATCCTGGTGCCCTTCGGCGTGACCGAGGAAACGGACAGCCATTTGATCATCCACGACCCGCCGGCGAGCGCCATGGACGCCCTGGTGAAGGGCACGATGGACGGCATCCCGATCCTGGCGGCGATCCTGGCCACGCTGCTGGTGACGGTCGCGATGGTGACGCTGGTCAACATGGGGCTGGGGCAACTGCCGGACTGGGACGGCGCGCCGGTGACGCTGCAACGGATCTTCGCGCTGCCGTTCCGCCCGGTGATGTTCCTGATCGGCGTGCCCTGGGCCGAGACCGCCGCCGCCGCAAACCTGATGGCCACCAAGACCGTGCTGAACGAATTCGTGGCCTACCTGAATTTCTCCCAGGCCGGACCCGAGGCCTATTCGGTGAAGACCCGGATGATCATGACCTATGCGCTGTGCGGCTTCGCCAATTTCGGCAGCCTGGGCATCCTGATCGGCGGCCTGGGCATGATGATCCCGGAACGCCGGCGAGAGGTCGTGGGCCTGGGCATGCGCGCCATCCTGGCCGGCACGATGGCCACGTGCATGAGCGGGGCGGTCGCGGGGGCCATCGCGGGTTAGCCGCGTGGGCGCCATCGCGCGGTTGATTGGCCATCCGAAACCGTGCCGTAACGATCCCTCCCTATTCTGGCACCCGCGCGCGTCATCCGGCGCGCCCGTCCCGACAGGAGTGGACAGATCCCATGAAAGCCATCCTTCTGCCGGTGCTCGCCGGCATCGCGATCTTTTTCGGCATCCCGATGCTGAACGAAAATTCGATCAACCCCTGCGGCGCCTATAACGAGATGGCGGTCCGCACCGGCGCCCCCACCCTGGGGGGCCAGACACCAGCGCCGGACCCGTTCGGGGGCAAGGGCATCGCCGGCATGCTGCAAGGGGCGGCCAAGGGCCAGGTCCCGCAGATCAAGCCCGCCGCCCAGACGGCTCCAGCCGACCCGATGATCGGCCTCACCTGCACCACCCGCTACTGGCAAGCCATGACCGGCCTCGGCAAGCTCGGCTGATCCGGGTTTGCGGGCAGGCGTGATCGCCCATAAGGTTCTGCCTCGATACGAATGGGAGGGGGAACGACATGCACTGGACCGATCGCCGGGAGGCCTACCGCGCCGTCATCGGCGGAACCGAATGCATCCATCCAGGATCGGTGTTCGACGCCATGTCGGCCCGCATCGCCGAGGACCTGGGCTTTGAGGTCGGCATGTTCGCCGGATCGACCGCGTCCCTGACCGTCCTGGGCGCACCGGACCTGATCGTGCTGACCCTGTCTGAGTTCGCGGCCCAGGCCTACCGCATCAACCGCGCCGGCAACCTGCCGTTGATGGTCGATGCCGATCACGGCTACGGCAACGCGCTGAACGTGATGCGGACCGTGCAGGAGCTGGAAACCGCCGGCGTCGCCGGGATGATGGTGGAAGACACCATCCTGCCCCGCACCTTCGGTGAGAAGAAACCCGGCCTGATCGCGATCGAGGAAGGCATCGGCAAGATGCGCGCCGCCCTGCGCGCGCGGGAGGACAAGTCGATGGTCATCATCGGCCGCACCTCCGCCGCCGCGCTGACCAGCCCCGAGGACGCCCTGGCCCGCGCCAAGGCCTACCAGGCGGTGGGCGTCGACGCGATGTTCTTCGCCGGCGGGGTGACGCCCGCCTTCCTCGACGCCGCGCACGCCGAACTGCGGATCCCCATCATGCTGGGCGGCGGCGGCATGCCGGATCGGGCGACCCTGGCCAGCAAGGGCGTGCGTATCGCGTTGCAGGGCCACCAGCCGATCATGGCCGCCGTACAGGCCGTCCACGACACGCTGAAGGCCCTGCGCGACGGGACCAAGCCGTCCGACCTGAAGGGCGTCGCCTCGGCCGAGACCATGGCGCGGGTCACGCGGGAAGGCGACTACAAGGCCTGGACAGACGAATTCCTGAACTGAACACAGTAACGACTGAGGTAGAACACCACCGGGGGAGGGCCGGCCCGCAAGCGGACCGGCCCGTTCCCCTACCGCAGTTCGATGGTGATCTTGACCTTTCGGTGCAAGATCACCAAGATCAGCAGCAGGACGAGGAGATGGCTCAACATCTCTGACCTCCCAGTGTTGAGCCGGCGGGGGTATTCCCGCCGGCTTCTCCATTTTCAGGCCCAAAGATGAACAAAAGGTTGATGCGCTCGGCGTTTTTTCGCGCGCTGCCGCTGACCTGGCCTTGATTGCATACACACGCATGTAACGAACAGCGCCTGACACCCCCCTCGCGCCCCGATGGCCTCTCCCGTTATCCTGGCGCAGAGCAACCCGGGGACACCCATGAACGACCTTTCCTCGTTGACCGACACGCTGGCCGAGGCCGACCGTCGGCATCTCATCCATCCGCTGCACCACCCGAAGGACCACCTCGGCGCCCGTATCTTCACCGAGGGCAAGGGCGCGATGCTCCACACCACGGAAGGGCGCGAATACATCGACGGCCTGTCCTGCCTGTGGAACGTCAATATCGGCCACGGGCGCCAGGAACTGGCGGCCGCCGCGGCGGAACAGATGGGCAAGCTGGCCTATGCGTCGGCCTATGCCGGCTATTCCAACGAACCGGCGATCCGGCTGGCTGAACGCATCGTCGGCCTCGCCTATGACAACATGGCCGCCGCCTATTTCACCACCGGCGGTGCCGAGTCGAACGAGAGCGCCTTCAAGTTCGCCCGCTACTACTGGAAGCGGATGGGCAAGCCCGACAAGGTCAAGATCCTCTCCCGCAGCTACGGCTATCACGGCGTCACCATGGCCGCCATGAGCGCGACCCGCCTCGCCGGCTACCAGAAGATGTTCGGCCCGATGGTACCCGAATTCCTCCAGGTCGCCCCGCCCTACCCCTATCGCTGGCCCGGCAACGGCGATGCCGGCATCGGCGCGGCGGAAGCCGTGGAACAGGCGATCCTCGAGAACGGGGCTGACACCATTGCGGCCATCATCTGTGAGCCCGTGATGGGTGCCGGCGGCGTCATCGTCCCACCCCCCACCTACTTCCCGGCCCTGCGCGAAATCTGCAACCGCCACGACGTCCTGCTGATCGCCGATGAGGTCATCACCGGCTTCGGCCGCACCGGACGCTGGTTCGCCCTCGGCCATTGGGGGATCGAGCCCGACCTGATGTCCTTCGCCAAGGGCGTGACCAGCGGCTATCTGCCATTGGGCGGCGTCATGGTCTCCAAGCGCATCCACCAGGCGATCGAGGATGCGCCGCCGGACGAGAAGTTCATGCACGCCGCGACCTACTCGGGCCACCCGGTCTGCTGCGCCGTCGCGCTCGCCAACATCGACATCATCGACAAGGAAGGCTTAGCCCACATTTAACAGACACTC
>DIUL01000042.1 GCA_002422345.1 Acetobacteraceae bacterium UBA6159
CCGTGCGGTCGTCGCACCGGTTACAATTAATCCACCCGGCTGCGGGCTGTAAGCCAATGCGGCAGTGAGTGCTGATCGCAACACCCGCCGGAATTCGTGCCGGCCGGCCAAATCGACGCTTCTGGCGCGGCACGTTCGTCGATTCATAGGCGTTCAGCTTGCGGGAGCTGACCGAGGCGCCGTTACGGACTACGCGACGATGAATGGGACCAGATCAAGCTACGACCATTTCATTGCGTATTGTCGGTGGATGCTGAGCACCTCGCCAACGCGACCCATTTTCAGCGCGTCCTCTTGAGCCTCCATCCAGGCTTTCCCCGCGGCGGGGTCCGGAACGATGGTCTTCGCGGCCGCGCCCTGATACTCACAAACATGATAGAAATCGATCAAATAGCTGCCTTGTACGCCGAACAGGTCGTTGCGGGCCTTCAGAACTTGAATGGCGGGATGCTCGCCTTTGCCAATCGAGGCTTCGGGCCTGCCTCGCTCCTCTGGGCTCAGGCGGACGTTATACGCAGCGTGATCGCGGGAGGCACCGACCTCCGGCAGTTCCAGTAAGGGAGACACCACGATGGGTGACACCAGGATCGAAACCGACAGCATGGGCGAAGTCGAGGTTCCCGCCGACAAGCTCTGGGGCGCACAGACACAACGTTCGCTGGAATACTTCAGCATCGGACAGGACCTGATGCCGCGCGAGATGATCGCAGCCTACGCGATATTGAAGCGATGCGCGGCGGTGGCAAACCAGGCCGGCGGCCGCTTGGACAAGCAGACGGGCGACCTGATCACGCGGGTCTGCGACGAAATCCTCGCTGGCCAGCACCACGACATGTTCCCTTTGCACGTCTGGATGACCGGCAGCGGCACCCAGTTCAACATGAACGTCAACGAGGTGATCTCGAACCGCTGTTGCCAACTCGCAGGGACACCGCTCGGCAGCAAGACTCCGGTACATCCGAACGACCATGTGAACATGTCCCAATCGTCGAACGACAACTTTCCATCGGCGATGCACATTGCCGCCGCCGTCAACACGAGGCAACGCCTGGCGCCCGCGGTGACGGCGCTGCGCGACGCGATCGCGGCAAAGGCGGCAGAGTGGGACGATATCGTCAAGATCGGCCGAACCCACATGCAGGACGCAACGCCGCTCACGCTCGGGCAGGAATGGTCGGGCTATGCCGGCATGCTGTCCGATAACCTCGAACGGATCGAGGATGGGCTCAAGGGCGTCTATCGTCTTGCATTGGGCGGTACGGCGGTCGGTACGGGGATCAACGCGGCGCCTGGCTTCGCCGAAGCTGTCGCGGCCGAGATCGCCGGGTTCACCGGCCTGCCCTTCGCCAGCGCCCCCAACAAGTTCACCGTCCAGGGCGCACATGATGCATTGGTTCAACTCTCGGGTACGCTGCGGACGCTGGCGGTCTCGCTCTACAAGATCGCCAACGACATCCGCCTGATGTCATGCGGCCCGCGCGCCGGTTTTGCCGAGTTGCTGATCCCGGAAAACGAGCCCGGCTCCTCGATCATGCCGGGCAAGGTCAATCCGACCCAGGCGGAAGCGCTGACGATGATCGCCGTCCAGGTCATGGCGAACGATGTGGCGGTGGGCTTCGGCGGTGCCGGTGGCTATCTCGAGATGAATGTTTACAAGCCGCTGATGATCGCCAACACCGCGCAGTCGATCAACATTCTCACCGACGGATGCACGAACTTCCGCAGGTTCCTGGTCGAGGGCACGCGCCCGAATCGGAAAAAGATAGCCGAATACGTGGAGCGCTCGCTCATGCTTGTGACCGCGCTCGCGCCGGTCATCGGGTATGACAAAGCCTCGCAGATCGCGCATCATGCCCTGGAACACGATCTCACCCTTCGGCAGGCTGCACTGCAACTCGGGTTCGTTGACGCTCAGACCTTTGACCGGGTGGTCGATCCCGCGAAGATGGTGAAACCGTACGTTGCCACCGTAGATGTTTGAATGGGTTCCGCCGCGTAAGCGATCGAGTTGGCGGCAAGCAAGGGTTCCCGAACGTGGGCACTGCTGGCCGACCGGCCGGTCGCCTGGGGTTCGCCGCTGACGTACGGCCTTTGGCTCGGGGCCTCGGTCAGCCTCGCCCTGCATGTCGCATTCTGGTTGCAGCCCTCCCTGGCCATCAGCGTCGGCGTCATCCTGCTGATCCCTCTGTCATTGTCGTCGGTGCCGGCGGTGATCCGGGCCGGCAGGGCGTCGATCTCGGCCTTGCCCGCCATGAAGGCGGCCAGGGCGGATTCGTCGGTCTTCGGGGTGGTGGTCATCTGGTCCTTCATCCGTGGGGGGTTTGTTCTCTCCGCGTGATGGACCATTCGCGCTGGGGTCGCCGGGAGCCAAGCGCGTTCTACGATCATTTCGTTGGTGAATTTCGGAATTTTTGATCATCTCTTTACGTCGGCCACCGGGTCACGCGGGCCTATGGTCCAACCCGTCGATATGGCCGCATCAAGTCAAAGGCCAAAAGACACTCAGAAGGCCGGTGGCGACGACGAGAACAATGACCGAAAGTGGAAGACCCAGGCGCCAGTAATCGCCAAATCGATAGCCTCCCGGCCCCAGCACAAGGGTGTTGCACTGGTGACCAATGGGCGTGAGAAAGTCACACGCGCAACCAATTGCCACTGCCATCAGAAACGGATCCGGATTCAGGCCCAGCTTGGTAGCAAGGCTTGCCGCGATTGGCGCCATGATCAGCGCGGTGGCAGCATTGTTGAGGAATGGGGTAAGCCCCATGGCGGCCGCCATCACAAGCGCCACCGCTCCTATCGGCGGTAGCATGCCAGCCGCGGTAGCAAGCCCCCCCGCGATCAACTCGGCGCCACCGGTTGATGCGACAGCGTCGCTGATCGGGATCAGGCAAGCAAGCAAGACAAGGATCGGCAGATCGATTGCTTCGTACGCCTCCCGCAAGGTCAGAATCCCGAGCAGCACGGCCAGAACCGCGGCACCGAAGAACGCCGCGGTGACGGGGACAAGTTTGGTCGCCACCAGCGCCATAACCACGGCCAGTAGGATCAGTGGAAGGTAGTCGCGCCGCGGCTCACCGAGACGCGTGGCACGATCGACCAGCGGCAGACAGCCCAACTCTCTGAGAGTATCTGGCATTGTCTCGGCCGCACCCTGCAGTGCCAAGACGTCCCCGGCGCGAAAGCGGATCTCCCGCAGGCGCGTTTCGATAGTCTGCCCGCGTCGAGCGATGGCGAGCACGTTAAGGCCGTGGGTGTCACGGAGCCGCAGCCTCTCGAGCGAAGATCCCACCAAGGTGGAACCCGCCATGACGACAGCTTCCGTCACGGTGATCTGCTCGGGGGACAGTTCCTTGGCCGGTCCTTTATCGGCGCCAAGGAGTTCCAAATGCGCCTCCGCAACGATCTCCTGTAGCGGGTGCGGGTTGCTCCGAAGCACCAGCAGATCATTGGCGAAGATCGTCCAGTGGCCGGCGGGGACGTATCGGTGACCCCCCTCACGGACGATCGCAACGACTTCCACGTCCCCTTCGGCAAGCGCCTCGAATTCGGTGACGGTCTTGCCCACCATGGGCGTGTCGGCTGGTAAACGTGCTTCGGAGAGGTAGGGATGAACCTCAAACGCATTGGCAGCCGTTGTCGCACCGGTGCGGTCAAATGGCAGCAATCGCCAACCGACCGCCAGGAATGCCAATGCGACAGCCGAAACTCCTAGACCCACTGGTGTAAAATCGAACATGCCGAACGGCGTGCCGGTGAGGTCCGCGCGCACGCGTGCGACCAGGATATTGGGCGAGGTACCAACCAGGGTGACGAGCCCGCCGACGAGGGAGCCGAACGCCATAGGCATCAGCAACGCGGAAGGCGGCGTTTTGCTGCGCCGTGCGAGTTCCAGCGCAACGGGCAGGAAGATCGCCAGGGCCCCGATGTTCTTCATGAGAGTCGACAGGAGAGTCACACCCGCTGTCAGAACAATCACGCGCGCGCCCGTGCTTTGCATGT
This sequence comes from Acetobacteraceae bacterium UBA6159, assembly GCA_002422345.1. Taxonomy (GTDB): domain Bacteria; phylum Pseudomonadota; class Alphaproteobacteria; order Acetobacterales; family Acetobacteraceae; genus Rhodopila. Next base: position 4,003 of record DIUL01000042.1, read on the forward strand.
GCGGCCCGAGGTATCGAATCCCCCGTCCGATCAAGCCTGACTTTCCCACCGCCGCGCTGAGCACCAGCGCGGACGCAATGATGATGACGACGTCATCGCTGAAGCCGTTGAAGGCCTGATCAAGCGGCACCACCCCGGCGAGCATGGCGGCTACAAGCCCAAGCAGCGCCACAAGATCGTAGCGAATGCGGTCCCAGATAAAGAGGGCCACCATTGCCAGCAGAATGGCGAAAACCAGACTTTGAGGGATAGTCGGCATGTAAGGTCCGATCATGGGGAGAATACGCGAAACATGCGAGCGCAGCTACGGTTGTCGTGACTTGCGGTCTTTGTTTTGTATGTCGTCATTTCCGGGGGCCGACGACCTCGATCATCTGGGCGCCTGCCCGATTTCCAGGCCGCAGCCTCTGGCCACGGCTGAATTCACCACCTTGCAGCTGCGTCTGATCAAGATCCCGGCGCGTGTCATGGCGACCGCCAGCCGGGTACGGGTCGCATTTGCAGCAGGCCATACCAGCGGAGTTGGGCGACAGCCTATTCAGTGCAGGACGCCATCTGCTCCAGCCGCGTGAGCGCCGCCGCATTGCCCAGGCAGGCCATCCGTTCCGCCTGGGTCAGCAGGCCCCACCCGTCCGTCAGGTTTTTCGCTTCCTCCAGCTTCGCGCATCCCATCAGCAAGGAGGCATCGAGCGGGTCAATGCCCCTGCGACGCGCCGGGGGCAGCATCTGCACATGCGCGTGCATAAGGTCGGGATCGCGCAACAGCCGCACCACGCCGCCGTCTGCCTCCGCCCGATCATGGAATGCTTCGGCCCTCGCCAGTACCATGGGCGGCCTCGCTTCCTCAGGCGTGCGCAGAAGGCCGAGGCGGAGGAACGCCTGGCCGATGTCGCGGCGGGCGGTGATGGTAGCCAGCGGGATCGAGAGAACGAGGCCGAGCACGACGGGGAGCATCCAGAGCGCGAGGTGGAGGGAGACGGCGTAGGAGGCGCCTCCCAGGGCCAGACCTAGGATCGTGTGGCGGCGATACAGGCGGATCGCCTCGCGCGGCGGCAGGGACCCGTCGTCGCGGCGTTGCGCGTGCCAGCCGGAGTCGCGGCCCAGCAGGATCGACGCCACGTCCACCGTCTGTGTGATCATCGCCACCGGTGCGAGCAGGCCGGCGATGATCGTCTCCACGACTACGCCCCCCAGCAGGCGCAACGGGCCGCCGCAGCCCCGCCTGTCCACGGGGCGCAGCAGGACCGTGATCGCGCCAAGCAGCTTCGGCAGCAGCAGAAGCCCCATGGTGGCGATGAACACCCACATCGCGCGGACGGGATCGATCACCGGCCATTGCGGAAACAGCGTCCGCCCGCCGTCGGGGAAGTAGTCCGGGATCACGAAGCGCGCCTGCAACGCGACCAGCACCCCTGTGAGCAGGAACAGGAGCCAGAGCGGGGCCGTCACGTAAGACCCGATCCCCGTGAGCAGGTGCATGCGGCTGACCCAGTGCAGCCCACGCGCCGGCAGGACCGCCGCATGCTGAAGGTTGCCCTGGCACCAGCGACGGTCGCGGAGCGCCACATCGGCCAGCGACGGTGGTCCCTGCTCATAGCTGCCCGCCAGCGCGGGGATCATGTGCACGGCCCAATTGCCGCGCCGGATCAGGGCCGCCTCGACGAAATCGTGGCTCAAGATATGTCCGCCGAACGGTCTGGGACCCCGGAGTTCCGGCAGGCCGGCCTGTTCGGCGAACGCCCGCGTGCGGATCATCGCATTGTGGCCCCAGTAGTTCCCTTCGGCGCCATGCCACCAAGCCAGGCCATGCGCGATGACCGGGCCGTAGACCCGGCCCGCGAATTGCTGAAGCCGAGCGAACAGGGTCACGCCGCCGGTGATGACAGGCAGGGTCTGGAGGAGGCCGATGCCCGGGTCCGCTTCCAGCGCCGCGGCAAGGCGCACCAGCAGCGCGCCCTCCATCACGCTGTCCGCGTCCAGGATCAGGAACCGCGGATAGGCGCCACCGAAGCGCGCCACCCAGTCGGCGATGTTGCCAGCCTTCCGTGCCGTGTTCTTCGGCCGGTGGCGGTAGAACAGACGCGGCGCCTCGGCGGCACGGGCGCGCAGGGAGAGGAACGCCGCCTCCTCCGCGATCCAGGTATCGGGGTCGTTCGTGTCGCTCAGGATGAAGATATCGAATTGGTCGCCTGAACCGGTCTCGCGCAGCGATTCGTGGATTGCCGCCAGCCCGGCCATGACACGGGCCGGATCCTCGTTGTAGCAGGGCATCAGCAGCGCCGTGCGGCCCGTCGTCGGCTGGTCGGCGTCCTGCACCGGCCAGCGCCCGCCACCGGCCAGCATCGAGGCGAACCCGGCGAGCGCGCTGGTGAACGACAGCGCGACCCAGGCGAACAGCGGCAGGAACAGCAGCAGGATGAGCACGGCAAGCGGTGTCAGCCCGTGGACTGCAAGCACGAGCTGCATCTCGTGCGTGGCAAAGGCGGTCATCGCCGCCGCCCCGCCGATCACCGCCAGCCGCCGCCAGGCGATTCCAGGGGGAGAGGACGGAAGGCGGCGGAGCGTCCCCGGGGCCTTCGACAGCGACTGCACGGGCATCGCCAGCGGCGATTCCTCGGGCAGCGCGCGGAATCTCGTTCCGATCAGCCCGATGTCCATCGGTATACCCACTTCTCCGTTACTGGCTGCTCGCCATCCGTCAGGTGCGCCCGCACTTCGACAAGCTTGTTGTCCTCGGGGTCGATTTCGATGCTGACGCGCCAGCCGCCGCGTTCGGGATTTGGCTGGGCGGTTGCGTTGACGACGCGGCCTTTGTCTGTCGTGACCTCCAAGCCGGGCGGGTTCGTGCCGGTCCAGGGGTTCAGGGGTGGACCGGCGAAGTCGATGACGAACTGGCGGTGCTTCCGTTCCCATGCCTCGCCGGACCGCGTCTGAGCCACCAGCGCGATCTTCGGTGCATCCGGCGCGGCCCAGCACCAGTGCAGCCGGTTGCTGATCAGGTATTCGCCCTTGGCGCGCAGCGGCTCCCGCGGGCGCCAGAAGGCGACGATGTTGTCGTTCACCTCCCGATCGCTGGGGATTTCGACCAGATGCACCGCGCCGGCATTCCAATCGCCGATCGGTTCCACCCACAGGGAGGGTCGCTTCTCATAGTGGCTTTCCAGGTCCTCGAAGTCGGCGAGCGCACGTTTGCGCTGCATCAGGCCAAACCCCCGAGGTCCGTGGTCACTGAATGCGCTGACCTGGAGTTCGCGCGGATTGGTCAGGGGCCGCCAGATCCGCCCATCGCGACCGGTCCGCAATTCCAGCCCGAGGGAATCATGCACCGCGGGTCGCCAGTCATCCGATCCGGCCCGGTCGTTGGCGTCGAACATGTACATGCTGGTCAGCGGGGCGATCCCCGCCTGTGTGATATCCACCCGAGGATACAATGCCATTTCGGTGTCGAAAATGGTGGCCTCGCCGGGCCGGATGGTGAAGCGGAAGGCCGCCGCGGCGCTTGGGCTGTCCAGCAGTGCGTGCACCACGACCAACTTCGCGTTCTGATCCGGACGCTCCAGCCAGAACGCACGGAACAGCGGGAACTCCTCGCCGGCCTGGTCCGCGGTCTTCAGCGCCAGGCCGCGGGCGGAGAGGCCGTAGCCCTGCCCCCTGGCGACCGCGCGGAAATAGCTGGCCCCGAGAAAGGCGCAGACCTCATCCTGGTAGTCGGGACGATTGATCGCGAAATGCAGGCGAAAGCCAGCGAAGCCGAGGTCACCCGTCGGCAATGCGCCCCGATCATACGTGAATAGGTCCGGCCGATAGACAACCGGCGTCGCTCGGCCGTCCGCGACCTCAAAAATATCGACGCGGTCCTTGTAGAGGGCTCCGCGATGAAAAAATTGCGCTGAGAACGGAAGGCCCAGATCGCGCCACAGGGCACGGGCTGGGTCGAAGCGGATCGCCCGGTACTCCTGGTAGTCGAGCTTCGCGAGGCCGTCCGGCAAATCCTGGCTGGGTGGCTTGAACGGTGCCTGGGCAAGCCGGCGCGCGTGATTGCGGACCGTCGCGCTGTCGAAGGGTTCGGCCGGGGACGGTTTGGCCTGGCCCGCCAGCAGAATCAGGGGCAGTGCGGCCCCGCCTTGCAGAATGTCGCGACGACGCACTTCGGGTCTCCGATCGAATGGTTTCAGTCCGAGAACACACCCAGCCTGCTCCTGGCATCAGGTCGTGATCGTGACGTGCCGGCACCTTGAGAGAGCGACGAACCGCCAGCGATCCCGAACGCGCGTATGTCCTTAACGCCGGAAGGGCCGATAGGTTTCACGCGCCTGGCGATGCCGTGGTTGGACTGGGGCCGCGGTCGCTCGCATTCCACTGAACGGGCATCAGGCGGAAGTGCTCCAGGATGAAATGCGCATGGTTCCAGCCGACGGCTCCCACCGAAAGTGATAAGTCACGTAGTCGTTGGGATGGGCAAGATGTGGAATGTACCAATAGGTATATCCCCCCACTACTGTCCGGTTGACGGC
>DIUL01000148.1 GCA_002422345.1 Acetobacteraceae bacterium UBA6159
GAGTGTCTGTTAAATGTGGGTTAGGTTTTCGCGTTCCTTCGCTATTTCCGCCGGTTAGCGGGTAACCGACTCAATCGGTTTTCGCACGAACCCGCCGCGTCGCGCGCCATTTCCTGCCCTCTTGCTTCCACCATGCTTCCAGAACCCGCGGCAGACCCGCCATGGTAGCAGGCTCCCTCCCAGTCATGTCAGCGCCGGACCATGAGGTCGCCGACCGACCAAAGACTCCAAGAGGCGCAGGCTTGACCAGCCCGGGCAGCAGGCGCGACCGATAGCTGTCCTTCAAACCAAACCGTCGAACGGAGGGGGGGTGTGCCCGTCATTCCGGCGCGAGACGAAGTCAGGCAGCGAAAGTGGCCAAAGCCGCCTGGCATCAGATACGGTTCCGCAGTGTTGCCGCGGCGTCCTTTCAATGAAGCGCGACAGAGCAGTTGCTCTCGATTTATCCATGACAGCGAGTCCCCGCCCGTACTCGGGTGAGACCGAACCGGGTCATCGGTAGCGCTCCACATTGGAAGCCGCGGATCAGACCGGCAGGCTGGCCAGGGATTGCTCTGCCCATCCGAGACTGCCGCCGGCCGGTTATTCGCCAAGCATGTTCCGTATCTTGGCCGCGAGCGCATCTATCCTAAAGGGCTTTGTCAAAACCTGCATGCCATCCTCCACCAGGCCGCTGCCGACCGCGGCTTTGTCGGCGTACCCGGTGACAAACAGCACCTTGAGATCGGGCCTCCGCTGCCGCGCCGCATCCGCGAGCTGCCGGCCGTTCATACCGCCAGGCAGTCCGACATCGGTGAGCAGGAGGTCAATGCGGGTGGTGGTCTCCAGAAAGCTCAATCCGGAGCGGCCATCAACGGCCTCCAGTACCGTGTAGCCGAGATCCGAAAGCACTTCGACGGTCATCATTCGTATCGACGACTCATCCTCAACCACCAGCACGACGGCGCCCGTTCCTCCCTGTGCCGGCGGACCTGACGCCGCATCAACCTCCGCCGCATTGCCCAATGCTCCGAAATACCGGGGGAGGTAGATCGTCGCCGTCAGGCCTTGCCCCTCCTCGCTGCGCAGATGCACATGCCCACCCGATTGCTGGGCGAAGCCGTAGACCATGGACAGACCAAGACCGGTGCCCAGGCCGATCGGTTTGGTCGTGAAGAAGGGATCGAAGGCGTGCGCGAGCACGGCCAGAGTCATCCCCGTACCGGTGTCGGTGACGGACAGAGCCACGTAGTCTTTGGGCGGCAGATTCGTCGGATGCTCATCTGTGGATGTCCCGGGCCGGTCAGGGAGAACGGCGTTCGTAGTCTCAATCACGAGGTGCCCGCCGTCAGGCATGGCATCCCGCGCATTGATAACGAGATTGAGTAGCGCGCTTTCGAGTTGGTGCGGATCGCACAATGCCAGCCCCAACTTTCCGGCAAGCGTGATTTCAATCTGAACAGATGGTCCCAACGTGCGGCTGAACAGTTCTTTCATGCCGCCGATCAGCCGGTTGACGTCCGTGGGCCTGGGATCGAGCGTCTGGCGGCGCGAGAAGGCGAGGAGACGATGGGTCAGCGACGCCGCGCGATTCGTCGCCTCCAACCCGGCCTCGACATAGCGTTCAACCTCCGCCGCGCGCCCCTGGGCCGTGCGGATGCGAATCAGCTCCAGGCTACCCGAGATACCGGCCAACAGATTGTTGAAATCGTGCGCCAGCCCTCCGGTCAATTGGCCGACCGCCTCCATTTTCAGTGCCTGGCGGAGCTCACCTTCGACCCTTTCCCGCTCTTCTGCTTCGGCCCGCAGGCTGGCGTTCGCTTCGGTCAACTCTCGAGTGCGCTCAGCCACCTTCGTCTCCAGCTCCTCGTTGGCGAGACGAAGCCGCACCTGTCCGTCGCGCGTCTCCGCGTTCGAGCGCAAGCGCTCCACCGCCGACGCGAGAAGGTTGGCATAGCTCTGTAAGAAGGCGATGTCCTTTTTGTTGAATTCGCGGGGCTTGCGGCTGTCGACCTGCAGGATGCCGAACGGAGGCTTGTCCTTCGCACCGATGATAACGACGTTGGCGATTGCCCGAACGCCATTGTCGGTCAGGAACGGCGGATAGGTAAATCGCTTCTCCGTCCGGATGTCGGGCGAGATCACCGGCTTCCCGGTCTTGAGGGCACGGCCCTCCGACGTATTCTCCGTTACCTGTATGGTCGTCACGCCCACGACGCCCGGCTTCCAGCCCACACCCGCGCGAACCAGCAGGGTATGGCCATCCCCCTGTAGCTCGACCACCTTGGCGAGCTCGGTGCCCAGAGCCTCCCCGACGAGACGGCTGGCTTCGGTGAGTATCTCGTCCAGGTCATCCGACCGCAACGCGAGTTCCCCGAACTTTGCCATCACGGTCTGCCGCCGGAGTAATTCCCGGTGATTTTCTTTAACCGCTTCAATCAAGATATTCACTCCGCACATTGTCCGGCACGCCTTGCTCGCGTCGGCCTGCCGGAATGTCGGGGAACGGACATTCCACTGTACCCTAAAATAGTGCCCTGTGTTCCGCGAATTGAGCCTCGGAAACTACCCAGTCCCGTCCCGCCCATGGGATGGTTGTTCGCGACCGAGGTTCACGTTCCCTCCTGCTCCGTCCATGACGCAGACCGCGCCGCACCGGGGACGGGTGACCCAAGGTCAGTCGCTCGCACCTCAGCGACTCAGAAAGGCGGACGGCTGCTTTCGGGTTCAAGGGAATGTAGCCTGAGTGACGTCAATTGGCGCGAACCAGCCGTCGATGGAGCAGATATTCTACGTCCGTTCACCATCCTGAGCGGCAGTACCCGAAGCGTCAGGCCAGCACCGCGGCGGACGTCCCGAGGAGGACGTTGTCACACCCAAATGCGGCTGCCTCCTGAGATCGACGCAGACTGTCTTGTTTTCTCAACGATTTGGCTCCGTCTTCGACAAAGTGTCGCGGCGCTGATCACCACACTCCGCGAATCCACCATTACGAAGCGAGACTCCAGAAATCGGTCTTTCGTCCATGTTCTCCGCGCAGCCTGCCGATATAAGCATCGTACGTCTCGAAACCCCCGAAATCAGGGACCGCTGCCGCGAGACCCTCGCAGGTCCGCAGGTGACGAGCGGCGTGACCGTAGCGGCTGGATCTGGCCTGGGTGAGCGTGAAATCGATCATCGCCCTCAGCAGCAGTATCGCCGCGAGAGGGTATTTGCCCGCGAGGGAATCCGCCGCGGGCGTCAGAACCTCGTAACGATTGCCGTCCAACTCCTTCGCTCGTTCGATCACGACCCGCGCAGCTCTATCCAATGACGGCCAGGACACCAGAAACCAGACGGCCTGAAGGACGTCGCCGTATCGTTCCGCGTGGCCCAGGGCACGCTCCTCTGCCTCGAAATCGTCAAAATCAGGAAGCCGCTTCAGGTAGTCCCGCAAATGCGGAGCCGAGAGAGATTGCTCAAAACATGCCCATCGAGCTGCCTGAGCCTCATCACCGCGTCCGAGGGCTTCGAGCACGTCGATCCGCGCATTCTCCCAGTCAAAATCAGGCCAGCCGCCTTGGCGGCGCTCGGCGGCTTCAATCGTCTGCCACGCATCCTCGGCGCGGCCCGCCGCGAGCAGCCGTTGCGTGATCTGAGCCGCGATTTTCGGGACCTTCCTGGTCTTTTTGTCATACTGAGCGACGAACGCGTCGACATCGCCCTGTGCGTCGGCGATCTCCTGGAGTGCCAACCGGACGGTACTGACGCGGGCACGCTCGGCGATATCGTCAGCATAAATTTCACCGCCGGACCCCCAACCTATGACCTGCCGGTCTTTCGCCGCCGGTCTTCGGACCGGCTCCGCTGACAGCGCGATCATGCGCTGCTTCAGGTGCTCCAGTCCCGCCTGTCCGAGAGCTGGCTTCAGCGCCTGAATCAGGTGGTCGAACTGACCGTAATCGTTCCGCGTCAACGCATTGAACGCCTGATCCCCGAGTTGCTTCGGATCGGACTTGGTTGACCCGGCGATTTCTCCCAGATCGCCCACGGCGGTCTGGAAAACACCGCTGATCGTCCCGTTGCTGTCATCGCAGCGTCCAAGGACCGGACCGGCCAAATCCAGAAAACGCCACATCAGGTCCAGGCCCTCGGCGGGCATGCTCTTCGCCACATGATCGGCGATGGCCCGGCGTTGGCCCTCCAGATCGTCAACCAGAGCCTTCCGGTTTTGCCAGTCCACGAAGGAGCGCGACCGCGCGATCGTCGCCAGGCGCTTCCGGATTTCCTTCACCAGCTCGGTGGGGCTTTGCGCACCGGCCAGTTCCAGGCGCAGACGCCGCTTCGCGGCCGCGTTACCGTTACTGATCTCCATAAGCAGCGCGGCCAGACGCGCGGCCCCGAGGGTCTCAAGATTGCTGGCGTTCAGAGTCTTGGTCGAGGCCATATCGCGAACATCCAAATACCTGCTGCCGTCCTCGCTCATCCGACCGCCGACTGAACCGGGAAGACAAGCCGGGCAGTATGATGCACCCTCGAACATTCCTGGCCCCGCGAGCAAGCCCACAACGAGCCCGACTCGCAGGTCAGTATGATGGCGGACCTTTGGCAATGCGGATCAAGAATCCCCGGCAAGCCTCGCTGGACGAGGTGAGAATTACCCGTGAGGAGGATACTGCGGTCATCGAGAACGCGGATCCGTCCGTTTCGGTGGTTCGTCTCGTGGTCGGACCAGCACTCGGCTCAATGACCGACGCCGCGGTCCTCGATCTCTTCAACGGTGTGATTGAAGCCCAGCACAGAATTTCGCTGGAATTCGACGACACCCTGGTCGAGATACCTCCCGGCAGGCCCCAGATCCGCTACTCCGAGGAAAGTGATCAATGGGTGCCTCGCGGCGATGTGCTGCGCTGCTATATCGAGGACGACGAGGCGGGAGAACTGGTCGTCCACGTTGACAACCAAACTCTGAACCTCCGGGATTTTGGACGGCTGTTGAGGACGTTCGCGGGATGGGGAATGCGCATCGCATTTGTCCCAGAGGACCGAATAGCTGATCAACCTGATATCATCATCCGCGAGCCGGGGGATGGGGACGCGTAGCACGCGGGGGATTGAGGCGCCCCGTGGGCCGGCCGGGCACTAGGTAAGAATGCCTGAGGCCAAACTACGCAGAACTACCCTAATTTTCTATTTTCTGCGCATTTTCAATTACTTAGTTGAGTTTCACGCGGCTTCACCCCACTGTGCCTTTCGCGTCCGCGCGCGCCGTTACCCGCCCTCCTGTTTCCATGGTGCTTCCACGAGTGGCGCCGGCAAAGCGCGGGGAGGCGAACCGATAGGCCCGATGGGAACCGAGAGCATGCCGAAATTGACCAAACGCCAGGTCGACGCCGCCGAGATCCAGGCGGCCGACTATTTCATCTGGGACGACGAACTTGCCGGGTTCGGGCTGCGCGTGCTCCCGAGTGGGCGAAAGGGTTACATCGTCCAATATCGGGTCGGCCGCCGTTCCCGCCGCATCAGCCTCGGCTCGAGCACGGTGCTCACCTGCGAGCAGGCCCGGACGCGCGCGATCGCTGCTCTCGCCGCCGTCCGCGCTGGTGACGATCCCGCCGCGAAACGCGACGCCGACCGGCGCGCGATTACCGTCAAGGAACTCGCCGACCGATTTGACAAGGAGCATGTCGCGGTGCGGGTCAAGCACACCACGGCGAAAGGCTATCGCCGCCTTCTCGAGCGCACCATCCTGCCCGCTCTCGGGCGTCATCGCGTAACTGAGGTGACGCGGGCTGACGTCGCCAAACTCCACCATGACCAGCGGCACATCCCCTATGAGGCCAATCGGTGCCTCGAGGTCATCTCCAAGATGTTCAGCCTCGCCGAAATGTGGGGACTGCGTCCGGACGGATCGAACCCACGTAAGCATATAAAGAAGTACGCCGAGGAGAAACGCGAGCGGTTCCTCAGCCCGGGAGAACTCAAACGGGTTGGCGAAGTCCTCAGAGAGATGGAGACGGAGGGCATCGAACTGCCGTCCGCAATCGCCGCCATCAGGCTACTCATCCTCACCGGCTGCCGCCTCGGCGAAATCATGACCCTCAAGTGGTCCTACCTAGACATCGGCGCTCAAGCACTCCGGCTTCCTGATTCGAAAACGGGCGCCAAAGTCGTCCATTTGGGTCAGCCTGCGTTTGAATTGCTGACGAAAATCGAGCGGGTCGAGAAGAACCCTTGGGTCATCGTTGGGACAAAGCCCGGCGCCCGGCTCACCGATCTGCAGCCATTCTGGCAACGGGTCCGCGCCCGTGCCGGTCTGAAGGACGCCCGCATCCACGATCTGCGTCACACATTCGCCTCGACCGCTGTTGCCTCGGGGCAAGGGTTACCAATGATCGGCAAACTTCTGGGGCATACGCAGGTCCAGACAACGGCTCGGTATGCCCACCTCGCGACCGACCCGATCAAGATCGCCGTTGATAGTGTATCGAACCGGCTGGCCGATATGATGCTTGGCTGACCGACGGAGCAGCGTCATTGACACGTTCCGTCCTTCTGATCACGCCGAAACCGCGCTTCGGCGCCGAGGTTGGGGTCGAGTATCCGAATCCCTTCGCCCGCTCCAGTCGGTTCCCATCCAACCTGTCTCTCCTGGTGGTGGCTGGGCCGAAAAAGCCGAGGTTCCGCGCCGTTTTGCGCCTGAACCTTGATACTGCGAAAGCGGAACGACCACCCGATTTTCTCTCCGAATGGCGATTTCTCTCCGAAGGCTTGGGACTTGGGCGATCTAGTCTACAAGGTCTATCCATCTGATATACCAGAATTTCCTATTCGGGCGCCCCTCGCGAGTTGGCGGGTCGATCGCCCTCCAAAGGTCCTCTGAACACAACATTCTCTGCCGCTGGTCATCACAAAGATGACCTGTGTTCCATAGGCTGAGATCAGAATGGCCGGCGGTCGAGGGGCGGATAGGGTTGCTCCAGACCATCAACCGCTATGTTACGGCCATTGATCCAATGGGCACGGGGGAAGCAGTGACGACGATGACATCGGCAACCTCCTCGGCGGTGCCCAATCGACCCACGGGGAACCCGGGCCTCGGTTTCCTTTGGTGGCAGAAGGCCTGACAGCCTTAAGGCCGACAGATCACTCGAGCAACTCGGGCGGAGGCGAATTCATAGCGGAGATGATCGCGCCTTTCACGAACGCATCTGGGGCGTAGGTCGGAGGCTGTACTGCCCAGCGTTGACCGCACCTGCGCCATCCGCTTCCCGACTCGCCCCAATCCGGGGTGTAATACACAGATGAACGTGACCTCTGCGAAACTGCCGGCCGACACGCTTTGGCACCGCTACATTCAGTTGGCGCCCAGCCTCCGGCTCCTTCTGCGTCTCAAAAGCCTGATCATGCCGCCCGCCACGAAGACCGAATTCGTGGACTGCCTCAAGGCAACAGGATCACGAACGCCGGACCACAAGTCCTGGACGGCCGTCTCGGTCAATACCTGGTCCGACGAACTGCGCCGTCAGGGACTTATGACGGCGGATAACGCGTTCCCACCAGGGCTGTTGCATCTCGTGGCGGCCGATGCCGGGGACTCCGAGGATGCGGGCACGCTGGCTGCCGCAATCCACAAGACGCTGCCGGCCCAGCACCTCAGCAGCTACTATTATGCTTCGACCCACACGGTCATCCGTGACGCGGTTCATCGCCTGATCCGGCTGGCGGTCTATACGAATGACGAAGCCCGCTTCATCCAGAACCGGGATCTGTGCGACAGGGTATTGGCGCCGCAGCGGACTGTCATGGTTCTGGCCAATGCGTTTTACGACGCGCCGCTCAGGGCAGACTGGATCGCCAGCCGCCATAAGGTCATTCAAGGCCCGCTGCTGGAAGCCAGGCTCAACGCCTTCATCGTGACGGGTCTGGCCGGCTCTGAAATGCCGGACATGATCGCTCTTTGCCGCAAGCTGCGGGGACATGAGGGTTTCACCGATCTGGCATCGCAGCTTCTGCGCTACGATGTGCTGGCCGGCCACGTGGACGACCTGCATGACGATTTGCGGGCGCTCGGGGATAGTGCCGGCGACACGAGGCAGGCTGTGGAAGGCGTGATCGCGTTCCTGGACGGGCGCAACGAGGCGGCTCTTGTGTCTTTCCGCGATGCCCTCAAAGCCCGCCGTAAACGCCTGGGCAAACGCAAATTGTTTCTACCTGGCGAGTATGGGCTATTTTACCTGATGGCGCTGCTGCGCGCCAACGATGCCGGGTTGCATACCGAGATCCAGACAGGCCTGGATGCCGCGATGTCAGAGTCGGACGAGGCCGCCTATGATGGTGGCCTGCTGTCGATGTTGGCTCTGCTCTGGCTCGTCCAGGGGCTAGAGGCAAAGGCCCGCGATCTGGTGGCGAGGCTGCGTACGGCGATGCCGGTCGCACCACTCTCGGCCGCCTGCGTCGCACTGGTCGAATTTGCCGTGGATGCTGCCCTGTCGCGTGGCCATCGTGCCGACCTGCAGGCCCGCTTCGAAAAAACCCAGGACACACTGCCGCTCGTTGCACGCATCTACGGCGAAATCCTGGCTGAAGTGGCGGCGCATCCCGGCCCATACAAGTTGTGGGTTGGCGGCAGCACCATTGTCGCGTTCACTCAGATCATCCAGACCCGCCAGCCGTGGGAACGTGCCCTAGAGAGCCTCGATGCTTTGCTGGGCAAGGGCGGCTCTGCCTTGGAGACTTCCAAGGCGCCGCGCAAGGCCAAACGTCTCGTTTGGTTCCTCGATCCGGAAACCGAGGATGTCACGGTCGCCGAACAGTCGGCGAAGGGACGCGACGGGTGGACCGATGGCCGACCGGTAGCGATGAAGCGGCTGCATGAACAGGACCCACGGCTGGATTACCTGACACCACAAGACCGCTTGGCCTTGCGTACCATCCGTAAGGATACGTCGGGATGGTATGGTGAGGACAATTACGAGTTCGACAGCCCACGCACGCTCGTGGCCCTGGTCGGGCATCCGGCGGTGTTCCATGCTGGTCAGCGGTCGCAGCCGCTCGAACTGGTATCCTATCCGGTTGAATTGCTGGTTACCGAGGAACGGGGCGGCTACCGCATCGCCCTTTCGCACGGGGCGATGGACCCGACCGTGTTTCTGGAACCCGAGACACCGACGCGCTATCGCGTGATCGAATTCTCCCGCGCGATGATGGCGGTACAGGAAATTTTGGGGGCACTGGGTCTGACGGCGCCCGCCGCCGCGCGTGACCAGGTGCTGGCGATGGTGCGGCGTAACAGTCCCACAATGCCGATCCGGGCGGACATCGCGGAAGTCGATCAGCCAGGAATCGAGGGACAAACCACGCCGGTCGTCCAGTTGGTGCCGTACGAAGCCGGACTGAAGCTGGCTTTGGTCGTTCGGCCATTCGGCACCCATGGCCCCGCCTATGTCGCCGGCCTGGGCGGCCGGTCCGTGCTGGCGACCGTCAGCGGCCAGCAGCTTCGCGCCAACCGCGACCTACCGCGTGAACTGGCGGAGCGCACGGCGTTGATCGAGGCCTGTGCGACATTGCGCGACCGCGGTGGCAAGGACCTGCATGAACTGGTGGTCGAGGATCTGGACGGCTGCCTGGAACTGCTCCTGGAATTGCAATCCTACGCGGGGCCGGTCGCCTTGGAATGGCCGGAAGGCCGCACGCTGCGGGTCAGTTCGGTGACCGCCGGGAACCTGAAGATGCGGGTAGCCCAGGACCGCGACTGGTTCAGCGTCGATGGGACCGTCGCGCTGGATGAGGATCAGGTGCTGGAGATGCGCTTCCTGCTGGAACGGCTGGACAAGGCGCAGGGGCGGTTCGTGCCGCTGGGTGACGGCCGCTTCGTGGCGCTGACCCGCCAGTTGCAGGTGCAGCTGCAGCGCCTGGCCTCGGTGTCCGAGCCGCACAAGACCGGACGACGCGTGCATGCCCTGGGCGCCCCAGCCCTGGATGCGGTGCTGGAAGACGCCGGTCACGTGAAGGCAGATGCTGCCTGGAAGAAGCATGTCGCGCGCATCCGCGCCGCCGAGGGCTGGACGCCGGTACTACCGTCGACGTTGCAGGCGGAGTTACGTGACTACCAGGTGGAAGGCTTCGTCTGGCTGTCCCGCCTGGCGCGCTGGGGAGCCGGCGCGTGCCTTGCCGACGACATGGGTCTTGGCAAGACGGTCCAGGCGATCGCCGTGATGCTGGACCGCGCGGCGGACGGGCCGTGCCTCGTCATCGCGCCAACATCGGTGTGCCCCAACTGGGAAGCCGAGATTGCTCGGTTCGCGCCGACACTGCGTACGCATCGGTTGCCGCCGACCGGCGACCGCGCCGCACTGATCGCCGGACTGAGCGCGCAGGATGTGCTGGTGTGTAGCTACGGCCTGCTGCAGCAGACCGAGAATGCACTGAGCGGGCGGGATTGGCAGATGGTCGTGCTGGATGAGGCGCAGGCGATCAAGAATGCCGAAACCAAGCGCGCACAGGCGGTTCAGGCGCTGCGGACCGGGTTCCGCCTGGCGCTGACGGGAACGCCGGTCGAGAACTACCTCGATGAGCTTTGGAGCCTGTTCAACTTCGTCAATCCGGGCGTGCTGGGATCTCGGGAGGGGTTTCAGAAGCGGTTCGCGCGACCGATCGAGCGGGACAAGGATCAGCATGCACGCCAGGCCTTGCGGGCGTTGATCCGTCCATTCCTGCTGCGCCGGACGAAGGCCGCGGTATTGAGTGAACTGCCGCCGCGCACCGAGCAAACGCTGAATGTCGAGATGACCGAGACGGAGCGTGCTTTCTATGAAGCATTGCGCCAGCGGTCGCTGGAGCGCATCGCCGCGCTGGATGCACCCGAAGGCCGGCGAAAAATCCAAATTCTGGCCGAGATCACGCGGTTGCGCCGCGCTTGCTGCAACCCGGCATTGATCGATGCCGCCGCTGGCGTGCCGAGCGGGAAGCTAGGTGCATT
The DNA here is from genome assembly GCA_002422345.1 of Acetobacteraceae bacterium UBA6159. Lineage (GTDB taxonomy): Bacteria > Pseudomonadota > Alphaproteobacteria > Acetobacterales > Acetobacteraceae > Rhodopila. The sequence goes on from DIUL01000148.1 coordinate 10,940, forward strand.
CATGGAACTGGTGGAGGACCTCATCCGCAACCGGCACCGCGCGCTGGTGTTCAGCCAGTTCGTTGGGCATCTGGAACTGGTACGGGCGGCGCTGGATGCGCGCGGGATTCGTTACGAATACCTCGATGGCAACACGCCATCCGCCGAACGCGAACGACGGGTGGCGACGTTCCAGGCGGGTGGGGCCGATCTGTTCCTGATCAGCCTCCGCGCCGGCGGGACCGGGCTGAACCTGACGGCGGCCGATTACGTGGTGCATCTGGACCCGTGGTGGAACCCGGCGGTGGAGGATCAAGCCTCGGATCGGGCGCATCGCATCGGGCAGGAACGGCCGGTGACGATCTATCGCCTGATCATGCAGGACAGCATCGAGGAGCAGATCCTGCGTCTGCACCGGGACAAGCGGGACCTGGCGTCCGATCTGCTGGAGGGGACGGAGACGACAGCACGATTGAGCGAGGAGGCTCTGCTGGACTTGATCCGGGCATGAATGGACGCCGTTCCTATCCGTCGTTGCTCAAATCCGAGCGGCACATGCCGCACGATTCAATGCGATCTGTTCGGTGCGACACTTGGGCAGTGCCGCACGGGTGGGCCGTGTGCGAAAAGCCGGCATAACAACCCTGTCCGGGAGACATGTCATGGCACGCCAGGCAAAGGTTTGGATGTACGCGGGCGCGCGAGCTGGTCAGAAACCGTCGCTTGCCGAAAAGCACACGATTACCGTGGCCTGCGAGCGAATCATTCAGGACGTGCTGATCCCACGCTTCCTGCCGCAAATCCGACCCCACGCCGAGTTCAACTATCCCATTGGCATCCATGGCAAATGGCTGGGCAACAAATATCGCTTCATGACCCGCTACAAAAGCGACGGTCCCCACAGGATTGCCGAAGGGTTCGATGCCCCCTTCGCTCGCCTGGAGTACGTCTCACCTGATTGCTTCGACCTGTCGTGGCACAGGCATACCGGCACTTGGCATACGGTCTTCCAGCAGCTGACGCTGAAGGACGCGCTGCATCAACTCACCGAGTCGGGGATCTTCGTGCCATGTTGAGGACCCGGGTCTCTCGTCCGGTTGCGTGACAGACGGGTGCTGGCCGCTTGGGCCGGGGTAAGCTTCAATGATCCCTCTGTGGGCAGCCCGATTCGCGCGTGTGCGATCAGTGCCTCGTTGACCATCTGGGACTCAGTTTCCGAACCAATCGTAGGCAAGACATGACCCAAACTTACTCCGGCGCCGAGCTTCACCCGTACTATGCCGGCCCAGCCCGGCAGCTGCTGTTCATTGGTGACGCAGGCAGTCATGAGTCAGCTGGATGGCCGAATTACCCGTCGCGGTATGGCCTTGGCAGTAGTGATGTTGCCGCTCTGGTCCGAATGGCTTGTGACCCTGCATTGCACGACAGCGACGGCGACAACAGCGCCGTATGGGCCCCTGTCCATGCCTGGCGCGCCCTGGGGCAACTGCGGGCAACGGAGGCGGCTATGCCGTTGTTGGACTATCTGAAGATGGGTTGGGATGACGACACGACGGCCATTGAACTGCCAGTGGTCTTCGGCATGATTGGGCCCGCCGCCATCCCGGCCATTGCCATGTTCCTCGCTGAGCCGAACGCCGCGTCATATGCTGCTGCAACGGCGATGGCTGGCCTTAGGGAGATTGTTGACCGGCATCCCACCTGCCGGGGAGCGTGTATCGAAGTCCTGTTGAAGGTGCTGCAACCACGCGTTGACGCGGATCCGACGGTCAATGGATTCGCAATCGCAACACTGCTCGACCTGGAGGCTGCCGAAGCCATTGAAGTGATGCGTGAGGCGTTCCGGCGGAAGGCGGTTGATATCACGATCGCTGGTGACGAGGAGGAAGTGGAAATTGCACTGGGACTGAGGGAGTGTCGTTCCATACTTACACCCCGTTATGCCCTATCCCCATGGGATTGGCCCGCGCGGGGACAAGCCGGCAGCCAGTCCCAGCGACCACCCCCCACACCATCACCCGTCAGCAAGGTGGGTCGCAACGACTCGTGCCCCTGCGGCAGCGGCAAGAAGTTCAAGAAATGCTGCATGACCTGAGCGGGCCCGAACTCGAGCCTCTATCATACCGCAGACATGGACTCCACTGATGGCGAACACCAAATCCCTCAGTTTCCCTAACGGCATGGAAGGCACCTACACCACTCCGACAGCGCTGACGGACAGGTGCTTCGCGGAACATCTCAACCAGGATATGCTGATCTGGCCCGTGCCGCTGTCGCGGCGCTGTGCCGCAAACGGTCGAGCCCACTCAACAGCCGCAGCCCAGGGGTCTGGGCCTGCGCCATCCTGCTCGCCCCGGGGCAGACCAACTTTCTGGGTGACAGAGCGTCGAAGCCCTATATGGCGACAGCGGATCTTCGTGGTCACTCGGTTCCCCACTCTGCGGCAACCGGCCTGATCCGCACCCGCGATGTAACCTCGACGGCGTCCGCCGGGATCGTCGGAGATCGTCAATGAAAGACGGGTCTCGCGGCGGCTGCCGCATCCATCATTTGCCGCCGCGCCCGGGTACAAGAAAGAACCGCCTCATGCATCTCGTGCTCCGCGACGCGGGTGAGTTCACGGAACTGGCGAAGCGTGGCACCGATCGAGGTGGGATCAGCCGGTTTGGTGTCATCTTCGGCGACTTTCTGGAGCGCCTCCAGCAACGCCCGCAGGTTCGTCAGAACAGCCACCGCCTTGTGTGCCCGTTCCGGCAGATCCAGGCTTTCGTTCTCGCCGAAAAGCCCTTCCACAAATCCTTCAAGTTCCTCGCGGCGGAGCAAGGCGAGTTTCGCCATACCTTCGCGTGTCGCGGGAACCTCGAGACGGGTCAGGCGGAATGACGCCGAACGCTCCTGATGGCGCGTCAGCCGGTTCCATAGCCCCATCACGAGAGCCCCGACCAGCTCGTTGGCGGCATCCTTTGAGTCAAATTCTGGAAGTTCGCCGCCCCACAGCACGCTGACCGCCTTCATGGGCGACTCTCCGATGCCCGGCGAGGCGATATTGCCGAGGAACCGCGTGCGTACGGCATGGAACGGGACCGGGCACTGATACCGGTCCAACAAAGCACGCACCGCTTCGTCGCTGATTGGTGGTGGGGTCGCTCTTTTAGCCATTGGATTGCCGTCCTTTCCGCTCGATCGAACACCCTCTCCTGGTCTATGCGCCCGCCCTGAAGGCGGCCAAATGCACCCCTTTTTCTCCCAACTCGTCAATCGCTTCACCAAGGGACTCAAGAGATCCAGCATGGCTCTCCGCTGTCAGGTCCTCCGCGGTGAGTTGGTACCTCAGCCAGGCGCAGTAGAGCATCACGGTATCAGCCTCGCAGTAGCGGCAAATTTCATCGTGCCGGCCAGCGATGAACGCGGCTTCCACATGGGCTCCGTCCATGCCGTCCATCTTTTCCGGCAGGCCAAGCACGGCCGCGATCCCGTTGAGACTTGTCCGCGTTGAAGTCCCATAGCCCGACAGCAGGTCCATGAGATCGATATGGTCATCGCCATACCGCTTCCAGTAATCGCGCGGTTTCGGGTGATCCGGCAAACGCCATTTCGGCACCTCCTCGGGATAGCGAAACATCAGCGGCCGGACCGACAAGGAAAGCGCCATGGCGCGATACGGCAGCACCGGGAGGTCGAAGCCGGACGTATTCCAGCCGACGATCACCGGCAGAGGCAGGGTGTCCAGCGCGGCGGCGAGGCGCTCGATGATACGTCCCTCGCCGTAGCGCGCCGTGGAAGCTGAGACGATCCGGTGGGTCTTCCATGGTGCGCGGTGCTCGTCGCGAGATGTCTCCACAAACGCGAGAGCGACCAGCTTCTGGAGCGCCGGCTTGATAAACATCTCTTCGTCCGTCTTGCCCTTCCGCCGGCAATGTTCGCTCATCCCGGCGCGCACCTCGGCGTCCATGGCAGAGGGCAAGCCCAACAGTCGCCGTCCAGCGTCCAGATCGGGCACGGTTTCGATATCGAGTATCAGCAGACGCTCTGTCATCCTGTCGGCCTGTTCACCCTCGCATAATCGGTGGCAGACGACCGCCATGACTGCGCCAATGTCACGGGATTTGGATATTGGGGTCAATGCAGGCGACCATAGGACCTTGGCGGTTGCTTGAACCCCGGCCATGCGGGCAATTTGTCCTGCCGCGAATCGACCCTTGGAGATTGTCATGCCGCCAGCGAAGAAAGCCGCCGCACCCGCAAAGCGGGCGACGCCCGTGAAGAAAGCTGCCGCCGTGAGGAAGGCGGCCCCGCAGAAGGCCTCGGTGCAAAAGACGATTACGCTGAAGCAGATCGCCGCTCAGATTGCCGACAGCCATGACGTGCCCAAGAAGCACGCTGAGGCAGTGCTGGCCGATCTGGTCGCGGCGACAGTGGGGCATCTCAAGATTGGCGACAAAGTCCGTCTGACTGGTCTGGGTACCCTGCAGGTGCGGGCGCTGCCGGCCCGAATGGGGCGGAATCCAGCGACGGGCGAGGCGATTAAGATCAAGGCCAGCAAGAAGATCGCCTTCCGGGCCGCCGAGGAGTTGAAAGAGAGCGTGTAGGTTGGTCATCTTTCCAGCCGCTGTCGGTCCCACCCCACTAGCCCGCATTTCTCACACGAATCCTGTGCATCGGGGCTCTGAATAGGCGAAAGTTCTTCTGCAAC
>DIUL01000067.1 GCA_002422345.1 Acetobacteraceae bacterium UBA6159
GAGTCCCTGCGGCGGAATGTGGCGTCCCGTACGGGGTTCGAACCCGTGTTACCAACGTGAAAGGCTGGTGTCCTAGGCCACTAGACGAACGGGACAGGCCTGGACCCTCGGGGGGAAGTCCCGCGGGCCGGCGGTGGGTAGCGGACCGCCGCCCCCCGGTCAAGCCATTCAACCCACAACAGCGCCATCCGAGATGATGAAACTCGGATTGACCGACCCATTCCACTCCTCGGCCCGCAGGTGACCGGCCAGATGCAGCGGCTGCCCCTGCCGTTCCAGCAGCTTTTCCGCCAATGCCCCCTCCCGCGCCCGGAACATCATCGCCTTCAACCGAGGCCCGCCGCCCTCACCCTCCACAAACGCCCGGATCGAGTTCGATTCGCGCCCCACCCGATCGGCCCGCAGCACCCGGGCATGGCTCAGCACCAGCATGGGCTCCTCATTCCCGGCGCCAAACGGGGCCAGGCGTTCCAGCTGACGCGCCAGGTCGGTCGTCGCCCCCGGCACCCCGATCGTCCCCTCCACCGCCAGATCAGCGGCACTCGGCAGATCGCACGCGGCGGAGAGCCGTTCGTTCAGGAAAGCCCGGAACCCTTCAATCTGACCCGCTGCCAGCGAAAACCCGGCCGCCATCGGATGCCCGCCCCCGGTCAGCAGCAGCCCCGCCTGGCGGGCGGCAATGACCACCGCGCCCAGGTCCAGCCCCGGCACGGACCGGCCCGAGCCCTTGGCCACGCCATCAGCGATCCCCGCCACACAGGCGGGCCGGTTGAACCGTTCCTTGATCCGCCCCGCGACAATGCCCACGACGCCCGGATGCCAGCCCTCCCCCGTTACCAGCAGGGCGGCATCACCGGCCTCGGCGCGCGCCTCGGCCTCCTGCAGGGCCGCGTCCAGGATGCCAGCCTCGACCTCCTGGCGCTGGCGGTTCACCCCGTCCAGCCGCTCCGCCAGGGCCATCGCTTCCACACGGTCCGTCGTCAACAGCAGCCGCACGCCCAGATCAGCCTCACTGATCCGCCCCGCCGCGTTGATCCGAGGCCCCAGCGCAAACCCACAGGTAAACGCCGACAGCTTGTCCCGCGCCTGCGTGACCTCCAGCAGCGCCGCGATCCCAGGGCGGGCGCGTCGGCCCATCACCTTCAACCCCTGCGCCACCAAGGCCCGGTTCAACCCGGTCAGCGGCATCACGTCACAAACGGTCGCCAACGCCACCAGGTCCAGCAGCGCCAGCAGATCGGGGGCAGGGCGGCTATCGAAATGCCCGCGCCGGCGCAGCACCCGGATCAGCGCGACGGCGGTCAGGAAGGCCACCCCGGCCGCGCACAGCATCCGCATGCCGGAGGTATCGTCCAGCCGGTTCGGGTTGACGGTGGCCAGGATCGGTGGCGGAGGCCCCTCGGCCTTGTGGTGGTCCAGCACGACGACATCCGCGCGCCCCGCCAGACCCGCCAGGGTCTCCCCCGCGGCCGTACCGCAATCGACGCAGACGATCACCCGGGCGCCGCGGGCCACCAGGGCCTCCAGCGCCGGCAGGTTCGGGCCGTAGCCCTCCTTCATCCGATCCGGCACGTGGCAATGGACCGTGCAGCCCAGGTCCCGCAACAGCGTGACCATCAGGGCCGAACTGCAGGCCCCATCGACGTCGTAGTCGCCGAAGACCGCCACCGTCTCGCCCCGCGCCACGGCATCCGCCAGGCGTTCAGCCGCCGGGTCCATGTCCACCAGCAGGGACGGATCGGGCAGCAACGCCCGCAACGTCGGCTCCAGGAAGTCGGGAGCCCCCTCGATCCCCACGCCGCGCGCGGCCAGCATGCGGCCCACGATCTCGGGCACGCCCATCCGCTGGGCGATGCCAAAGGCAATCCGATCCTCTCCGGCGCGCCAGATCCAGCGTCGCCCGCTCAGGCTGCGGGCGACGCCAAGGGCGGGTTCGGTCAATGCGCGGTCCAGGTCTTCTGGGCGAAGTTGTGATGCCCCTCGATATACCGAACGGTGCCGGACTTGCTCCGCATCACGACCGAGTGGGTGATCGCCCCGTTGCCGAAGCGCTTGATCCCGCGCAGCATTTCCCCAGGTGTGACCCCGGTGGCGGCAAACATGACGTTGCCCTTGGCCATTTCCTCACACAAAAAGACCCGGCGCGGATCGGCGTGGCCCATGGACCGGGTCCGCTCGATCTGTTCGGCGTTCTCGAACATCAGGCGGCCCTGCATCTGCCCGCCCACGCAGCGCAGAGCCGCGGCGGCCAGCACGCCCTCGGGCGCGCCACCCGAGCCCAGGTAGATGTCCACCAGCGACCCCGGCGTGGTCGTGGCGATCACCCCAGCCACATCGCCGTCGCTGATCAGCATGATCCGCGCCCCGGCTTCGCGCACCTTGGCGATCAGGTCCGCATGCCGCTCCCGGTCGAGGATACAGGCGACCAGGTCGGAGATGTCGCACTTCTTCGCCAGCGCCAGGTTCTTCAGGTTGCTGACGACCGGCGCGTCCAGGTCGATCACGCCCGCGGGCAGTCCGCCACCGACGGCGATCTTGTCCATGTAGATGTCGGGCGCGTGCAGGAAGTTGCCGCGTTCGGCCAGGGCCACCGTGGCGATGGCGTTGGACGCGCCCTTGGCGGTCAGAGACGTGCCCTCCAGCGGGTCCACGGCGATGTCCATGGCGGGGCCGCCGGCGCCGACCTTTTCGCCGATGAACAGCATCGGGGCTTCGTCCATCTCGCCCTCGCCGATCACGACNNGTGCCGTCGATATCGACGGAGTCGAAGGCCTTGCGCATGGCCTCCACCGCCGCGCCGTCGGCGTCGTTCTTCTTACCCATGCCGATCCAGCGCGACGCCGCCAGGGCCGCCGCTTCGGTCACGCGGACCAGTTCGAGTGCGAGGTTGCGATCCTGAACCTGTTCCTGGGTCCTGGGCTGAGTGGCCATGCTGTTTCCTCCGGCGTGCGAGTCCCCGGCACTCTAGCAGAAGATGCAAGGATGGGCAGTCGGGGCGCGCGGGCGGGCTGTCAGTGCGACAGCAGGACCGGCAGGCGCAGGTCGTTGAGAACCCCCTTTGTTGCTCCGCCAAGGATGAAGTCACGCAGGCGGGAATGGCCGAAGCCTCCCATGGCAAGAATCTGCGCCCCTGCCTCCAGCGCCGCTTCCTGCAACGCCTCCGCGATGGTCCGCTTCCCGAGCATGACGTCTACGGGGGCGGCATTGTAACCGCGCTTCTCCAGCAAGGATGCCAGCGACGAGGCAAGATCAGGGCCGCTCAGGGGTTTCTCGTCACGGATCGTCAGCACCGTGACCCGGCCGTTCTCCGGGAGCAGCGCCAGAGCATCCCATAAAGCCCGCGCGGCGACACTGCTCCCATCCCAGGCGATCGCGACATGGGTGAGCGGCGCGGAATAGGCCGAGGGCGGCACCAATATGGTCGGGCGCCCCGACCCGAAGACCACGGCCTGCGCCAGGTCCTGTGACAGAAGAGTCTCGCGGGACCAGGGGACCACCGCAAGATCGTGGCAACGCGCCTCGGCCGCCGCCGCGTCGAGCGCGGCACCCAGCACCACCGTCCGGGTCGAGACGTCCACTCTGGACCGCGCGCCAGCGGCTTCCCGCACGAGGCCGTGCAGGCGAAGACAATCAGTTCGGCTTCTTTCCTCTGCGGCGCGGATCAGTCCTGGAACGTCCAGCAGGAAGCCGCCCAACGGCGATCCCAACTGCGGAATGCTGACCGCGAAGGTCGTGACGTGAACATCACACCCCAGTTCGGCCGCGAAACCAGTCGCCGCCACGATCGCGGCGTCGGGCGCGGTTTCCGGGTCGGGTGACACAGGGAGGTAGGCGGTTCGCGTGCGCATCACGAAGACTCCTGAATGGTCGTTGAGTCCCCAAGCGAGGCACCAGGCGATGCGTGCCCCATTCAGGGCGCCGGGACGGCACACATCACCTAGCGTTGGATAGCGTGAGCATCCTTGATTTGAATCAATCAAAAATCATTAAACTTTGGTATACTGAACCATACGTTGGATTGCTGGAGTAAGCCCATGCCGCATGACCGATACCAGACCGTGCAGGAACTGGCCGAACGCCTGGAAGTCGCCGAGGCCACCGTGCGGCAATGGATCAAGTCCGGCGCGCTGCGGGCCATCGACATCGGAAAGGGCTGGCGAATATCCGACACGGATCTGGAGCGGTTCCTGAGTGCGCGGGAGACGGTGCCGCGGGGGTCCGCAGGCGCGGAGAAGGAGACGTAGTAGGCTCCCCTCAGTCGTATGGAGACCCTGTCCGGAGGCCCGGTACGGGCCCAATCCTCACCGGACATGGGGTTGGACCGTGTGAAAAAAGCGGTGGCGCAACTTTCGGTGCCGCGCGGGTTGGATTGCCCCTTTCACCAGCCAGCCAGTTGGTCGCTGTCCCGGTCGGGCCGCGTCCGCTGGATCATCGTGGCGCTTCGTGTATGAATGTTCACTAATTGTTCCAAAATATCTGATCCAGCACGCAAAGGCAAGCGTCCCCGGCTCTCTGCGGCAGCGGCACCGATGGACCAACCCCCCGCCACCGCCTAGTGTTCCGCCGCCCTTGGAAAGGGGGCGGGAGGGGGAAGCTTGCCGTGTCGCGTCTGATCGTCGTCTCCAACCGCGTTGCCCCGATTCAGGAGGGTGAGGCCACCGCCGGCGGCCTCGCGGCCGGCGTGCTCGACGCGCTGAAGCAGAAGGGCGGCCTGTGGTTCGGCTGGTCCGGTACCGTGACGGATGAGGCGAAGCCACACGCCGAACGCACCGTCGGGCCGATCACGCTGTATACCGTCGACCTGAACCGCAAGGACTACGACGACTTCTACCGCGGCTTCGCCAACGGCACGCTCTGGCCCGTCCTGCACTACCAGATCGGCCTCGGCCGTTTCGAATGGCCCGAGTTCGCGGGCTACAAGCGGGTCAACGATATCTTCGCCCGGGCGCTCGCCCCCATGGTCAAGGAAGGCGACCTGGTTTGGGCGCATGACTATCATCTGCTGTGCCTGGCCGAGTCGCTGCGCGCCCAGGGCGTCACCAACCGCATCGGCCTGTTCCTGCACACGCCCTTTCCCTCTCCCGGCGTCTTCATGACCATCCCGGCCCATGCCGAACTGATCCGCGCCATGTGCCAGTACGACCTGGTGGGCTTCCAGACCGAGACGGACCGCACCGGCTTCATCGACTATGTCCTGCGCCATTGCGGCGGCACGCCACTGGAGAGCGGCGGAATGAAGGACGGCTCGGTTGCCGTGTTCGACCGCATCGTCCGCACCGGCGTCTATCCGATCGGCGTCCATGTCGATGAAGTCCGCGCCCAGGCCGAGGCACCCCGCAACCGCCGCGAAGCCACCAAATTGCGCGCCCATCTGCTGCAGAACCTGATCCTGAGCGTGGACCGGCTCGACTACTCCAAGGGCCTGCGCCAGCGCTTCGCGGCGTTCGAACGGTTCCTGGCCGAATACACCGACCAGGCCGGCATGGTGACGTTCATGCAGATCGCGCCGCCCTCACGCTCGGATATCGAGACGTATCAGGTGATCCGCCGCGAACTGGAAGGGGAGGCCGGCCACATCAACGGCCGCTTCGCCGAGGTCGACTGGGTGCCGCTGCGCTATCTGAACAAGAGCTTCCCGCGCAACGTGCTGATGCCTCTGTATGCCGAGGCGCAGGCCTGCCTGGTGACGCCGTTGCGGGACGGGATGAACCTGGTGGCCAAGGAATACGTCGCCGCGCAGGACCCGGAGGAGCCGGGGGTGCTGATCCTCTCCCAGTTCGCCGGCGCGGCCTGTGAGTTGGACGCGGCCCTGCTGGTCAACCCCTATGACGAGGCCGGCATGGCCCGCGCCATGCGCGACGCGCTGGTGATGTCGGTGGAGGAGCGGCGCGAACGGCACCAGGCGATGATCGCCGTGATGCGGGAGAACAGCCTGGAACGCTGGCGCGACCGGTTCGAATCGGACCTGCGGAGCGGGTAAGGCTGGGGGGCTACCAGGGCAATTGCCCCCGGCCGTGTTCCGTCATGGGCGGGCCTGACCCGCCCATCGCCCGGCACGCAAGTGGTTGGAATGATACGCAAGGACGATCGACAGAGTCCCTGGCGATGGCCGGGTCGAGCCCGGCCAGGACGGGAGGAGCCGCCGATGCCTCCGGTCCCGCTATCCGGAGGGGCCGTTCGTGGCTCCGCCCCCCAATCGGAGGGAGCCGCTTCTGCCTTCTGCCCCCTAAATCTTATCCATCACATCCCCACGGAACGACTTCATTGCCGCGATGGACTTCTCCGCGTCATGACCCTCGAAATCGAAGTCGATCGCCGTCACGCCCATCGCCTTCAGCGCCTTCGCGTCCGAAATCGTATCGGCCAGCGTGCCCGTGAACAGACGCCGGTTCCCGTCCGTGGCCGGCGGAGCCTCATGTGCGAAGCGCTTCACGCGATAGACCACGCCAACCGCGTTCGGGTCACGCCCCGCATCCGCCGTCAGTTTCCGCAGCCGCGCGATCCCAGCCTCAAGCCGAGGCAGCGTGTCCAGCATGTTCGCCTGGTTCGTCCCAATCGGATACCAAGCATCCCCAACCCGAGCCGCTCGGCGCATCGACGGCCCGCTTTCCCCGCCAACCCAGATCGGAGGATGCGGTTTCTGCACCGGCTTCGGATCGACCGCCAGGCCCTCGATATTCGTGTACTTGCCGTGGAACACCGGGCGCTCCTGCGTCCACATCGCCTTGAACACGTCGATGTATTCGTCGGTCACCTTGCCGCGTTCGGCGAAGGGTGTGTACGCGACGGCCTCGATTTCGGGCTTCAGCCAGCCCGCGCCGATGCCCACCACCAGGCGCCCGCCTGACAGCACGTCGATCGTCGTCAACATCTTCGACGCCACCACCGCCGGCCGATGCGGCACGACCATCACGGCCAGTACCAGGCGGATCTTGTCGGTCTTCGCGGCGATCCAGGCGGTGGCGGTCAACTGCTCGAACCGCTTGCCGGGATCGGGGGAGTAGAACTCGCCGCTCTCGGAATAGGGGTAGCCGGGCGTGCTGGTGTCCGGCAGCGCGATGTGGTCCGTCATCGTCAGGTAGTCGAAGCCCAGGCTCTCTCCCAGCCGAGCGACGTCGGCCATGATGGCGGGGGTGGCCATGGGGCCGCTGACGGGCAGGTTGAATCCGATCTGCATGGGCTTGGGTTCCTTCCCTCGTGGGTCTTGCGTTCCCCACCTTTTACGGGAGGTTCCCGGTGGTCGACCAGGGGCGGTCCCGTCACCGATCCGTTGCGGCCATGCCATGCTGCACCACCGCCAACGGAGAGCCTCATGGACTGGAACGCCCTGCCTTTCGACGCCAACGCCATGCTGGCCGGTCTCGGCACCTGGGTGGAGTGCGAAAGCCCCACCTTCGACGCCTCGGCGGTCAACCGGATGATGGACCTTGCGACCCGCGCCCTGATCCTGGCCGGCGCGCGGACCGAACGGATCGCCGGCCGGATGGGTTTTGGCGACTGCGTGCGCGGCACCTTCCCGCACCCGACGCCGCATATCCCCGGCATCCTGGTCATGGGGCACCTGGATACCGTCCACCCGATCGGCACCCTGCGCGACCTGTCCTTCCGGCGGGAGGGTAACCGCGCCTGGGGCCCTGGCATCCTGGACATGAAGGGCGGCAATTATCTGTCGCTGGAGGCGATCATCCAGCTCGCCCGCGCCGGCATCCCGACCAACCTGCCGATCACGGTCCTGTTCACGTCCGACGAGGAAATCGGCAGCCCCTCCACCCGCGACCTGATCGAGGCGGAGGCGGCGCGCCACAAATACGTGCTGATCCCCGAGCCGGCCCGCCCCGATGGCGGCGTCGTCACCGGGCGCTATGCCATCGCGCGCTTCAACCTGGAGGCGACGGGCAGGCCGAGCCACGCGGGGTCTCGGCCGGGGGAGGGGCGGTCGGCGATCAAGGAGATGGCGCGCAAGCTGATCGAGATCGAGGACATGACCACCGAAAGCTGCACCTTCAGCGTCGGCGTCATCCATGGTGGCCAGTGGGTCAACTGCGTGACGACGACCTGCACGGGGGAGGCCCTGAGCATGGCCAAGCGGCAGGAAGACCTCGATCGCGGCGTGGAAGCGATGCTGGCGCTGCGTGGGTCATCGAATGAGGTGCAGTTCAAGGTCACCCGCGGCGTCACCCGCCCGGTCTGGGAAGCGACGCCACGCGGCATGGCGCTGTATGAGGTCGCGCGGGATATCGCCAAGGAACTGGGCTATCACATCAATCCGCAAAGCTCGGGCGGCGGGTCGGATGGGAATTTCACCGGCGCGATGGGCATTCCGACCTTGGACGGGCTGGGGGTTGCCGGGGCAGGGGCGCACACGCTGGATGAGCATATCCAGATCGACAGCCTGGCCTATCGCGGCAAGCTGATGGCCGGGCTGCTGGCGAGCCTGCGGTAGCGATGCGCTGAGCCGGATGGCGGGCGCCGTCCGGTTCCACCCCGCCATCCACGATTTCACTTTGATCCAGGCGGGCAAGCGCCCGGCCTGACGTGGGGACAGGCGACAGCCTGCGCTAGTCGGACCGGCTGGCCGAACGGAATCCCGTGGCGACGACGTAAAGCTCGCTCGATTCCTTCCGGCTGGCCGGCGGCTTGGCATGGCGGACCACGGCGAAGTGGCGCTTCATGCGGTCGAGCATCTCCCGCTCCGACCCGCCCTGGAAGACCTTGGCCACGAAGGCCCCGCCTTCGTTCAGGGTCGCGATCGCGAAATCCAGCGCCATCTCCGCCAGCGCCATGATCCGCAGATGGTCGGTCGCGGCATGGCCTGTCGTGTTGGGCGCCATGTCGGACAGCACCAGGTCGGCGCGCCGGCCCATCGCCTCGATCAGTTGGGTATCGGCGCCCGGTTCCGAGAAATCGCCCTGAAGAACAGTTGCGCCCTGGATCGGGTCCATCGGCAGCAGGTCCATCGCGACGACCGCCGCCGCGCCTTTCCGCACCGCCACCTGCGTCCATCCGCCCGGTGCCGCGCCCAGGTCGACGATCGCCGAACCCGGTCGCAGCAGGCGGAACTTGTCATCCAGTTCCAGCAGCTTGAACGCGGCGCGTGAGCGCCAGCCCTGCTTCCGAGCCTCGGCCACATAAGGATCGTTCAACTGCCTGGCGAGCCAGCGGCGGGAGGAGACGGTGCGCTGGGCGGAGCCCTTCACGCGGACGGTCAGGCTTCGGCCACTCGGTCCCGCGGACTTTCCGGGGGGTTTGCTCATGCGCGGATGGTTCCTTCGCGCGGCCGGCGCGCGGCGCCCCTGGGATGACCGGCGCGGTTGGCGCGGATCATCCGCAGCAGCATTCCCTCCCGCAGGCCACGGTCGGCGACGACGACATGGGTGGCGGGCCACAACTGCCGGATCGCGGCGAACACCGCGCAGCCTGGCAGGACGAAATCCACCCGCTCCGGCCCGACGCAGGGGTGACGGATCAGCCCCTCCCGTCCCATGGCGCGCAGGGCCATCAGGGCGTCGTCCGCCTCGTCTCCGCCCAGTTCCATCCCGTCGACGGCGGGGCGGCGATAACGGTCGAGGTTCAGGGCAACCCCGGCCAGAGTGGTCACGGTGCCGCTGGTGCCCAGCAGCCGCACGCCACCCTGGCGGATTTCCCGGGTGATGCGATGCACGGCCTCAAACGGAGCCAGGCGTTCGGCCACGTCGTCGACCATCGCGGCAAAGCCATCCGGGGTGAACCCGGCCTCTCCCCACCGCTCCGCCAGGGTCACGACACCGACCGGCAGGGATTTGTAGCCGACCAGTTCGATGCCCGCCTCGCTCAGCCGCACCCAGGCCAGTTCCGTCGAGCCGCCGCCAATATCAAACAACAGCGCCCGCCTGCCTTCGCCGGTCAGCAAGGGCGCGCAGGATTCAACCGCGAGTTCGGCTTCTTCCCGGCTGGAGATCACCCCGATCTCCAACCCCGTTTCCCGCCGAACCCGGTCCAGGAAGGCGCGACCATTCACCGCGCGCCGGCACGCCTCGGTCGCGATGGCGCGGACCTGGTGAATGCGGCGGCGGGACAGGCGGGCGGCGCAGGCCTGCAAAGCCAGGATGGCGCGGTCCATGGCGGGGGGGCTGAGTTCGCCGGTGTTGTGCAACCCCTCCCCCAACCGGACAATGCGGGAGAAACTGTCGAGCACCCGGAAGCCATCGCCCGCGGGAACCCCGATCAGCATGCGGCAGTTGTTGGTCCCAAGGTCCAACGCGGCAAAAGCGGGACAGCCTGACCGGCGGGACGGGTCGGGCGACCGCGTCGCCGGATCAGCCTCCGGTAGGACAGAACCATACGTCATCATCCCATTGTCATCCGCCGCCAGCACCCGGGGCAAGCACGGAATGGCGGTAGCGGACGATTCCGGTGGGGGGAGGGGGGAAGGCGGGGCTTTGCCCCGGACCCCACGAGGGGCGTTGCCCCCTCGACCCCCACCAAGGGCTGAGCCCTTGGAACCATTTGTTTTTGGGGGGATTCCGGGAGGGGCTGAGGCTGTGGTTGAAACATCACTTCAGCCCCTCCCGGAATCCCCCCAACCCATGGGTTCTAAGGGCTGTGCCCTTAGCGGGGATCAAAGGGGCAGAGCCCCTTTGCGGGGTCCGGGGCAGCGCCCCGCCTTCACCCTCCCCCCCGCCAGACCCGCCAGCTACCGCCACCCTCGTTGCTGGCCGCCGCGGCGGCTTCGCGGGCGTGCAGCAGCAGGCCGCGGGCGTCTTCCTCGCTTTGGGATGATCGGCAGGCGATGCCGATCGACAGGGATGGCGCGGATATGACGCCCCGCCCGGGGGCTTCCGGCAGGCTGATCCGGCGGTCGCACAGGTCCTGCGCGCGTTCGGCCGCGGTCATGTGGTCCATGCCGTCGAACCAGGCCGCGAAGGTGCCGCCGCCGACGCGCCCGACCAGGTCGGCGGGGCGCACCATCGCGCGGATCAGAGCCCCGATCCGCACCAGCATCCAGTCGCGCGCCGGCTGTCCGTGGCTCAGCGCCATCTGGTCCAGGTCGTCCAGTTCCACGACCATCAGCGTGCCGGGCACGCCGTCCTGCGCCAGACGCTCGATATGGCGGTCGGTTTCGTCCAGGAAGTACAGCCGGTTGGGCAATCCGGTCAGGCGGTCGATCCCGGCCTCATCCGGCCCGTGCTCCAGGATCACCCGCAGCATCGCCGCCGCCATCGCGCCGAGGGCCGAGTCGCATTCCGTCCAGATCCGCCCGAACGGTCCCCGCCACAGCGCCAGCCCGCCAGCGCGGTCCGGTGGCAGGACCCAGGGGCAGACCATCAGCGCATGGCCGCTGACCGCCATGCCGTGGGAGGGCGCATCGGGATGCTGGATCAGCATGGCGCTGACCTCATCAAGGATCGCCGCCGCGCCGCTGCCGGAGAAGTAGAGCAGGGACGGGCCGTGGCCGGAGTCGGTCAGGTCGATGATGGCCGCGCCCTCCAGCCCGACCAGGGCGCAGAGTTCGGTCAGCGCGGCGCCGATCATTCCTTGCGGCGTCTGTTGCTCCATCCGCTGCTCCCCCGGGAAGGGCGCCACGACCGTTACACGCCCGATCGATGTCCTTCAGAGGAGGCATCGTGGCATGCCGCAACCCCGAGTTGAAGCCCCTCCTATCCCGCCAGATCAGGGCGTTGCACGATCAGGGCACGCGGTGTCTCGCCGGCGTTCAGCGCCCCCAGGGCCGAGGTCATTCCGGCCGCGGTAAAGGGGAACCGGGCGTGCATGTCGGCGAAATCGATACGGGTCCGGGCGCGGTAGATCATACCCAGCGCCACCGGGATTTCGGCGGGGGAGAAGCCCTCGGCGCCGAGGATGGTCAGCGACCGGTCCCGCACCATCGACCAGGGCGCGGGATCGGGCCCATCGGCGCCCATCGTCACCAGCGTGCCGCCTTCGCGCAGCATGGCCAGCGCGTCGGAACCGGAGGCATCGCGCACCAGGGCAAGATCGGCGCCTCGCCCGCCGATGGTTTCGCGGACGATGGCGATGCGTTCCGCGGGGTCGGTCACCTCGGTCGTGTCGATGGTCGCCTCGGCCCCGAACCGGCGCGCGAGGCGAAGGAAGGGCGTGTCCGGCCCGCCGATCATGAGGATCTGGCCGGCGCCCAGTTCCCGCGCCACCACCACGGCCAGCAGCGCGGTGGCATCATGCCCTGTCACCACGACGGAGGAGCCCGGCGGAAACCGCCCGATCTCCTGCGCGCGGCCGAAGGCCCGCAGGCAGGTGGCCAGAGGTTCGGCCAGCGTCGCGAGCCAGGGCGGCAGCGTGAGCGGCAGGGCATGGATGGCTCCGCGTGGCACGAAGACCGCGTCCGCCAGGCCGCCTGACAGGCCGGCCGGCCCCGCATCGGCGCCGAGGCGGAGCGGCGACAGGCAGCCGGTGGCGTGGCGTGGGGGCTGGCGGCACAGCGCGCAGGTGCCGCAGGGAATGACCGAGGGGACCAGCACCGGCGTCCCCGGGCGCAGGCGGTTGCCGGTCGCGTCCTCGGTCAGGCCGGAGCCCAGCGAGTCGATCGCGCCCACGAAATGCCGGCCAGGCACCAGGGGGGCGGCCGAGGCGAGCAGGCGCGCGTCCTCGGCATCCAGCGCGCAGGCCAGCACGGTCACCAGCGCAGACCCGGCCGGCAGCAAGGGCCGGTCGAGCAGCCGGATAACGGGCGGCGCGCCAGGCTGCTCGACCACGGCGACACGCAATTCGGACATCGGTTTTCCCCGCTTGGATCGTATCCATCAAAGCGGTTCGCCCCCCGCTCCGCAACGCGTCCCATCCGCGCTATGCTGCCTGTCGATCGAGGGAGGGGATGGGGATGCGCGCAGTCTGGTACGACCGGCAGGGACCGGCCGCCGATGTCATCATCACGGGCGAGCTGCCGACGCCGGAGCCTGGCATCGGGGAGGTCCGGGTGAAGCTGGAGGCATCCGGCGTCAATCCGTCCGACACCTACCGGCGGCGCGGCGCGGTGCCGAAGGAATACGATCGCGTGATCCCGAACAGCGACGCGGCCGGCATCGTCGACAAGGTCGGCTTCGGCGTGTCCTCGGCCTGGGTCGGCAAGCGGGTCTGGCTGTACAATGGCCAGCGCAACGGCCGCTGGATGGGCACGGCCGCGGAATACATCGCACTGAACGCCGACCTGGTGACGGAACTGCCCGCCCATGTCTCCTTCGCCGAGGGCGCGACTCTGGGCATCCCCTGCATGACCGCGCATGGCTGCGTCTTCGTGGCCGGGTCCGTGCAGGGCAAGACGATCCTGGTCACCGGCGGGGCCGGCGCGGTCGGGCACTACGCCGTGCAGCTCGCCACCTGGGCCGGCGCGCGGGTGATCGCGACCGCCAGCTCCGACGAAAAGGCGCAACGCTCCCGCGACGGCGGCGCGGCCCATGTCATCAACTACCGGACCGAGAATGTGGCCGCCCGCGTGATGGAGATTACCGGCGGCATCGGCGTGGATCATGTCGTTGACGTCGACCTGGGCGGCAATCTGGACTCCGTGCTTGACAGCGTGCGCGACAGCGGCTCGATCGCCTATTACGCGACGAACGGGGCGCTGAACCGGGAGGTTCCGCTGCGCCGCGTAATGCAGAAGAACCTGGCCATCCACGGCTTCACCTTGCCCACCAGCCGCCCGGCTCAGCGCAAGCGGGCGCAGACCGATATCGCCGCCTGGGTGGCAACGCCCGGCCGCATCCTGTCCGTGGCGGGAACATTCCCGCTGTATGAAACGGCGAACGCGCATCTGTCGGTGGAACAGGGCGGCAAGATCGGCACCGTTATCGTTGAATGCGCGCGCTGACATCACAAACGCAAGGACACGTCATGACCGACCGACCCCAAGCCCTGATCGCCGGCGCCAACCGAGGCATCGGCCTCGGCATCACGCGCGAACTTCTGGCCCGCGGCTGGAACGTGATCGCCACCGCCCGCCAGCCCGACCAGGCCTCCGCCCTGCGTGACCTCTCCGCCAGCCATCCCGGCCAGGTCGACATCCGCGCGCTGGACATGAACGACCCCGCCGGTATCGACGCCTTCGCCGCCGCCTTGAAGGGACGCGCGCTGGACCTGCTGCTGGTGAATGCCGGCGTGTCCGGGCCCGCGCATCGCAGCGCCTCTGCCGCCACCGCCGCCGAGACCGGCGACCTGATGTATACCAACGCCATCGCGCCGATCCGCCTGTCCCGCCTGCTGGCCGATCAGATCACCTCCGGCGCCGGCATGCTGGCCTTCACCAGCTCCGTCATGGGCAGCGTCGCGCTGAACCCCGGCGGGCATGAGTTGTATCGCGCCAGCAAGGCGGCCCTGAACTCCCTGACTCGCGGCCTGTGGGGCGAGGTGAAAGGCCGGAACATCACCGTCTTGACCCTGCATCCCGGCTGGGTCCGCACCGACATGGGCGGCCCGTCGGCCGCCGTCAGCGTCGAGGATAGCGCCCGCGGCATGACCGAGGTCATGCTGGCCAACCGTGGCAAGCACGAACATCTGTTCCTGGACTACACAGGCAAATCAATCGACTGGTAGACTGCCGTTTCGAGCTCCAACGCATTCATGAGGATCGCATGCCGTCTGCCCGTCTGGCTGTCGATATCGGCGGCACATTTACCGATCTTGCGTTGGAACACGATGGCCGCCTGACCACGGTCAAGGTCCTGACGACCCCGTCGGCGCCCGAACAGGGCGTCATGACGGGTGTCGCCACGATCCTGCGCCAATCCGGCGTCGCGGTCGGAGACATCGCGCTGGTGATCCACGGCACGACGCTCGCCACCAACGCGGTCATCGAGCGTAAGGGCGCCCGCACCGCCCTGATTACGACGGAAGGTTTCCGTGACGTGCTCGCGATGGGCAACGAAAGCCGTTACGACCAGTATGACCTGAACATCCAGTTGCCCGAGCCGCTGGTGCCCCGCCACCTGCGCCTGCCGGTCGCGGAGCGGCTGGACAACACCGGCAAAGTCCTGACCCCGCTGGACGAGGCGGGGTTGCGCGCCTTGATCCCGATCCTGCAACGCGAACAGGTCGAGAGCATCGCGATCGGCTTCCTGCACGCCTTCGTCAATCCGGTGCACGAACGACGCGCCGCCGCGTTGCTGGCCGAGGCGCTACCCGACGTGCCGGTGTCCCTGTCATCCGACGTCTCGCCGGAAATGCGGGAGTGGGAACGGTTTTCCACCACCGCCGCCAACGCCTATGTCCAGCCCATGATGGCCCGCTATCTGCGCCGGCTGGAATCCGATCTGCGCGCGCAGGGCCTGGTCGCGCCGCTGTTCCTGATGATGTCCGGCGGCGGCCTGACCACGATCGAAACCGCCTGCCGCTTCCCGATCCGCCTGGTGGAAAGCGGGCCAGCCGGCGGCGCGATCTTCTCGGCCTTCGTCGCTCGGCAGTGCGGGTTGGACAACGTGCTGTCCTTCGACATGGGCGGCACCACCGCGAAAATCTGCCTGATCGACGACGGCAAGCCTCAGACCGCCCGCACGTTTGAGGTCGCTCGCGTCGGCCGCTTCCGCAAGGGATCGGGCCTGCCACTGCGGATTCCGGTGATCGAGATGGTGGAGATCGGGGCCGGCGGCGGCTCCATCGCCCATGTCGATGCCATGGGACGCATCGGTGTCGGACCGGAAAGCGCCGGCGCCGATCCCGGCCCGGCCTGCTATTGCAATGGCGGCACCCGCCCGGCGGTGACGGACGCCAACCTGTCGCTGGGCCGTTACGATCCCACGCGGTTCGCGGGCGGAACGATGCGGCTCGACCCCGCGGCCTCCCACGACGCACTCCTGGCTCATGTCGGAGCGCGCCTCGGCCTGCCGGCCGAGATGGCGGCGCTGGGCGTCGTCGAGATGGTCGACGAGAACATGGCCAACGCCGCCCGCGTCCATGCCATCGAGTCCGGCAAGACGCACGACAACCGCACGCTGATCGCCTTTGGCGGCGGCGGGCCTGTCCATGGCTGCCGGGTCGCGGAAAAGATCGGCATCCGCCGCGTGCTGATCCCCTCCGGCGCCGGCGTCGGCAGCGCCATCGGCTTTCTTCGCGCCCCCGTCGCCTATGAGGTCGTCCGCAGCCTGTACCAGCGTTTTTCCAGCTTTGACGTCGCCGGGGTGAACGGCTTGCTGAACGCCATGCGCGATGAAGCCGCGGCGTCCGTGTCGCTGGGCAGCTTTGGCGCGCCGGTCACGGAGACCCGCATTGCGTATATGCGCTATGTCGGACAAGGCCACGAAATCCCCGTGCCGCTGCCCGCCCGCGACCTGATCGAGGCCGATGTCGGCCTGATCCGCGCTGCCTATGACCGGGAATACACCAGGTTCTACGATCGCCCGGTCCCAGGCTCCGACGTCGAGATCATGAGCTATGCGGTTGTCGTGACAACGGTCGTTTCCGACGCAGCCCCGATGCCGACCGCCCCCACCGGCGGAGCCGACGCAACCCCCGTCGAACGCCGCCCGGTCCGCGACACCGTCACCGGCGCCGTATCCGACTGGGCAATCTTCGACCGTTCCGCCCTGTCCGGCGGTGCGCGGATCGTCGGGCCGGCGATCGTGGCCGAGGACGAAACCTCCACCCTGATCGGACCAGGCTGGACGGCGTCGCTGAACGGGTTGGGCTATATCGAGATGGTGCGGGAGTCAGTCTGATGTCGAACGAAACCAACGCCCTCGCGCAGATCCACCGCCAGATCATGTGGAACCGGCTGATCGCGGTGGTGGAGGAACAGGCGCAGATCATGATCCGCACCGCCTTTTCCACCACGGTGCGCGAAGCCGGAGACCTGTCCGCCGGCATCTTCGACCTGCACGGCCGCATGATAGCCCAGGCCGTCACCGGAACGCCTGGCCACGTGAACTCCATGGCCGAAAGCGTGGGTCATTTCCTCAAGAAATTCCCCACCACCGTCATGCGTCCCGGCGACCACTACATCACCAACGACCCTTGGCTCGGCACCGGCCATCTGCACGACCTGACTGTCGTGACACCTGCCTTTCATGATGGACAGATTGTCGGCCTTCTTGCCAATACAGCCCATGTCATCGACATCGGCGGCCTGGGCATGGGACCCGACGGTCGGTCGGTGTTCGAGGAAGGGATGTACATCCCCATCGTCCGTTGCTTCGAACAGGGCAAGCCGAACGAAACCTTCTTCGACTTCATCCGCGCCGGCTCCCGCCTGCCGGTGGAGCTTGAAGGCGACATCTACTCCCTGTGCGCCTGCAACGATGCCGCCGTCCATCGCCTGTCGGAGATGATGGGGGAGTTCGAGATGACCAGCCTCGATCCCCTGGCCCAGTTCATCTTCGACTCATCCCGTCGCGCGACATTGGCCGAGATCGCGAAAATCCCGCGCGGCAGCTTCGACAATGAAATCTTCTCGGACGGCTATGACGAACCGGTCCGCCTCTCGGCGCGCATGACCATCCTGGAAGACGCGATCGAGGTCGATTTCACCGGCACCTCCGGCCTGTCGCCCCGCGGCATCAACGTTCCGCCCGCCTATTGCCGGGCCTATTCCTGCTTCGGGATCAAATGCGTGGTGGCGCCGGAGGTGCCGAACAACTGGGCGTCCCTCGAACCATTCCGGATGAAAATACCGGAAGGCTGCATCCTGAACGCGCCGCACCCCTATCCGGTCTCGGTCCGCCACGTCACCGGGCATCTGCTGCCCGACCTGATGATGGGCTGCCTGCACCAGGTTGTGCCTGATCGTGTCACGGCCGAGGGATCATCCTCGCTCTGGAACCCGCCGCTGAAAGGTGGATCGTCGGTGTCCGGCCAGGCACGCGGCAATCGCCCGGTGGTCGGAGATTTTGAAATCATCACCTTCAATTCCGGCGGCACCGGCGCGCGCCCCGGATCGGATGGGCTGAACGCGACGGCCTTTCCCTCCGGCGTGCGGACCATGCCGGTGGAAGCGACCGAGAACGTCGCCCCCATCATCATCTGGCGTAAGGAACTGAAACCCGATTCAGGCGGCGCCGGCCACACCCGCGGCGGCACGGGGCAGATCATGGAGATCGCGACGAAGGGCGATCTGGAATACGCGGTGAACGCCAGCTTTGACCGCATCGCCCACGCGCCCAAGGGCCGGGAAGGCGGGCTGGAAGGTGGCAACGGCGTCGTGACCCTGAAAACGGGGAAGAAGCTGCGCGCCAAGGGCTTTCAGGTCATTCCCGACGGCGATCGGCTGATCCTGGAACTGCCCGGCGGCGGCGGCATGGGCGATCCGACGACCCGCGATCCGGCGATGGTTGCGCTGGATGTGCGGGATGGGTTGGTATCAGTAGAAAATGCCCGAACGCTGTACAAAGTCGCTGTTACTGCCGAGGGTGTTGTCGATAGCGTCGCGACTACCACGCTCCGCGGCTAACCTGACCCTGTCGTCATGCTGGGCGAAGGCCCAGCACCCACGGCTTATCAGAACCCGGACCACCAGACTGGTGGTCCGTCCCGTCCAGAAAAATCAGGCGAAATCACCGGTCAGTTCAGCACGAACCTCTTCCGGCAGGATCGTCATGTGCCGGTAGTTCTGGTGATCAAACCCCAGCACAACCTCCGCCCCCGGGCTGCAGAACGCGGCAACCTGGTCAGCGGTGAAGGGGAAATGCACGAACTGCACGGATGACGCCTTGCCTTCGGCCGTCGTGCGATCCTGGTCCGTTTCGGCCTGCGCACGAATGATTTCGCCGCCCACACGCAGGAACGCGGTTTCCTCGATACCGCCCATGCCACCCAGGATACGGCGGCGACGGATCGGATCGTCGATCTCCACCATGAAGGTCGCCACCAGCTCCATCCCCTGCGGGATCAGCGGGTTATAGGCTTCCAGCTCATCCGCGAGCTGTTCGGCGCCGCCCTTCTCGATGTAGAGCATCTCCTGCACCTGCAGCCACATGCTCTCCCAGCACTCAAAGTAGAAGGTCACGACCGGGCCGACCTCGACCCGCCGGTTCTTCTTGCGGGCGGCGATCCGGCGACGGTGTTCGGTGCGGCGCGGGGCATACTCCGCGGTCGGGACGATGTCGTCCGCGGTCAGGGCATGCTTCGTTGTCATCTCTCTCTCCGGGTTCACTCAGGCGCCAATGCCATAGGCACGCGCGAGAAGTTGGATCGGGTGCGTCACGAGTTCCGGCTTCGGCTTGTCATCGCCCAGGCGATCCATGCCCTGGACGATATGCACGCCGGCCAGCGGGCATTCCGACATCACGAAGCCCGGGCCGCTCTGCGCGGCCTGCCGAGCGACGGGTCGGCCGACTTTGATGGCGGTCTCGAAATGCTCCTGCTTGAAGCCCCAGGACCCGCCGTGACCCGAGCATCGCTCGATCACCTTGACGTCGGCGGATGGGATCAGCCGCAGCATCTCCGCCCCCTTCTGCCCCATGTTCTGGGCGCGGGCGTGGCAGGCCATGTGCAGGGTCAGCGTGCCGTCGATCGGTTGCATGCCCGGCGCCATGCCTTCCTTCTTGGCGATGTCGACGATGTACTCGGTGATATCGAACGTCGCCTTCGACAGCGCGATCACTTCGGGATCGTCAGGCAGGATCAGCGGCCATTCGAATTTCAGCATCAGCGCGCAGGACGGCACCAGGCCGATCACGTCGTAGCCCTGGTCGATCCAGGGTTTCATTTCCTGTGCAACGGTCCGCGCGTTGCGGGCGACATCCTGGATGCGGCCCTGTTCCAAAAGCGGCATGCCGCAGCAGCTTGGATGCAGCACGACGGTTTCAACGCCGTTGCGCGCCAGCACTTCCCGCGCATCGAGCCCCACGCCAGGCGTGTTGAAGTTCACGAAGCAGGTCGCGTAGATCACGGCCTTGCGGCCGTGGGCCGGAGCCTCCCGGTTCACGACAGGCGTATTGGCGGACAGGTTGACGAAGCTGTTGGACGCGTATTTCGGCAGTTCGGCGTCCGGATGAAGGCCAGCGGCGCCGCGCACGATCGGGCCCAGCACGGTATTGCCACGCTCGGTCGCCCAATTGGCGATCGGGGCCACCAGGCTGGCAAGTACGCCGTTGCGGTCGGTCTCGGCCAGTTGCTTGTCGGCGAACTTCAGATCGCCCTGGCGTGCTTCCATCGCGCGGAAGCGCAGCATCAGATGCGGGAAATCAAGGTTGAATTCATGCGGCGGGACATAGGGACACTTCGTCATGTAGCACATGTCGCAAAGCGTGCACTTGTCCACGACCTGCTTGAAATTGGCCGGATCGACACCGTCCAGTTCCATGGTCGGGGATTCGTCGACCAGATCGAACAGGATCGGAAACGAATCACATAGATTGAAGCAACGACGGCAACCGTGGCAAATATCGAATACCCGGTGCAGTTCCTTTTCGATCTCGATCGGATCGTAGAAACTGTCATCCTGCCAGGCAATCGGATGGCGGGTCGGCGCCTCCAGGCTGCCTTCTCTCATCGCTGCGTCTTTCTTTTTATTGGGGGCGGGAACCCCTCTCCCCGCAAAGGGAGAGGGGCAATCGGATCAGGCGAGCTCGTTCAGCGCGCGCTGGAAACGACCGGCATGCGACCGTTCGGCCTTCGCAAGCGTCTCGAACCAGTCGGCGACTTCGTCGAAGCCTTCCTCACGCGCGGTGCGCGCCATGCCCGGATACATGTCGGTGTATTCGTGCGTCTCACCCGCGATCGCGGCGGCGAGGTTCTTCGAGGTCTCCCCGATCGGCAGGCCGGTCGCCGGATCGCCCGACTCCTCGAGGTATTCGAGGTGGCCGTGCGCGTGGCCGGTTTCGCCTTCGGCCGTCGAGCGGAACACCGCGGCGACGTCGTTGTGGCCTTCAACGTCGGCCTTTTGCGCGAAATACAGGTAACGGCGGTTGGCCTGCGATTCACCGGCAAACGCGGCCTTCAGATTGTCTTCCGTCTTCGTGCCCTTGAGCGCTGGCATGGCTTTATCCTTTCTGCTTCTACCTCGGTCGAGGAAGCCAAAAGGGCCACGGCCGAACGGGCGTCGAACCCCTCGGTCGCGTCCCCGTCTCCCTACTCATGCAATCTACTCCATCCGAGGATTAAATTGAAGTTCGAAGCTTCATGAAATTTTTCGATCATTGCCAGTGGCGGGAACGATCGACCAGCCACAGGCCGCGAATGCCCTTCGCTGGGCGTCTGGCGGTTCCGCCACGGCCTCCACCGGCGGGTCCAGGGCCAGGCGGATGGCGCGCGCCAGCAAATGCATCGGCCCATCGCCGCCGCCATAGCGCGCATCGCCCAGGATCGGGCAGCCGAGTTCCGCGCAATGGACGCGGATTTGATGCGTGCGGCCGGTGCGGGGGCGCAGTTCCAGCCAGGTCAGGCCCTGCCCGCGTCCCATCACCCGCCAGTCGGTGATGGCCGCCTGTCCGCGTGGGTCGACGACGATCCGCCAGCCCTCCGGCCCGGTCCGGCGCAGCAAGGGACGGTCGATCGTGCCCTCGGTCCCTGTGACATCCCCGCGGACCACTGCCCAATAGACCTTGCGGGCCTCCCCAGCGGCGAACGCGGCCTGCGCTTCCAGCAGTGCCGCCTTCCGCAGCGCGATCACCAGGCAGCCGGCGGTGTCGGCGTCGAGGCGATGCGCCAGCCAGGGGCCGTCCCGTCGTTTGCTGAGCAGAGGGAACCAGTCCTCGACACTCGGCCCACCGGCCGGCCCGGGATGCACGGGCAGGCCGGCGGGCTTGTCGATCACGACAAAGCGCTGGTCCTGGAACAGGATCGCCGGTAGCGGCCTAATCGGGATCGCGCCCCTTGGCCGAGGCGTATTGGTTCCCGAACAAGGAATCCCGCTTCTGGAAGGCGTATTTCACGCCGTGGGTCTTCATGTTCTCCCGGAACTGCCGAGCCATGGGGGCGTTGTGGCCGCGAGCGTCGATCTCGGCGCCGATGCGTTGCAGGGTCCGTGCACCCATCAGTTCCAGACCCAGATTGACCATCCGCTTGTTGGCCGACAGCAGATGCGGGTCGACCAGCCCCATGCGTTCGGCCAGGCGCATCGTTTCGGCGGCCAGTTCCTCGGCCGGGTAGGATTTCAGCGCCAGCCCGACCTCGGCCGCGTCCTTACCGGTCAGGCTGTCACCCGTCAGCAGCAGCCGCTTCGCCCATTGCGGGCCGCAATGATACAGCCACATCGACCCGGGCGGAGTCCCCAGGTCGCGCACCGGCGGGAACCCGATCCGCGCGTCGTCAGCCACCAGGATGATGTCGCAGAACCAGGCAAGCTCCGTCCCGATCCCGATGCAGGTGCCGTGGACCTCGGCGATCACGGGCTTGTGCATGTCGAAGATTTGCACCCGCAGGCGCTGCCCCTGCTCCAGCCGCCAGATGTCGTCATCCAGTTCCACCCGCCCGCGATAGTCCGGGCCACGGCCCGAGGAATACTCGTTCAGATCGGCGCCGGCACAGAAATGCGGACCGGCGCCGCGCAGGATCACGGCATGGACGGGGTTGTATTCGTCCGCCTCCAGCAAGGCCGCATTCAGTTCGCGCAGCAACTGGCCTGATAGCGCGTTCCGCCGCTCTGGCCGGTTGAGCGTGATGATCGCCGTGGTGCCTTGCACCTCATACTTGACCTGCTCGAAATCCATTGTTTCCCCCATCCTCTCTCCGCCGCAGGATCGCCGAGCGGAGGAGGCGGTGCAAGGCTGGGTGTGGGCGGGTTCACACTCTTGTGAAACGATTGGACTGTAGGCTGGGGGCGATCGGGGGAATAGCGGGATGGCCAGTCTGTCGGAACTGTTCGAGCACGCGCGGGGTTGGCTTGGCTTCGGCCGCCCGCCCGTGCACCGCGCCATCCGCCGCGCCTACCGGCGGTTGGAGGCGATGACCTCCGATGGCGTGGCGATGCCCGAGGACATTGTTCGGCGGATCATGCTCGCCGCGGAGGCGGAGCGGGCGAACGCCGTGACGCCCGAGATCGAGGCGGCGTTCTATGCGGTGAACGCCCGACTGGTGCGGCTGCGGCGCGGCCAGGCGCAGGGCGGGGATGAGGCCAAGGCCCCCTTCGCCGATGCGCTGGACGATTCAGACCTGCTGCTGAAATTCGCGGCCGAGACCGGCAATCAGGTCCCGCGCGAAACGATCAACCCCCTGCTCGCGGCCAAGGAGGCCGCCGCGAACGGCACCCTGACGCAGGACATGCAGGCCCGGTTCTACGAAGCCTATGGCAAACTGTGCAAGCAGTTCGGGGAGGTTACGGCTGATACGATCCGGGCCTGCCAGTCGGAGCATACCAGGCGCACGCTACGCTGGAACCGCGTCGTGGCCCTGGTGCTGACGACCGGGATCGCCATCGGATCGGTGACCGTGTTCGTGGCGGACAGCCTGTCCTCCAACATCGAGACCCATATCAACGCCGCCAATGAATCAGCGGCCCGCCTGCGCGCGACCATCTCCCAGAACGACATCACCGAGTCCACGATGCGCGACGGGCAGGATGTGGACCCGTGTGAGATGCTGACCACTCCACCCGCCAGCCGCGGACGCGAGCGGATGGCGGCGACCGAGATCGAGCCGCTGCAGCACTTCGCGGCCAATGTCCGCGACATCCGCAGCCAGGCCATCAAGCTGAACGTGTTCGTCGGCCGAATCGAATGCGACCCCTTCGCGTCCTGCGCCGCGCCGCGTGGCGGGCTGTGCCAGGCAAGTTGCTATGATGAAAGCAAGGTCCCCGTTGCCGACCGGTTTGAGCTCAATCCCGCCATTCGTAACTACACGGCCGAGGTGCTGTGCAAGATCAAGACCTATCAGTCGGTCCGATCCTTCGCGTCGAACGTGCAGTCGGACTACAAGGCGGCGATCGGCGCCCTCGCGTCCTACGCATTCCCCATCTTCTACGCGCTGCTCGGCGCCTATGCGTTCCGGCTGCGGCTGTTTGTCGATACGATCCGCAGCCGGACCTATCATCCGTCGTTTGCTGACTCGGCGCGGATGATCACGGCGGTGATCGCGGGCGCCATCGCGGGGCTGTTCAATCCCGCGACCGGTTTTTCGCTGTCATCGCTCGCGACTGCCTTCCTGGTTGGCTATGGGGTGGAACTGTTCTTCCGGTTCCTCGACACGCTGCTGAACGCGTTTGGATCGTCCAGCGCGACCACGCCGCGGCCGCCGCGCGCGCCGACCTGAGCGGAGTTGTCCGGACCTCCACCCAAGCCTATAGATTCGGAAAATCCAGGAGGGCCGGACCATGAAGATCGCGCGCATTGAAACGTTCCTGTTCGACCCGGGAACGGCCAAGAACCTGCTGTTCTGCCGCGTCGAAACGGAATCCGGCATCCATGGTTGGGGGGAGGCCAAGGCTGTTCAACGCTATGA
>DIUL01000119.1 GCA_002422345.1 Acetobacteraceae bacterium UBA6159
CAGCGACCAGCCCTTCAGCATCAGGAAGGCGGAGAGAAACGCGCAGACCCCGCCCACCAGCGCGGAGATGAACATGGCCTTGAGCATGTACTCATAGGCGAAGGGGACCAGCAGTTCGCTCAGCATCGTCCCCCCCTCCCCTTGAGGGAGGGGGCCGGGGGGAGGGGTATCGCGGCACCGGCGCGGGGTATGGGGCTAGCGGCACCGGCCCAGGAGGATTTCCCAACCACATTCACCCCCGCTTCCCCGCGTCCCCATGCGCGTGTTCGGCGGAGTCCTTCTCCCCATAGAACACCAGCGGGCGCTCATCGTCGGTCAGCACGGTCACGCCGCGCGGGTCGTCGTCGTCATGCAGTGCCCCGCCCACGAGCTGGAAGTGCCGCAGCACGCCACCGAAGGCGCGTTCCAGGTTCGACTGGGTGAAGACATGCCGTGTCGGACCCGCCGCCAGCAGCGTGCGGTTGATCAGCACGACCTGGTCGCAGAACTCCGGCACGCTGCCCAGATTGTGGGTGGAGACCAGCATCAGGTGCCCCGCGGCGCGCAAATCGCGCATCAGGTCCATGATCGCGCTTTCCGTCTTCACATCGACGCCGGTGAAGGGCTCATCCAACAGGATGATCCGGCTCTCCTGCGCCAGGGCGCGCGCGAGGAAGACGCGCTTCTTCTGCCCACCGGACAACTCCCCGATCTGGCGCGTCCGAAAATCCGCCATGCCGACCCGTTCCAGTGACTGCTCCACCAAGGCGCGATCCCCGGGGGAGGGTATGCGCAGCAGCCCCATATGCCCGTACCGCCCCATCATCACGACGTCGCGCACCAGGACGGGGAAGTTCCAGTCGACTTCCTCGG
Organism: Acetobacteraceae bacterium UBA6159; assembly: GCA_002422345.1. Lineage (GTDB taxonomy): Bacteria > Pseudomonadota > Alphaproteobacteria > Acetobacterales > Acetobacteraceae > Rhodopila. The sequence continues at coordinate 853 of DIUL01000119.1, forward strand.
ATTGCGGCACATAGGCGACGCGGTTGGCCTTCAGCGCGCGGGCGACGGGCAGGCCTTCCAACCGGACCTCTCCGGCGGTCGGGCGGATGAAGCCCATGATGGTCTTGAAAAGGGTCGACTTGCCGGACCCGTTGACGCCGACCAGCCCGCAGATGCCGCCCGGGGCAAGAGAGAAGGTGATGTCCCGCAGCGCCACATTGCCGTTCGGATAGGCCACGGTGACGCCGGTCACCGACAATGCCGCCGGGGCCGCCGCGACCGGGCTCGTTACGATCGGAGGCAGGATCGCGGTGTCGTTCATACCCCGAACCCCTTGGCGATCCTGTCCACCGTCACCTCCATGAGTTTCAGGTAGGTGGGGACCGGCCCCGACGGCTCGGACAGCGAGTCGACATACAGCACGCCGCCAAACTTCGCCCCCGTCTCCCGCGCGACCTGGCGGGCCGGTTTGTCGGACACCGTGCTCTCGGCGAAGACGACCGGGATCTTGTGCTTGCGGACCAGGTCGATCACGGCCCGCACCTGCTTCGGCGTGCCCTGCTCCTCGGCGTTGATCGGCCAGAGATAGGCTTCCTTCATCCCGTAGTCGCGGGTCAGGTAGCTGAACGCGCCCTCGGACGTGACCAGCCAGCGTCTGTCTTCGGGGATGGCGGCGATCCGCTGGCGCAGCGGCGCGTCCAGCGCCTTTATCTGGTCGGCATAGGCCGCGGCGTTCCGCTCGTAGGCCACGGCGTTGGCGGGATCGAGGCGTGCGAAGGCCTTGCGGATATTCTCCACATAGATCAGCGCGTTGTTCAGCGACATCCAGGCATGCGGGTTGGGCTTGCCCTCATAGGGTCCCTCGCGGATGCCCATCGGCTCGACGCCCTCGGACACCACGACCGGCTCCGCGTCGCGGATATTGGCGAGGAAGCGGGAGAACCAGGCCTCCAGGTTCAGGCCGTTCCACAGGATGACCTTGGCCGATTGCGCGCGGACGATGTCGCCCGGCGTCGGCTCATAGCCATGGATCTCGGCGCCGGGGCGGGTGATGGATTCGACAGTGGCGAGGTCGCCGGCGACGTTGCGGGCGATGTCCTGGATCACCGTAAAGCTGGTGACGGCCTTCAGCCGGGTGCCCTGCGCGCGGGCGGCGTGGGCCGCGAGGGGCAGCAGGGACAAGGCCAGAAGCAGGTCGCGCCGGTTGGGCGCCGCGATCCGGGATGCCTGGTCGATCGGGGGAGGACGCGATCCGCTCATGCCTGATGAACCCTCTGCCATGTTTTGCACCTGCCACCACAGAGTGTAGCCAAGGCTACAATTCTGGGCAGTAGATAGGCATCAGGTCATCCGCGTCAACCGCGGAATGGACGGTTCAAGCTCCGGGGGCCGCTCAGGGGACGGAAAACGGCGGACCGCCATGCCGCCGTGGGTGGATCGGCGTGGCGGTCCGGCTTCGGCGCGCGGGCTGGCGTTTACTTGGCGGCGTTGCGTCCGATGAAGGCGCGGATGTCGAAAATCGCCTGCGACAGGTTGGAGAGGATCAGGTCGCGATCCTTGCCCTCCACGAGGTCGACGGCGCTGAACACCTGCTGGACGATCTCAGGGAACTGGAACGCGTAGACCTTGGCCTGCAACGCGGTGGTGTTGCGGTAGTTCGTGACGAAGGTCTCGAACTCCTGCTTTTCCTCGGGCGTCAGCTTGGCCGCGACGTCATCGGTCAGGGCGAGGCTGGACTTGGGCACGTTGCCGATGGTCGCGTAACGGCCGCGCTTCGTGGTGGCATCGTAGGTCGTACGAACCAGTTGAATGGCGTTTTTGCGAGGACGAAAATGCATAATATCACCTACTTAATGTGAATGAACGGACAATATATTGACGCATAACCGGATGCAACCGAATTCGCCGGCACGCGGATCGGCCCCGCAACCGGCAACCCGGCCCGACCCTGTCCACCAAGCCCGGTTGCACTGCGAACCGAAACCTCGCACTGTGTATGGAAATTGAAACGGACCCGTCCCGGAAATGAAACCGGAGACGGTTCAATCAGGGGAGGACCAGAACAATGGCCGTCATTTCACGCACCGTACTCGGCTTTGCCGCCGGAATCGCGATGACCATCGGCGGGGCCGCGCTCGACCCCGCCCAGGCGGCCGAGAAGGTCACCTGGAACTGGGCGATCTACGGCCCGCCGCGCACCGTCACCGTCGCCTTCGAGCACGTCGCCAAGGTGGTGAAGGAAAAGTCCGGGGGCAACTTCACCATCAACCTCCGCTACAATGAGCAGTTGTCCGACGCGAAGGACGTGCTGGACGGGCTGAAGGTCGCGGCCTTCCAGGGCGCGATGGTCGCCTACTCCTATGCCCCGGCGAAGACGCCGCTGCAGGGCGTGCTCGATATGCCGTTCCTGCCGATTGACAACCTGGTGCTGCAGGCCAAGGTGCAGGACCAGTTCCAGCAATGGCCCCCGGTGAAGGAGGAACTCGCCCGCTGGGGCGCGGTCCACTACATGACCGTCCTGCTCCCACAGTATGAGTTCATGGGCATCGGCAAGCCGCCCGTCTCGGTCGAGGACTGGAAGGGCATGCGCGTCCGCGCCCTCGGTGGCCTCGGCGACGCCATGAAGATGCTCGGTGGCGTACCAACATCCGTATCGGCCCCGGAAGTCTACACCGCCCTGGAACGCGGCGTGTTCCAGGCGGCGTCGTTCCCGTTCACCTACAGCTTCGTCAGCTACAAGCTGCACGAGGTCTCCAAGTGGTACACGATGGGGATGAACCTCGGCATCGTCCACAACTCGCTCAATGTGAACATCGACGCGTGGAATAAGCTCCCGCCCGAATACCGGAAGATGTTGGAAGACGCGCGGGAGGAAGGCTACGCCCTGCAGCGCGCGGCCTATGATGACGCCGATAAGAAGGCGTTTCCGCTGTTCGACAAGCGTAAGCTCGAGGCCGTGAAGATCACGCCCGACATGCGTGAGAAGCTGATCGCCATCGCCGGCAAGCCGGTCTGGGACAAGTGGGTCGCCGACATGGAGGCCAAGGGCCTGCCCGGCAAGGAAGCCCTGAGCTTGGTGATGGAACTGATCAAGAAGAACGGCGGCTCTGGTTCGTAACAACGACGGCGAGCAACGCCGTTCGGGGGAAACATCAATGGCGGAACAGGATACGGAAGGCCCGGCGCTGTTGCGCTTGGCCGACCGGTGGCTTGGCTATGTCGAGAACGGCGCGAACCTGATCGCGGCGCTGGCGATCTTCTTCCTGATGTTCGTCGGCGTGGTGCAGATCGTCGGCCGCACGGTCTTCGACTTCGCGATCCACGGCTATATCGACTGGATCGAGCAGTCCTCGTCCCTGTTCGCCTTCCTGGGTATCGCCTACGCGCAGCGCCTGGGCAGCCATATCCGCATGGATATCACCCTGGGCTGGCCGACAAGGGTGCGCTGGTGGATCGAGCTGTTCAGTGTCGCCCTGGCGCTGGTGATCATCACACTCCTGATCGACAGCAGCTTCGCCAACTTCCTGCGCGCCTACCGGATCGGCGATTCCACGATGGATATCCGCATCCCGGTCTGGCCCGCCAAGCTGATGATCCCGCTGGCGCTCAGCCTGCTGTGGTGCCGCCTGGTGCTGCAGGTCTGCGGCTATGTCCGCATGGTCGCCGACAACAGCCGCACCCCGGTCGCGGTGCCGAGACTTGAAACCATCCAGGACCAGGTCCGCGACGAAATCGAGGAAGCCCTGGGACGCGGCGAACTGGCGGACAGGAAGTGATGGAACTCAGTCAATCCGAAATCGGCGTCATCGGCGTCGTCGCCTTGCTGGCGCTGTGTGCGATCGGGGTGCGGTTCGCGATCGCCGGCGCGGTGGTGGGGACCTTCGGCCTGGCCAGCCTGATCGGCTGGGAGGCCGGCATCCGCACCATGGGCATCGTGCCCTATTCGGCCGGCGCCAACTACACGCTGTCCGTGCTGCCGATGTTCATCCTGATCGGCTACCTCGCCTACTACGCCGGCATCACCCAGACCGCGTTCGAGGCGGCACGCCGCTGGTTCGGCTGGCTGCCGGGCGGGCTTGCGACCGCGACCGTCTTCGCGGTGGCGGGGTTCTCGGCCGTCTCCGGTGCTTCCAGCGCGGCGGCCGCGGTCTTCGCCAAGGTGGCGATCCCTGAGATGCTGCGCGCCAAGTACAACCGCCAGCTTGCCGCCGGGGTCTGCGCCGCGGGGGCGACGCTCGACTCGCTGATCCCGCCTTCGACCCTGCTGGTGGTCTACGCGATCATCGTCGAGGAATCGGTGGGCAAGCTGCTGGTTGCGGGCTTCGTGCCCGGCCTGGTCTCCGCCCTGGTCTATGCCGGCATCATCACCTGGCGCTGCTGGCGCGACCCGACCGAGGGACCGCCGATCACCGGCTATAGCTGGGGCCAGCGCTTCGCCTCCATCCCCGGGACGACGCCGATCTTCCTGGTCATCTTCATCGTCTTCTTCAGCATGTATTTCGGCTGGGCAACCCCCACCGAGGCCGGGGCGCTCGGCGCCTTCTGCGTGTTCATGTTCGCGCTGAAGAACGGGATCAAGCGGAACGAGATCACCCAGTGCCTGCTGGATTCGGCGAAGCTGACGGTCATGATCTTCACCGTCATCTGGGGCGTGATGATCTTCGTCCGCTTCCTGAGCTTCTCCGGCCTGCCCGAGGATATCGCCCGCTGGGTCACCACCCTGGATGTCGCACCCTTCTTCATCCTGATGGCGATCTACCTGCTGTACTTCGTGCTGGGCACGGTGCTGGAGGGGATCGGGATGTTCCTGCTGACCCTGCCGGTCATCTTCCCGGTCATCAAGGCGCTGGGCTACGACCCGATCTGGTTCGGGATCGTGCTGGTGAAACTATCGGGGATCGCGTCGCTGTCCCCCCCGGTCGGGCTGGTTGTGTTCGTGGTCAACGGCGTCAGGCCGGACATTCCGGTGCGCGATATCTTCAAGGGGATCTGGCCGTTCATCTTCGCCGATATCGTGACCCTGGCGGTGCTGACGGCCTTCCCGGAACTGGTGACCTTCCTGGTTGATAACGGGGACTGAGGCGGGCTGGGGCGCCTCGGCGCCCTATACCGCCAGGCGGGAGACGAAGTGCAGCCCCCGCTCGAACACCAGCGAGGTCGGGAACGGATACAGGCCCAGCTCCCGCTCGACCGTCTGGGGTGAAAGCTCCAGCGAGTCGAACGCCTTCCGCCATTGTGCCGTCGACCAGTAATTGTACGGCAGCCGCACGCCGTGATGCGCGTTGCCGACCCAATCCATGAACCGCAGCGTCGTGTTGGCGATCATGCTGTCGCGCGTGTGATCCTTCAGCACCACCGCACCGCGGGCCACGCGCTTCGCCTCCCGCAGCAGCACCGACGGGTCGGGCGTGTGGTGCAGCACATCGACGAACATCACCACGTCGAAGCCGCCATCCAGGAACGGCAGATGCTCTCCATCGAACAGCGTCACGGGAATATGCGTGCGCGGCCGAGCCATGACGTCAACGCCGGCAATGAACAGGTCGGGCCGCTTCTGCCCGATCAACCGGGAGATCGTCCCGTCCCCGCACCCCACATCCAGCACCGTGCGCGCATCGGCGGGAATGGCGCGGGCCAAAGCCTCCGCCAACACATGGGTGCGACGCTTGAAGACCAGATTGGTGTGCAGCGTGCCGATTGCGTTCATGGACCCGCCCCGATTCCGTTTGACAGACCCGGGATAGGGCGGATTTTGCTACAGCGGGGTTACGAAGGGATCGGCCGGATGGCCTATGCAGGAGGGCAGCGCTGGGGTTTCACCCCAGACCCCACCAGGGGCTTTGCCCCCTTGCGGGGTTAGGGGCGGAGCCCCTACGCCGCCTCCGCCATTGTCGACCGTTCGCATGCCACCGTCGTCCGGTGCATGTCGCGCACCTGGTCGGCCGGGTAGGGGCGGGCGCGGTGCATGGTTGCGCGATTGTCCCAGATCACCAGGTCGAATTGTTTCCACTGGTGGGCGTAGACGTATTTACGCTGGGTGGCGTGTTCGGACAGGTCCCGCAGGAACGCTCGGGCTTCCGGCACCGGCCAGCCTACGATGGCTCCGGCGTGGGATGCGAGGAACAGCGACTTCCGCCCCGTGGACGGGTGGGTGCGGACCAGACGCTGGTGCACGGGCTGGAAGCGCTTGCGGTCGTCCTCGGTGAAGTCGGTGAAGCCCAGGATCGCGCGGGAATAGAGCTGGCTGTGTTCGCAGATCAGGTTCTCGCACTCGGCCTTGGTGTCCGCGTCCAGGTCGTCCCAGGCCTGGCGCATATCGGCGAATTCCGTGTTGCCGCCGCCCGAGGGGATGATGCGCGCCGACAGCAGCGAATACTTGGCCGACACGGCCTTGAACGAACTGTCGGAGTGCCAGAGCTGGTTGCCCAGGTTGAACAGCCGCCGGCGGTTGTCGCGGGCCAGCAGCGTGTTGTTCACGTCCAGGTTGGAGATGTCGTTGACGTGGATCGATTCCAGCCGGCGGGCGGTCAGGAAGTTGATGTCGCCGGACGCGGTCTCCAGGTCGCCGAAATAGCGGCTGAACCGGATCTGCGTTTCGTCATTGAACTGCTGGCCGTGGAACACCAGCACACCGTACTGGTCCATCCCCTTGTCGATCGCCTGCGCCTGTTCGGGCGTGAGGGGCTGGGTGATGTCGATGCCGGAGACCTCCCCCGCGAAGAACGGGCGGGAGACGGGGTCAAGCGCGCGGATGGACAGGGTCATGGGGAAAGTCCGTAGAGGAGAGGCACGGAGCGTTCGTGCGACAGGCGATCCCCTGGACAGGCCCGGGGATGACGATGGGGCAGGGGGAGCGGCCGGCGCGTCGGAAAGGCAACGCGCCGGTCGGATCGTACAGCGCCGAACCGGTCAGTGCAGTTCGACGCCCATGCCCTTGCCGAAGCGGTTGGCGCATTCCAGCGGGTCGCCGTACTTGCGGTGCATCGCCGTGTGGTAGGCCGCCGACAGCAACTGCCGGTCGCGCCCGGCCAGTTTGTTGGTGCCGTAGTCCATCAGCATGCACTGGGCGATTTCCTGGTTGTGCGGATCGTTGCCCAGCTTGCTCGCGGCCAGGGCGATCCGGCGCACCAGCGGCGTCCGGTCGGCGTTGTTGTCCATATAGGCCTGCGTCCAGGCCAGGCACGCCGGCCCGTCCAGCGCGCAGATCGTCGCGTCGACCTGGTCCAGCAGCTGCTGCGCGGTCATCTTGTCGGCGCCCTGCGGGGCACGGATCACCACGGGGTTCACGTCGTTCAGCCCGCGCATGTTGTCGGCCACGCGGTTGGCGAAGGACGCCGCCACGTACAGCAGCCGCAGCCGGCGCGGATGGTCGAAATTGTCGAAGAACCACGCCAGCGTGTTGTGATACTCGTAGCAATGGTGCGGCATGTTGAAGTTGTTCAGATCCTGCGTTTCCAGCACGATCTGCGCCACGGCCAGTTGCAGCGAGTCCAGGATGCGCCGCGGGTTCTTGCCCGACTTCAGCAGCGACGTCAGCGTTGCGAACGCCACATGCTCGGTGTCACGGATGACCGAGCGGATGAGGTCGGCCGATTCCGCCGGCGTCAGTTCCCCGGTGTTGCGCAGCACGGCCAGTTCAGCCTCGCTGACGCCGCCATAGGGCACCGCGTGCAGGGCCTCGCCCTCGATGTTCGCCTTCACGTAGTTGCAGGCGACTTCATAGGTCGAATCACTGCTGTCCGGTCAATCA